>CAXNDZ010000010.1:0-25520 GCA_964201225.1 Chitinophagales bacterium | reverse complement strand
TAATGGGTATAGGTGGTGTTTTTATACAAAAAACGAATCATGGTGGCGGTTCCGCGTTCATTAGAGGCCTTACTGGTAATCAAACCCTCCTAATAATTGACGGTATAAGATTAAACAACGCAACCTATAGATATGGGCCAAATCAATACCTAAATACAATTGACCTTTTTACGATTGATAAGATTGATGTACTAAAAGGGATTGGCGCCATTGAATACGGATCAGATGCAATGGGTGGCGTTATCAATATTACGACCAAAGAGGCGAGTTCCACAATGCTAAATAAAATTAACCTTAGTAATACCAGTAAGTTTGTTTCAGGCGATATGGAAAAAACGAATAGAACCGATATCAGTTATGCAGAAAAAAAATGGAATTTTATAGGCGGGGTAAGCTTTAAAAAATTTGGTGATTTAATTGGAGGTGCTGATTTAGGTAAATTGATCCCTACAGGCTACTCGGAAAAAAATTATGATGCAAAAGTGAAAATAAAAATTGACGCGCATCAAGAGCTTACCATTGCTAGTCAAAATACGATTCAACATAATGTCCCAATTTACCACAAAATTGTTTTAGAAAATTTTGCTACAAACCAGATTGACTACCAAATACATTATTTGAATTATATCAAATACAAGGTAACAAATAAACAAAAATGGATATCAGAATTTATTTTAAATGCTTCCACACAAAGAACAATTGAACAGCGATCCAATCAAAAAAATAATTCATTGATTTATAGAAATGAAGCGGATACTATTAAAAATATTGGACTGACGGCTGAAATTATTTCAAAACCTACTGCAAATTGGACAATGAATACAGGTATTGATTATTATAGAGATCTTGTATTTAGCGAGGCCATTGAAACAAGCAGTACCTTCAACTCCCCCATTCAGAAAAGAGGCTTATATCCCAATGGTTCAGTTTATAAAAATAGTTCGATATTTAATTTACACTATATTGATTTAGGGAAATTAAATATAAATACAGGTGTACGATATAATTTTTTAGATATTCAAATTAAAGATGCAACCCTTGGAAATATAGCTGTGAAACCAGCCGCATTCGCAACAAATTTCGGTATTAACTACCAATTGAATCCTAACCAATGCTTATTTGGATCAATAACAAGGGGTTACAGAGCTCCAAATATTGATGATCTTGGTAGTTTAGGCATCATTGACTTTAGATATGAAATTCCGAATTATGATTTGAAACCAGAGCAGTCAAATAATTTTGAAATTGGATATAAGTATAATTCTAAAAAAGTAAACTTTGCAATATCAGCTTTCCAAATGAATTTAAAAGATATTATTGCCAGAGTTTTAGTTGAAGGTCAAATTATAAATGGGTATAAGGTATACAATAAAGAAAATATTGAAACATCTTATATAAAGGGTGCTGAATTAAATTATGCAATAAAAATTGATCAAAATTTTGATTTACAAATCAATACTACTTATACTTACGGACAAAATGTAACTAAGAATGAACCCATGAGACGAATACCTCCTATTTTTGGTCAAAATAGATTAGCGTGGCATAAGAAAAATATTTTTCTTTCAATGACGCACCAATTTGCTGGAAAACAAGATAGACTTGCCCAAGATGATATTGATGATAATAGAATTGGGAAGCTGGGAACACCTCATTGGAATTTATTTAATTTTGATGCAGGAATAAATTTGAAGAATGTGCACCTAAATACAAGTTTAATGAACATCTTAAACGAAAAATATAAAACCCACGGCTCCGGAGTTTATGGAATGGGTCGTGCAGTTAGCGTTTCAGTAAAATGGATATTATAAATGTTTAAATAATAAATTATTCCTTTATAAACCATTTATTTACTGAATTATATTTTCCTTCAATAACCACTTTATAAAAACTTGAAGGGTAATTGCTAATATCAAAGACTGTATGATTCTGACTTACTGGTACTTCTTTAAGTAGTATATATTTATCTTGACCACCTTCCTTAAAATCATTTGTAGTGGCTAGCCAAATTTTTACATTCCCTTCCTCATTGTAGTTTTGCCAACTAATATCCATGGTATTTTGAAATACATTTAAATTAGGGGCTGCGACAGAGACTTGACCAATTAACGGAATCCCATCTATCTCATATTTAAATGGTGTTGGAATTTTAACTGATAAAAAGTTCGCCAAACTTGGCATAATATCAACAATAGCGGGATAGCTTAAATTTGCATAATTGTTTAACTTTTTATTGGATACAATCCAAGTAGACCTTTGCCTAAAACTTTGCCCCCCATGGCCTTTTCCATCCTTTTCGTTTCTACCATGATCAGTTGTGATAAAGAATAACCAATCTTCCTTGAAGTTTATAGTTCTATATAAAATTGCGTCGTATAATTTTCCAATCTGATTGTCCAATTTATTTAGTGCAGCTATAAGTTCGGGACTATCTCCATATCTATGTCCCATATCATCAGTATATTCAAGATAAACCCATGATAAATCAGGCGCGTTTTCTTTAATACCACGAACAGCATCCTTTGTAACCCTTTCATCAATCAAATGGATATAGTTAGCCAATTTATCATGAGGGAATTGGACTGTATCTAATTCATATCCATCTGAGAAATAATCAACTTTTAAATTATTAGTTTTAGCTAGGCCATCCCCAAGTAACTTTGTTCTATTATCCAACCAAGTACTATAAACACCAATTTTTTTACTTGGGTATTGTTCCTTCAGTAATTTAAAAATACTAGGATAGGTATAGTTTTGGTCTTTAATGTCATTATCCCAAACATTGTGTTTGTTCACCCAAGTGCCAGTTAATAAACTATTATATCCCACCGCCGAAATTGTCGGAGTTTGACTATAGGTCCCCTTATCTCCACCAACATGCGCGCGTATATATGCCCCATCATTAATAATCCTAGATAAATTAGGCAAATGGGCGTTTTCAAGCACATCAGCAGATATGCCATCAGCAATTACAAAAATAGTTTTTTGAGAAAAGGTCAACTTTACAAGGAATAAAGTGCTAAGTAATAAAATGGTATGTTTCATAAATCAATAATAGCAAATATGGCTGTATTTCATTGTTAAATTGATATTTAGGTAAAATGATAATAATAATTTAATTTCAAAGTAAATATTGATGTAATTCTATGAACAAAATTTTAGATACAAAAAATGTAGAATTATTTTTATACATCAATAGTCATCACAATTCATTTTGGGACCAAGTGATGTATTTGTTGAGTAGTACAAATATTTGGATACCGCTTTACATTTATATCATTTTCATTTTTTACAAAATATATAAAAGCAAAAGCTGGATTTGCATAACAACTGCAATCATAATGATTATATTAAGTGATCAAATTTCTACTTACTTTAAATATTTAACAAAGGTATTACGTCCGTCGCATGAAATTTACTTGAAAAATATAGTTCATTTAAGCAAAGCGGGGCCTGGAGGATTATATGGATATGTTTCGTCACATGCTTCTAACTTTTTCACCTTTACTTTGTTTTTAACAATTTTATTGCCTAAAAAATATAATGGGTTCAAAGTAGCTTTATTTATTTGTTCTATTTTAGTTTCCTACTCAAGGATATATAATGGCGTACATTACCCTATGGATGTATTGAGAGGTATTTTATTGGGTGCAACCATTGGTACAGTTTTTGGACTTATCTTAAGACACAATAAATATTTGAATTTGAAGCCTACAATTCAATAACTATTTTTTTTGTAAAATAGTATAAAGTGTAAGCGCACTATCTCTTGATTTAGGATTTAAAAAAGCGGCATTTAAAGTGCTTACATGAAATGTAGAAATAAGTTTTATTTTATTAAAATTGCTTAATAGCTCCTGATTAATAAGTTCGTTTTTTATTAAAACATAATCATTGGTTTTCATACTATTTAAGTTTTCAATATTTTGAAAACTATAATTGCTATAAAAATCCAAGCTTCTTTCGTAATAAACTTGGTGTAAATAAAATTTATTCTTGTCTATATTTTTTTGACGAATCACCTTGGAAACTTGGTTCCCCAACTGGTATTCGAGTAATTTAGGGTAAAAGAATATTGTTAATAATAAATTGGTAGTGATAATTGTAAATAAGGCAAAATGTATCACCTTAGGGATAGCACTCATTTTTTTTAATACTAAAAACGAAAAAGCCAAGCCCATTCCAACCATACTAGCTATAACCAAATATATATTCGTATTAAATGTAAATAGTAAAAGCACTAATAATATGGACAATACTAAAATATAAATAAAAATATTAACTCCATTAATAATGTTTTTAAGAAATCTATTTCCCCAATTAATAACAAGATCATATAAACTTTTAGCAGCGATGATGGCTGTAAATGGTAATACCACATATATATAATGTGGTAATTGATAATTACTAATACCTAGTGCAGTATAGGTGATCAAAAAACCAGGAAGCACTATCCATTCCTCATTAATTTTTAAACTAAACTTGGCTTTAATTACAGCGTAGCATTCAGAAATTAATCCAAAAATTAAAAATAGGGTCCAAGGTAAAAATCCCCATAGTAAATTTTGAAATAGAAAAAAGAATTCATCATTTTCATGCCAAACACTCTCTCCGGTTATTCTGCCAAAACTTTGTGTCCAATAAAAAAATCTTAAGCCCGAAGTCCCCGTTTTCTCATACATTACTTTTTCCGGGTGTAAATCAAACTGTTGATATAAACCAATATCCATGGGTATTAACAAAATTATTATAATGACAATACCTACCAGATATTCCCATCTAAAAAGCATTTTAAAATTTCTATGCATTATCAAGTGTGGCGCAAATGAAAAAACAGGCACCATTAAAGCAATTGGCCCCTTAGTCATCATTCCAAATGCAACAGCAGAAAATGCAATGATCAATGAACTCCATTTTCTATTATTTAACCAATTAGCAAATTGCCAAATAGACAATATTACCCATGCCATCAACATCGTATCTGTTCTTACATCATGTGTAATTAAAAACATTGCTTGTGTACTCGCTAATATCAAAGCCGCTAACCCTGCTATTTCACTACTGTAATAGATGAGTGTAAATTTATAGGTACTGTATATGGCCAAAATGGCCATTAAGATAGATGGTATTCTGAATGCAAAATCATTCATTCCAAACAAATACATACTTAATGCGCTTAACCAAAAAAGCATAGGCGGCTTATCCAAATAATCATTTCCTTGGTCAAAAATTTGTAGAAAACTTTTATTTTGAAGCATTTCTCTTGAAATATTTGCATACTGAACAGAATCAACTTCCATTAATGGAATAAACATGCTTCCTAAAATGTAAATAATTATACATAATACAATATAGAATATGTATATATTTGTATAGCTTTTTTCTCGGTTAAGAAGCATTGTGATAATTATTATTGTTAGCGTAATATTTAATCATAAAAAGGAGCAAATTACTTAATTGACTAAAATTTAAAAAAGTAACATAAATATACAAATGATTATTAATAAAATATCAATTATTGTTCCAGCTTACAATGAGGCAGCTACTATCTCCATTGTAATTGACAAATTATTAAATTTAACCTTTATTAATAATATTAAAAAAGAAATAATAATTGTCAATGATTGTTCTATTGATCATACAGAAGAAATGATACATGATATAATAAAGCGCAATGAAGGGGTAGAAATTGTATATTTTAAACATGAAATAAATTCAGGTAAAGGTGCAGCTATTCATACTGGTATTAAAAACGCAACAGGTGATTATTTAATTATTCAAGATGCCGATTTAGAATACGACCCCAATGAAATTAACAAACTTTTAAAACCTGTCCTTGAGGGTTATGCGGATGTAGTTTATGGATCAAGATTTATTGGAGGATCGCCACACCGAATTTTATTTTTCTGGCATACCATAGGAAATAAATTTTTAACTTTTTTATCGAACCTCTTTACAAACTTAAACTTAACTGACATGGAAACATGTTATAAGCTGTTCAAAACTAGCATCATAAAAAACATCCAATTAAATGAGAAACGTTTTGGTTTTGAACCAGAAGTAACAACAAAAATCGCTCGAATAAAAAATATACGAATTTATGAGGTAGGTATATCTTATTATGGAAGAACTTACGCTGAAGGAAAAAAGATAAATTGGAAAGATGGCTTTAGAGCCATTTACTGTATTATTAGGTATAATTTATTTCAATAAATATATCGTTGAAAAATCAGTCAGGCTATACATAATTGATCAAAATGTGGAGCCTTTAATTCAAATTTTATATATTTTAATTAACAAACTTGTTAATTTATTGTAAATACATGTTTTGTAAAAACATTTTAACATGTTTGAGTGTTTAAGAAGTAAATAAATCAATTATTATGAAAATGAAATTCTTATTGACAATGCTAATCGGAGGTGTTATCTCTGCATCAGCTCAAAAAACAATTGTAGATGTAGCTGTAGGTTCAACTGCACACACAACATTAGTTGCTGCTGTAAAAGCAGCTGATTTAGTAAGTACTTTACAAAGCGCAGGTCCTTTCACAGTATTCGCGCCAACAAACGAAGCGTTTGCAAAATTACCTAATGGAACTGTTGAAACCCTTTTAAAACCAGAGAACAAAGCTACTTTAGCTAAAATTTTGACTTACCACGTTGTCGCTGGTAATTTAGATGCTGCTGCTGTTTTAAAGGCTATTAAGGACGGTAAAGGAAAAGTTACTTTAAAGGCTGTTAGCGGCGGAACACTTACTGCTTCAATTAAAGACGGTAAGGTTATTTTAACAGATGAAAAAGGCGGAATTGCAACTGTTACTGCAACTGATTTAAAAGCAGGAAATGGTGTAATCCACGTAATAGATGCTGTTGTATTGCCAAAATAGTTTTCTAAAATCGAGTTATTCCAAAGGGCCCTTAGCAATAAGGGCCCTTTTTTATTTAATAGTAAAATGTTAGCACAGGCAGCCACCACTATATTGAAATTTTGTAAACCCGCCTTCCGCTATTTCTAAGAAGTTTGATTACCATTTTAATTAATTGCCATTTAAGATAGTAAATTGTTGAACTTTAAGGCCACACTTTATATATCTAAATAAACAAAGATGTTAAATGTTTGCAAATAGGTGTTTGTTGTAAACGCTAATTTATACATATATAATAAATTAGATAACAAATGAATTAATTTAGACAGTATAAATTAATAATTCTATATTACATCAAATAAAATTTATGTTTAAAAAATTTACAATCTCTGATACGCTTATGTTAGTATCAGCATTTTCATCTTTAATATTTTCTGAAATTTTATGGTTTCAAGGAGAAAAAGAAGCGGGTATTTTTATCGGTTTATGGGTACCCTCGATTTTAGGGTTTGCTATACTTTTAAAATTAATAAATAATCAAAAATGATTGAAATTATACCCTATTTCGCAGCCCTAATTACCATTTTATTTGGTGTGGCATTTATTCTAGTATTGAATAAATTTAGAGGTGAAAAATAAAGGCTAAAAAAACAGCATGAATAATTTATTACAAAAATCTGGTAGTTATTTTGATAAATATTTCAATGCTAAAAATGTACGAAAAGTAGAATTATTAATACTGCGTGCCGCTGTATTTGCTTTCCTTTTTCATTTACTTATTATTTTTCTAGGAAATAACTTTCTTTATTTCAAAAATCTACAGCACAGCTATTTAAAAGCAATATATACTCCATTTAGTTTTATATTATTTTACGAAGTATTTCTGCTTGTTATTATAATTCCAAAATCTATATCTGAGTTTGTGGGAAAGCAGTTTGAAGTGATTACCTTAATTACTTTAAGAGGATTTTTCCATGATATAGCGGATCTAGATTTAAAAAATTTTATTAATATCAATAATCCCGAATTCATTAGTTTACTCTATGACTTACTGGCTTCTTTAATTATGCTAAGCCTTACAATTTTGTATTATAAAATTTACCAAAATAATCGTAAATCGGAAGTCGTTAATGAGCTTAATAATTTTATCAATATTAAAAAATTAGTATCATTAAGTATGATAATAATTTTATTAGTACTCAGTGTAAGTAGCTTATATCTATGGGGCACAGAAATGTTGGAAGCATTAAAATTAAATAAAGACTATCCTAATCCCAATACTGTATTTTACGCGGATTTCTTTTCTATTATGATTTTTGTCGACGTATTATTATTGATCATATCTTTTATTTATCACTTTTCCTTTTTTACTATTTTCAGAAACGCCAGCTTTATCATTACTACCATTTTAATTAGAATGTCATTAACTACAGAAAAGCCAATGAATTATATAATCATTTTAATTGGCTTTTTATTTTCAATCGTATCCTTTTATTTATATAGCTTAAGAAACACTAACAACAAGTCTGTAGAATAATCAGCTGCCTATTTCTTATATTTTTGCAGCAAGCGCATAAAAATTTAATTATTTAAATAGTGAATATAATATTATTTGATGGTGTATGTAATTTGTGTAACAATAGTGTTTCATTTTTAATTAAATATGACAAAAATAATATTTTTAAATTTGTAGCGCTTCAAACAACTGCTGGACAAAACATCATACACCAACATGGTCTTTTAAATGAGGGAAAATCGGTTGTCTTAATAAAAGACGGAATTGTATTTTACAAATCAGATGCAGTCATTGAAATTGCAAAACAAATCAAAGGTTGGCCTCATATTTTCAAATATGGTTATCTTTTCCCAAAATTTTTAAGAGATGGTATTTACAATCTAATAGCAAAGAATAGATATTTTTTATTTGGCAGAAAAGAAACCTGTGCCATTCCTTCCGAAAAGGATAGAGAAAGATTTATTTTTTAAAATACCAATCTTTAAAATTTACTTGACCACCAGGCCCACAAAATTAAAATGGGTTGTCCTACAAATAAACGTACGCAGGATAATAATGGTGTAATGGTAAATGAGCCTAGCAAAAAATCCCCTTTTTGAATAAAATAAATATGGGATGGGATAAAAGCAATTAACATTATAATAACGCCCTTTACTGCTAATGAGCGTGTTGCTTTAGGTATTAATAGTAATGCTAATACTATTTCAGCTATACCCGATAATATATTGATCTCTTTGGCCCAATCAGCTAAGTATGGCGGTATAATAGGTATATAAAAAGAAGGGGTAGCAAAGTGATTATACCCTGCAAAAAGGTAAAAGACAATAAGTAAGAAGAAAAGTATTTGTTTGACGATTTTTATTTTCATACCTAAATGTAACTTAAAATTATGTACAAAAAAAGTAGCACTGAGTTGAAGTTTAATCAATTAAAATTCAATAATAAAGCCAATGGTGGGTATTAAAGTGCCTTCGGCGTTTTCTAAGAAATATGGGATTGCATTACTACCATCCAATTGCACAGGCTTCCCATTGGTACTTAGGAAACTTGAATTGTCTTCTTTTCTTTGAAAAGTATATTGAGGTGATCCTGTACTTTTTGAAGAATAAAAATTTTGAACGTCGATGTAAAAATCAAAAGTGGTTTTTTTATAGTTCCATTTTTTATCCAAACGAAGGTCTCCTGAATGAAATGCTTTTAATCTCAAGGTATTTACTTGATTATAATCAAATACACCATTTCCCAACGTCAAATAATTCAATCTACTTTGCGCTAAATTGTATGGCGTATAAGGTGCAGCACCTTGGTACCTAAATTTAATTCCTAGCTCCCAATTCTTTGGTAGTTTATACCCTGCAGTAGCACTAATTAAATGTCTGTTATCCCAACTAGCAGGTTTTAATTTTTTATCTAGGCCCGAAAATTCACTCCAGTATAAAGTATAACTAAACACACCAAAAAACTTTTCTGTTAATTTTTGTTGTGCAAAAAATTCAAAACCATAGGCCCTTCCTTTGCCATCTTGTTGGATGGGCTCGTTTCCTATCGCTCCAAATTCTATGCCCTTATTTGCAAGACTAATTTCATCTAGTATACTCACTGGATAATTTTTATACCCCTTATAAAATCCTTCAAAGGTGAATCTTGTTGTACTAGAAGGTAAAAATTCAAACCCAGCCACATAGTGATTTGACCTGATATACTTACCAGGATTCGTGAGTCCATTATTGGTATAAGCCAATTGCGTGTAACTAGGCAGTCGATAATAGGTACCATAACTGGCACTAAAGTTCCACGCATTACTTAAAGCATAACTTAAACTAATTCTTGGGCTTAATTGATCTAATGGATTTTGACTACTAGCTTCAAAACTATTTGCATCTGCTCTTAATCCAGCACTCATAGCCAAGCGGTCATCAAATAATCTTGTGCCTAATTGCACAAACCCACCATACCTTAAAAAATCAACCCCAGTATTGGTATTGAATGTGATGGCATTTTGTATTGTCTTACCGGCACTATCTTTTAAAGCAGGTCTAAACAGTTGATAAAAGGCATTGTCAAATTGAACATATTGTGCCACTAAGCCATAGCTTAAACTAATATTGTTACTATTTTTAGTGACATCAAATCGTAATTTATTTTCTGTTTCATTACTTCTGATTTGATAAGTGCGTGATGCGTCAGAAGGCTTTTCATTGTCCTCGTATCTATCCGCTTGATTGTCTAATGTGTTTCTACTAAGCGATAGATTCCAATAACCGTCTTGAATTAATTTTTTCAAAGAAATTCCAAGGGTATAGTTCCATTGGTTAACTAAAGGATTGTTATTGATTGCAAATAATTTTTCTGGCGTCGCTTCTTTAGGCGCTGCTAATCTAAATTCATCAATCGCCGCAAGTCCAAGTGTAGTCAACGTCGTCTTGTCATTAATTTTTGTCGTTGTTTTAAATTGATAATCCCAATAATTAGGACGTATCGGCAAATCCAATGCTTTAAATAGTAGTTCTAAATAACTTCTTCTCACCGATGCTAAAAAGGTTGTTTTTTTAGTAATGGGTCCGTCTAAAGTTGCTGCCACCTCCGTTCCACTCATTCTAAAATTACCTTGAAGCTTGTTGGCGTTACCATTTTTTTGACGAAACTGAAATACACTACTCAAGGCATTGTCATATCTTGCATCAAATGCAGAAGTACTTAATTTTACATCCTGAATAAAACTCACATTCAATATCCCTTGGGGCCCACCACCACTTCCTTGTGTACTAAAGTGGTTGATAATAGGTACTTCAATACCATCTAGATAAAAAACGTTTTCACTTGGTGCGCCCCCTCTAATGATAATGTCATTTCTAAACGTACCTCCAGCTGCGCCACCGCCTACACCTGGTAAAGATTGAATTACTTTACTAATGTCAAAATTGCCCCCAGGATTGGCTTTAATATCCTCAGCAGTAAGTCGTTGAATACTCAATGGACTCTCTAAAGTGGTCGCTTTCGCTGTATTACGTCTACCTGTAACGGTAACAGCGTTCAATATATTAACAGAGGGTTCGAGTTCTATAGTGATTGTATTTTCATTACCGGATGTAACAATAACGTTGGTCAGTAGTTTATCTTGAAAGCCAAGTCCAGTAATTTTAATTGCATAAGCGCCCGGTAAAAGACGCGTAAACCTGAATGCACCATTGCTATCTGATAGCATTTTTTCACCCCCTGGTGACAATGACACCAAAAGGCCTACCGCATTTTGCTGCGTTTTTCTGTTGACCAAAGCACCACTCAATTTCCCTGTATTTTGAAGGGTCCCTTGCGCTTTAGCAAGATTTATACTAAAAACCACCAATAAACTTGCGAAAATCAATTTAAACCAATACATATTCTTCATTTTTTGAATTCATATATAAAACAAAGGAAACTAATAAAATGTTTACTTTTTAAGCAAAAAAAGAAGATTTAAGTTAATCATGGAATTTCAAGCGATTTGAGGGCTTGTTTTCATGACACAGAAAAAATAATTATATTTAACATAAAAATTATCAATAGAATTTATATGAAAAATATTATAATCATTTGTGCCGCTTTCTTGACTTTTGGGTGTGATAAACGACAAAATGAAAATACACCAATCACCCCAACTCCAAACGTTATACCCTCCACCGTTACAAGTGCCAATGGTAAAATTTGGATGGATCGAAACCTTGGCGCATCAAGAGTTGCAATAAGTAGCACTGATACAAGCGCCTATGGTGATTTATACCAATGGGGACGAGCAGCAGATCAACACCAATTAAGAAAATCGACAACAATCGCAACCCAGGCAACAACTGACAATCCTGGTAACGCAAATTTTATTATGCCTGCTACGCCACTAACTGATTGGAGGAATCCTCAAAATATAAATTTATGGCAGGGCGTAAATGGTATTAATAATCCATGTCCTACTGGTTTTCGTTTGCCAACAGAAGCAGAGTGGAATGCAGAATTGTCGAGTTGGACATTGAAAAATGGGGATGGCGCATATGCTAGTCCGCTAAAACTTACTGTTGCTGGAAGTCGTGAAATAATAATCAATAATACAGGCATTAGTGGGAGCTACTGGAGTAGCACAGTAAGTGGTGATGGATCTCGGTATTTCAACTTTAGCAACGCCGGTGCATTTGTATTAACACACAATAGAGTTTACGGAGGCAGTATTAGGTGTATTAAAAATTAAAACAAATACAAAACGGATTTGATTTTAAAGTTCATCTATTTGGAAATATGAGAATTAATTATCTCATTGATGGCAGTGACAAACCGGTGACATTTTTCAGAAACTGTTCCTTGCTCATAATCAGTGATGCGCACTTTTACAAAATTATAGTGGACATTTATTTCTGGATGATGGTCTTGCTGAATGGCAATTTGCATGACTTTATTAGAGAATAGGACCACCTCATTATAGTTATCAAAATTAAAAGTCTTTTCTAGTTTATTATTTATTTCCGTCCAATCGCTAGTTCTCACAGGAGTATATTCAAACTTGATTAATTCGTCTAAAGAAATATATTCTAAGGTTTTAATATGCGTCGCCTTTAAAATGATAGGAGGCGCAACATTAGATTGATACGCTTCTATCCATCTAGACACACAAAGGCACCATTTATCTCCCTCCACCAGCCCTTTAAAGCCAGTTGGTGGATAATCCATTGTCAAATCATTGCCTTTACTTTTGGAGAATTGTAAAAATGTATCGGTTACAACCGCACAAACAGTATGTGTTCCCCTATCGTTTGCGCCTGTGTTACAACAGCCATCTCTGTAAACACCTGTCATGGGGTTTATCCCGCATACAATTAATGGTTCATTGAAAACATTTAAGGCGTTATGAATTGGATTCATTGATAGAATAAGATTTAAAAAATAAACTTAGTACTTAAAAAATTAGAGTCATCTGAAGCTACAATTTCATTGATGATTTCTTTATTTTCATCTGTTAGTTTCGCAGCAACCAGTGATCTAATTGAAAATGACCTCAAGGCATCCACCACAGATAAAGTACCCTCGGCACTGTCCTTTCGACCCGTAAAAGGAAAACTATCAGGTCCTCTTTGACACTGACAATTGATGTTGACACGACTCACTTGATTCACTAATGGATCAATCAAACTTGCCAACTCTACTTTATTTTTTGAAAACAAACTAACTTGTTGGCCATGCGTTGATTTAATAATATACTGAATAGGTTCCTCGATATCATCAAAAGGGATAATAGGAATGATTGGACCAAACTGTTCTTCACTGTATACCTTCATTTTATGGTTCACTGGAAATAATATAGCTGGATAAAAAAATGTTTCCTTGATGGTTCCTCCATTTTCATTCATCACCATTGCTCCATGTAGCTTTGCATCCTGAATTAAATCATTTAAATAGGCTGGTTTCCCAGGTTCAGGTAGCGGTGTTAAAGTGACCCCTTTTTCCCAAGGCAATCCAAATTGCAACTTTGCAACCTGCTCTTTTAACAATTCAATAAACTCATTGGCAATTGATTGATGTACAAAAATTGTTTTAAGCGCAGTGCACCTTTGTCCATTGAATGAAAGTGCACCTAATACAGTTTCTTTAACGGCTAAATTAATATCAGCATCCTTAGTAACAATGGCTGCATTTTTGGCATCTAATCCTAATATAGCCCTCAACCTATTTACTTTAGGATGTAGTTTTTTTAATTGATTGGCTACCTTGCTGGAACCTATTAATGTTAGTACATTTATTTTTCCAGATTCCATTAACGCAGGTATAATAACATTTCCACGTCCATAGATTGTATTGACGACCCCTTTAGGAAAGCATGATTTAAACGCTTCAAGCATCGGATAATGCAATAAAGTACCATGTTTTGGCGCCTTGAATAATAAGGTATTCCCCATGATAATCGCAGGAATTAATGTGGTAAAAGTTTCATTCAAGGGGTAATTAAATGGCCCCATACACAAAACAACACCTAATGGTGATCGCCTAATTTGCGCCACAATACCTTGCTCTATTGTGAATCTTGAAGAGTCTCTATCTATGTCCTTAAGTGCCTCAATAGTAGCATAAATATATTCAACAGTCCTGTCAAATTCTTTTTCTGAGTCTGCGTAGGTTTTACCAATTTCCCACATCAATAATTTTACCACGATTGGTTTTTGTTCGAGCATTTTAGTAATAAAATTCTCAACACACTTTATGCGCTCCGAAACGGACATGGTTGGCCACTCGCCCCTGCCATCATTATAGGCTGTACAAGCTGCATCTAATGCAATTTTTGCTTCTTTCTCTGTACAGATAGGATAAGAGCCAATTTTGATACGCTCTATTCCGTTTGAAGTATGGTTACAGATGGGCGAAAAAACTTCATGGGTTGGACCATCCCATGTAATTAATTCTCCGTCAGACAGGTAGGTTTTTTGATCAATTAGTGCTGGCAATACAAATGCTTCAGGAATTGCGCTTTTTTCTATAATTAAATGATCCAGTTGTTCTTGAAATGTCATATTATTTCTATTTATAATTACTTAACAAATAATCGAGCCTATTGTTGCATTCTAAGGAATATAAAGTTTAAAGAACTTTAAACTTTTGCATATGGTAATCGCGCTAAACTTTTTGATAAATGATAGCTATCAAGTCCAGAACAGGTGACAGTTCCCGCTTTTTCAATATCCAAAAATCCATCTTCCTGCATGCAGTCGTCGGGAATAAAAATATTTTTAATTTCGCCGATAATCATGATAGTATTATTAATGGCCAAATCAATTCGTTGTTTAAATTCCATTTCAAGTTGAATATTACTTTCTTCTACAAATGGCGCTTTACAATTAAATTTATACTCAGTACTTAAACCTGTAGCATCAAATTCGGATGCCTCTTTTGGGTACCTCGCTGAAGTTTGATGCGCTTGCTTATAAATAGAAGCATTCAAATGATTAATGGTATAAGAGCCCGTATCCAAGATATTCGATAAAGTATGTCGTTCAACAGAATCTGGTCGCATGATAAAACTAATTAAAGGAGGATTGGAACCAATATGAACAATGGAGCTAAAAATCGCCAAATTAGTTTGGCCTTTCAAATCAACGGTGCCAATAAGACAAACGCTTTTAAAGCCTCCAACGCTATTGATTAAGTGCGCTCGTTTACGTTGCTCCATCTGCATTAAATCGGTTTCTGTTATATGTGTTTTCATATATTATTTTGAATATCTAAATCTTTTAAAAAGATATTGGCGTTCGATAAATGCGCATTTTGTTTATCCGAACTCATTTTATCAAAAGTGTGTACTAGCATCCCAATTCTTGGATTACTTAAGAAAAAGGTTCTATGCTCGTGCATAAATCGCCAAAATAAACCATCCCAAACTGGTTGCCATTCCCCTTTTTCGTAATCACTCATTTTCATTAAATAATTACTACCACTTATGTACGGCTTAGTAGTCATTAATCCGCCATCTGCAAATTGTGTCATGCCATATACATTCGGAACCATTACCCAATCGTAGGCGTCAATAAACATTTCCATAAACCACTTATGCACTTCATCTGGATCAAACTCGCATAAGAGCATAAAATTACCAAGTACCATAAGCCTTTCAATATGATGACAATACCCGGTTGCCAATACCTTTTTTATGGTAATATCAATAGGTGCAATACCGGTGGTACCGTTCCAAAAACTTGCTGGAATTTTTCGAGTAAACTTCCAATAATTTGTAGTCCTTTGTTTTGAACCTTCACGCTCATATACAATTCTGATAAATTCACGCCATCCCATGATTTGTCTAATAAACCCTTCTAAAGAATTTAATGGGATATTATTTTTATTTGAAAAGGCTATTGCTTGGTCTATGATTTGCTGTGGACTTATTAAACCCACATTGAGCATTGGACTCAGCACAGAGTGATGTAAAACCGTTTCCTTTGCTACAATGGCATCTTCATATATTCCAAATTTTTCGAATCGGTCTTGCAAAAATTCCTCAAGCCATTTTTCTGTATCTATAAAATTAATAGCAAATAAATGATCTTTATTTATTGATCCATAATTTTTGGGATAGTTTTTTTGTACATATTTTTCAGCTTCCTTTACAAATTGATTAACAGCGGCCGATGGTATTTTTGGGACAACTTCTTTTTTTGGAAATTTAGACCTGTTATCTGCATCATAAGTCCATTTCCCGCCCAATGGTTTCCCATCCTTTTCAATTAGAATGTTTCTTGACTTTCTTTGCGAAGTGTAAAAATCGGTTTGAAAATAGGTTTTCTTTTTTGAGAAATAGGCGTCCACATTATTTAAACTATTTAAAAAATTAGGACCATTATAAATAATTAGTTCAATACCGTTTTTTTTACAACTTGATTTAATTTTTGCTAACAACCAACTATCAACAGGATCTACAATATGAATTTGTTGAACATTTTTTGAATATAGCTTTTCGATAAGTATTTCGATCCTACTTTGAGTTTCAATTGATTCAATATAATGTATAACAATACCCTGCTCTTTTAAAAAAGCTTCGTAAAATTTCATACTCGACCTATGCAATACCAGTTTCTCTTTGTGAAATTGGTATTGATTAAAAAAATGCCATTCCTCCACCAAATAGGCGGGTCTATTGTTATGAATAGCAGGATGTTCCTTATATAATTGGTTGGGGAATATTAATGAAACTTGTGTTGACATTTAGTGACTTTTAATCTAACTAAATAACAATTTCAGCTTCAGATTGTTTTAAATAAATTGATTTAATCTTGATCAAGTTCTAGGCAAGATTTCACCAAAAACGGGTAAAAAGAGTCGGCTAAGTGGAAATAGTGGCATTTTATACCTAAAATGAGATAACCCGATTTCAAACAATTTCAGGGGGTGTGTTAATGACACAGCAGTGATTATATAAAACTTGTCTAAACCCAGGAATTTAGCCATTCATTTTTTCACAAGGAAATGACGCATTGTAATTGAACCACTTGTTTAATAGTAATACCCGAAAATAATATTCATTTCATCCTCACTGGTTAATCCGAAATTCACTATTTTATTTGTGGTATTGTTATAGGTCACCACACTAGTCAAGCCTTCGCCTGCTTTCAGCTGAATGGGTGTGGCAAGGTTGATTACTATGGGGTGCTCCCAATCTGTATTTTCATAAACGATCTCTCCATTTCTCGTTCCACCCAGAATTTTAATTTGGAATTTCTCACCCAACTTGTGAAAATGCGAGGTAAGTGTAATTACGGTTACTGGTTTGGTAAAAGTATAATCGGTGCTAATTGTTTTGCGTGAACTAGCCGGAATAGAAAAATTATAATTGGCAAAATTTATAGACTGCGCCTCTTTTACAACGTTTGCTTGTGACACTGTATACATATTGATATAGTTCTCGCCAGTTAAATTGGTAGTTTGTTTATTAAAATAATGGGCATTTAGGTCAAGCGCTGTAGCCGGGGGAACTTTCAGGGCAACGCCTGCAGGAAATGTATATGTTGTATTTACATCTGTCCCACCACCCAGAAATATATGATTCTGCATTTGTGCAAAAGTGATTATGTTGATACTAGCGTCTGCATTATACAAATCTCTCATTGTGTTTACGGGTGGTAAGGATGTAGTACTTTGGAAACCATATAAAACAAAATGGTGGCTGTTTGGCCGCCCTTGCATGGTAAATTTATTTACATACACCGTGGAAGTATTGGGGGTTTTTCTGTTTACAAACACTTCGCGTTCTGTATTGGGACTTACTGTGAACGTATTGATCGCTAATTGAAAACCTTCTGCAGCAGCGGGTGCCTGCATAGGTAAAAAAGCCTGAGTGCATGCTGTATTATTGGCTAGTACGGTTTCATCAACAACACTTCCTTTTTTAGGTGCCCCTTTTATGATCCATTGTTTGATAAATTCAATCTGTCCTAAGGACAAATTAGCCCCACCTAATGGCATTAAAGCGCCATATTGAGAAGTTGTCTGACAATCAATTTTCTTGTACAACAAACTACTTATATAATCACCCGGCTTTACCCTTACTAGGCCGGCTGTTTTTGCAGCCGCATTTTTTGAACTGATATTAATCAAATTATCGTAAGCGGTAGCTGAAGTTAATAGTAGATTGTGCTGAACATAGTTAGCATCGCTGGTAGAGGCATGACAACCACTTGTTCCACAGGAAGGTGTGAGAATATTATCCTGAATAATTGTCCAGGTATCTTTTGGAGAAGCGGTTACAGCAGCTGCTTCGTTAGTGTTTTTTGTGCAAGATTCTATGGAAAAAGAAAAAATGATCATTGACGTTAAAAAAATTGTTGTCCCGAAATATTTCATATGATAGTGTTTTAAAATATTTTAAAAAGTTAGGTAAAATCCTGTGAAATCGCGTTCTAAAAATTAGTTGATTTACGTTATTTTAATAATGTTGACTATTTCTTTTTAATTGGCTTAGAATAAGGAAATAAGGAAGGTGTTGTCCGTAGATACGCTTGATAGTTATCTAAATGCCCCCATTTCTCCATCCCTGAAATTTCTAAAATCCTAACACCACTTATATAAACCAATAAAATATATGTAAAAAGTGGAGAGATTAAAGTGATATACTGCCAACTTGATAAGGATGAAAAAGACATAATGGAAATCCCCAACCATAAAGTAATTTCACCAAAGTAATTTGGGTGTCTTGAGTAAGACCAAAGTCCATGAGAAATAAATTGATTCTTATTTTCAGGATTTTTACGAAATATTGACTTTTGCCAGTCGGCAATCATCTCTACAACAAAACCAAAAATAAAGACAAACATCCCTACATAAAAAAAACTATTTTGGACTACCCCATTTTTGCTTGCAATGGCAGTTAATGCACACATTGAACATAATGAAACCCACATTCCTTGGAAAGTCCATGCCATGAAAAACCTTGTTGGTGATGGTTTGATGGATGCAAATCTTTTATCTTCACCGCTTTTTTGAACTCTTGTGAATAAGAAGCTGCCTAAACGGATTGCCCAAACGATAATGCAAGAAGCTAATAGAATACTACCCATATTTACATTTATTGCGGAATAACTTTGAAAGCTTATATAAATCACAATGAATAAGTAAGTAACGCTCCCTGTTAAGTCATAGAATTTCTCTGTTTGAAAATAATAGGCCGGAATAAATAAAAGCCATTGGATAAGAAAGGCAATCAATACTGCTTGCTGAATCACCTGCAGTCCAGTTAATAGCGCAATGCTATATGCAATAGAAAAAGCGATAAGGGAAAATAATAAATTAAGTAATGCTTGCTTCATAATTTTTAAGTATTTCTAAATAGCATTTTTAAAGGGCTATAAAATATTTTAATAAATAAATTTATAAATAATAAATAAAAATAGATATACTAATAAATAGATTCGATAGTGATTTCTTATTTTAAGATAGGTTATATTATCCGGATACATATTAGTGAATAAACCTATGATCTCTTTTTTGAAAAGCGGTTTTATATTTATTTTCCAATCATCAGTTTGGTAAACAATTTTCCTAAACTTACTCCGAAAATAAGTGCTGGGAATACTCCAAATGATTAAAATGAGAAATATTATTTGCTTTTCTGTCATAATTAAAGGTATAAATAATTGCTTGTATTATTTTACATCTGATGCATGCATTAAGAAAATGACATTCGCCATTACTACAAAAGGTGAAATTGAGACGGATCCTAATATAGGACACGTTTTTTACAATAAATCCCCGGGTAATTTGATAGAAGGTATGCTTGGATGTAGTTTTTTTCTTAATTTAGGTAAAATCAATTGTATGAAAAAAATCATAGGTTCTGTGACAGGCTTTTTTATGCTAGCCTTATTGAGCTTAAATAGTTTTGCTCAAGATGCGTATCAAGTTCCACCTAAAGAAATTGCTGACTTATTATTAGCAGCTCCTACCCCTTCTATTAGTGTAGATGGAAAAGCAAAGCACATGCTTGTGATGGAGCGTCCTTCATACCCTTTATTAGAAGAGCTTGGACAAGCTGAATTTAAAATTGCTGGTCTTCGTTTAAATCCAAATAATTTTTCGCCTACCCGTCAGAATTATATCAAAGGGATGGCCATTAAAGTCATTGCTACTAATAAAGCTTTAGCAATTAAAGGAATGCCTGCTTCAATTGCCGCATTGAGTCCAACATGGAATCCTGCTGAAAATAAAATTGCATTTTACAATGTCTCTGCAAATGCCGTAGACGTATATGTGATTGATTTAATAAGTTTGACTTGTCAAAAAATAAATAAGACTGCTGCTAATTTAATTTTAGGCGCAAGCTTAGTTTGGTTAGATGACGCAACCGTGATGTATAAAGTCAATGTGAATGTTGCAAGTGCTTTAGCAAAAAGACCTATCACACCTAAAGGACCAACCATTCAAGAGAACTTAGGTAAAGCGGCACCTAGTGTTACGTATCAAGACTTGATCAAATCTCCTTATGACGAATATGTGTTTGAATTTTTAGCGAAGAGTCAATTGGTTAAAAATAAAAACGGAGTAGAAACAAAAGTCGGCGCACCTGCATTGACCAACAGCTTTGTTATATCTCCTGATAAAAATTATATCCTTACACGTTCTTTAAATAAGCCTTTCTCTTATTTAGTAACTGCTTATGGTTTTGCATCTTCTATACAGGTATTGGATAAGTCTGGTGGATTAGTAAAAACAATTGCGCAATTGCCTTCTTCAGAGGGCACTGCGAGTGGTTATGACAACGTACAAAGTGCGCCTCGTGGTTTTGAGTGGAAGGATGACGAAGCTGCTACCATTGTCTATGCGATGCCTCTAGATAGTGGCTTGATTAAAAAAGCAGTGCCTTTTCATGATGCTGTGATGGCCATTGCTGCTCCTTTTAATGAAACACCTAAAGAGTTATTTAAAACTGCTGCGCGTTTTTCTAATATCAGCTGGGGAGATGAAACATTAGCTTTAGTTACTGAAGTTTTAAGAACCAAACAACGCTATAAAGTAAGTGTGTACAATCATGCTGCGCATAGCTTAACAACTTTATATGAAAGAAGCTTAACAGATGCCTATAGCAATTTGGGGAATCCTGTAACACATAAAAACAAATTCGGTAAAGACGTTATTGCCACAGTGAATAATGGTCGTGGTGTGTTAATGAACAATACCATTGGCGCTTCTGATAAAGGGGATCTTCCTTATTTATCTATCTACAATTTAGATACAAAGACAAACGAGATCATTTGGCGCAGTAATGAAGATTGTTTTGAATATGTAGTAGATGTATTAGATCCTGCTACTTTAAAAATCATCACGCGTAGAGAAACTGAAAAAGAAGTGCCTAATTATTATTTAAAAGCACTGCAAGCAAACACTTCTTTTGCAATAACTAGTTTCAGTAATCCTTTTGCAAGCATGGAGGGGGTGACCAAAGAAAAAATTAAATATAAAAGAGCTGACGGTGTAGCTTTAACAGGCGACTTGTATTTACCTAAGGGATACAATAAAGAAAAAGATGGTCCTTTGCCTACATTACTTTGGGCTTATCCTAGAGAATTTACAAGTGCTGCCGATGCAAGTCAGATCAGAGGTAACCAACATAAGTTTACTTTGTTAAGTTGGGGTTCTCCTGTATTTTATGTTACACAAGGTTATGCGATCTTAGACAATGCAGAAATGCCGATTGTGGCTACTGCTCCTGACAAAAAACCAAACGATGATTTTGTCAATCAATTAATTCTAAATGCAACCGCTGCGATTGATAAATTAGTGAGCATGGGTGTAAGCGATCGTAATAAATTTGCAATTGGTGGACATAGCTATGGTGCATTCATGACGGCAAACGTATTAGCACATAGTAATTTATTCAAAGCAGGGATTGCGCGTAGCGGTGCATATAACAGAACTTTGACGCCATTTGGATTTCAAAATGAAGACAGAACATTCTGGCAAGCACCTCAATTGTATTTAGACATGAGTCCTTTTGCACATGCTAATAAAATCAAGACGCCTATTTTATTAACGCACGGTGAGATGGATGACAACACCGGTACATTCCCAATCAATAGTGAGCGTTTATATGCAGCCATTAAAGGTCACGGTGGTACAGTTCGTTTTGTATACTTACCTTATGAAGCGCATGGATACAGGGGCAAAGAAAATGTATTGCATTTATTGTATGAACAAGGTCGTTGGTTGGATAAATATTTAAAAGGCAAATAAAACCGAAATCAACCGATTTCACGGGGTGTTTTTCGCACGTGAGAAATAGATGGACATCTTTAAAAAATTACTTTTTGATTAATTCAAAATAAGTGACTTTAAATCTATCCTTAACGAGCCTCCTTGCACCTTTACTTTTTTGATTGCATCACAGAAACCCTCTGAATTTAATTTGAGTATTTTATTAATTAAATTGCCTAAAAAGTGCTTTATCTGCATAAAAAGTTCCAAACGGAATAAGTGAAGCTAAAAAAGCCATAAAGATTTTGAGTATGTTCCAGCGATGTAAAAATGAAACTTGAAGTAGTAAGACGATATAAAGAACAAAAAGAATTCCATGAGCCAAACCAACAATGTAATTGGGCTGTGGGATAGAAAATTTGTATTTTAAAATCATCGTAAAACCTAAAAGTAAATACGAACAACCTTCCATAAATGCTACAATTCGTAGTCTCCCCAATGCCGTTTTCAATAATTTATTTACCATATAATTATATATAAAGTACTATTTTAGTAAAATACCGATCTGTGAAAGTACAAATAACTAAGAATATGAAAACAAGTCTTTCAGTTTGCATCATAGCCGTTCACATTCTTTAACGACATACCAACTTATGAGAGATTTAAAAGCCGGATTATATATCAATAGCACTGCCGCGTTGATTGGCAGTTTCTTCGAGAATACAACCATTCTGCTCGTTCAACACAATGAAGAAGGAAGTTTAGGGTTTGTAACCAATAAATCCTTTGAAAAGTCGCTGAATGAGCTAATTGAATTCAATCACAGTAAACCATTTCCACTAATGGATGGCGGCCCTGTTGATAGAGAACACCTTTTTGTATTACACAAGCGACCCGATCTCATTCATGGGGGCAAACAAATACCCAATGGGCTTTATTTAGGTGGTAGTATGGAGCAAGTGATTGAAGCCATTAATACCAAAGACGCCAATCCACAAGAGATTCAACTTTTTATAGGTTATTGCGGATGGGATGTGGGAGAATTAGATGCAGAAGTGGAAGAGGGAAGCTGGACACTTAGGTTATGAAAATTTATTACAAGATTTAAGGTTTTGATTATCAATATGTTGAATATTTAGGATACCGAAATCAAACGACTTTGAACAAATTAGTGATGTAATCATTACAAAAGGGAATCTAAATTATCATTTTGTTATTTAAGTTTCTTAATCAAGATAAAATTTTTTAGTACCAAAATGATACTTATTTTTAATTTCAAATTAAAAAAACTCAAATGAAAAAACTACTATGCATTGCATTAATGATTTCTACTTTATTTGCTTGTAATAACAAACAAAATGAATCCAAGGTTGATGAAACAATATCAACCGTAGCGAGAATTGACGACAATTATTCTCAGATGGTTAAAAAACATATCCTAGAAGATTACACAAAAAATGATTATGCCAAATTTGATGAAATAGTATCAGATTCAGCTAAAATTTATTTCAATTCTACTACACCTATGAGTAAATCGCAATGGAAAGAATTGGCACAATTACATCATGTTTATTTTGACAGTATTAATTGGGAAAAGAATGATTTGTATGTAAAAACAGACTCTATAATAAAGGATGAAAAACATGAAAACAATTTAGTTAAAGCTGGGAATATATATACGCTAGTTTGGTTTACTTGGAATGGTATTGGTAAGACAACAAAAATTAAAGTTGCTAATCCTGGGCATATTATATTTAAATGGGAAAATAATAAAATAGCTATAGCAAGATTTTCTTTTGATCCTACTGCATTAAAAGAAGAAATAGCAGCTTCTCAAAAAAAATAATTAGTACATTTTAAGTATATATAAAACAAAAAATAGAAAAATGAAAAAAATATTATTCTTAGGTGTACTGATATTAATGTCAACTTGCATCTTTTCTCAGACTGTAAAAAAAGGAAGTTTATTAGGACTACACAAAGGCACTGTAACCTTAAGCCCTAATGTGACTATGGCACAGTTCAAAGATTACTACTTTAATGTATATGGGGCAGAATTTACCAAACTTTTTAAAGTGAAAATGTTAGAAGTTGCTGGCGTAAGAGGTGTAGATGCTAAAAAAAATGATAATGAAATGGCTGTACTATACATTTTTGAGCCAAAAGCAAGGGACATCTACTTCGGTGCTGATGGCAAATTAAATAAAACTGGAACCGACTTGTTTGCTAAATTAAAAACCTATTCTGATGAAGCAAATAAATTAGGAAAAATTTCATCTACCTTTACTGATTGGGAAATTCAATAAATCTTTTAAGTTTTAAAAATACAAAAGAGCTTTCTAGAAATAGAGAGCTCTTTTTTTATTGCATAATTTACCGAAAGTAGTCACAATAAGGAGGTTCAGAAAAAATAAAGAACGTTTCTGAGGAACATATTGACGAGTGTAACAGATACTGTAAAAAATTTGTTGAGAACCTATTATCATTAGCAAAAACTAAATCACGTCCGGCAATAAATAAGGCGCACGATAATCCCTGCTTAGCATAGCATTCGCTTCGTTTTCACCTTCGCCTATAAATCTCTCTGCTACTGGATCAAATTGTAATTGGCGCTCTAAGCGGTAGGCAATATTTCCTAAGTGAGCTAATGATGAAGACAAATGGCCTGTTTGAACAGGTCCGTTTTGAATACTCATATCTCTTGCTCTAATCGCGTCAAACCAGTTTTGAAAATGCAATCCTAATTCGCCAGTTTCGCTACGGCTAGGGCCTTTATCTTTTTTCTCACCCAAAAAAGTTTCATAAGTGCCATATCCTTTTACCACCATATAGCCTTTTTCTCCATAAAAAATATTACCCACACTTGCGCCATCTTCTGAATTAGTATTCCAGTTTCTAACTTCAAACTGAATCATCTTTTTTTGTTTGGGATAATGATAAATAGAGGTTTG
>CAXNDZ010000009.1:0-27035 GCA_964201225.1 Chitinophagales bacterium | reverse complement strand
GGTATGCATTGTTCATAGAAGGATTATAAAAGTAGCCCAAATATCCATAATTTTACAGCGTTAAACTACTTTATCTCCGACTATTTTGGGCATTTTGGTTTAATTTAATAATGCAACTTCATGAAAAGCTTTTTTAAAACATTTTTCGCCGCCTTATTGGCTTTGATTATTTTTTCATTACTTGGTTTTTTTATTTTGATTGGGATAGCAGCCGCATTTTCAACGGATGAAAAAGTAGCAGTAGCGCAAAACTCAGTTTTAGTGATTGACGCCTCGGAAACTTTTTTAGAGCAATCCAAAAATGACCCCTTTAGTGAATTGATGAATAAAAAAAATGGCAAGCAACCAAGTTTGGCTGAATTAATTGGTTTGTTGCATTATGCGAAAAAAGATTCAAGTATCAAGGGTATTTATATTAAGTGTGCGGAAAATCCAAACGGCTATGCAGCTACGGAGGAAATCAGAAAAGCCTTGATTGATTTTAAAAAATCAAATAAGTTTATTGTTGCCTACGCGGAAACAATTTCGCAAAAAGGGTATATGATGGCAAATGTTGCTGATCAAATATATACACATCCGCAAGGGGGTATGGAATGGGCTGGTTTTAATTATGAGACTATATTTTTTAAAGGCTTAATTGACAAACTTGAAATTGAGCCCCAAATATTTTATGCAGGTAAGTTTAAAAGTGCAACAGAACCATTTAGATACGCTCAAATGTCAGATGCCAATAAACTACAAACAGGGATTTGGTTAAATTCAATTTATAATAATTTTATTCAAGGTACTGCTGAAATGCGCCAATTAAATGCAGATTCAATCAAGGCTTTTGCGAATGAAGGGAAAGTACAAAATGCAAAGGATGCATTAAAATACAAATTGGTGGATGGTTTATTATATGATGACCAACTAAAAAAAATCATTAGTAAAAAGTTACGTGTCGCTGATGAAACTAAAATATCATTTGTGTCCATTAATAATTATGCGGAATCAGTAGCATTAAGAGGCACGGGCAGTGGTAAAATTGCGGTGATATATGCAGATGGGGATGTGGTCATGGGGAAAGGTCAAAATGAAGCTATTGCAAGTGATGATTATAGGGCCTTGATTCAAAAAATTAGAAACGATAAATCCATTGATGCTGTAGTGTTAAGGGTAAATTCACCAGGCGGAAGTGCATTAGCGAGTGATATTATTTGGAGAGAGATTGATTTACTTAAAAAAGAAAAACCAGTGGTAGTCAGTATGGGGGATGTTGCCGCTTCAGGAGGTTATTATATTGCATGTGGTGCTGATTCTATTTTTGCTGATGCCAATACCATCACTGGTTCCATTGGTGTATTTTCAGTGATTCCCAATGCGGAGAAATTTTTAAAAAATAAAGTGGGTATTACTTTTGATCGCGTTAAAACAGGGCAATATGCAGATGCGCCTTCTGCAACAAGAGCTTTAACTGTTACAGAACAAAGGTTTTTGCAAGCAGGCGTGGATAGTGTTTACCATACATTTAAATCAAGGGTAGCTGCAGGCAGGCAAAAAAGTGTTGACTATATTGATTCGATAGCGCAAGGGCGCGTTTGGACAGGTGCAGATGCAATTAACGTGGGGTTGGTTGATAAAATCGGGACCTTAAATGATGCATTGGCATCTGCCGCTAAAATGGCCAAATTAAAAGGATATACTATTAAAAAATATCCAGAAAGTAAGTCCTTTATTGAAGAATTTTTTGAAGGCTACAAAAATGAAGTAAAAACCAAAGCAATTCAACAAGAACTTGGATTAGAACAATGGCAGGTATTGCAACATATAAAATCAATGAAACAGTTAATGGGCCAGCCGCAGGCGCGATTGCCTATATTTGAATTTAATCAACGTTAATTTATGCCTGAGTATAGTCAAATTAAAGCGATGCTTGCGATAACAAAAGCAAGTTTACGTGCTACCTTTAGGAGTCCCTCAGCCGTTATTTTTAGCATTGCATTTCCGTTAATTTTTATACTTGTTTTTGGTTTTTTAAGTAGCGGTGGTAATATCAATGTTAATGTGGCGATGACGCAAGGGAGTGATACCGCCAATCCTATTTATACGGCAATTAAAAATATACCAGGGTTTAAATTTGCAACAGGGGATAGTAGTAAAATTCAAGGAGAGCTTGCAAAGGGCCGTATTACTTCAATGATTCATATTCGAGCTACCGGCAAATCTAATTTACCTTATGCCATTGATTTGATTAGTTCGGAAGCAGCCAATCCGCAAAATATTCAATTGGTAAAGTCTATACTAAATTCGGTTATTTCAAAAATAAATGAACAACGCTTTAAAGATGCGCCAAGTATTGCAGTAGTTAATAACAATGTAAAAAAAGTACCAGGGCGAATTTATCGTACGATTGATTTTGTATTGCCCGGACAATTAGGGTTCTCTTTATTAAGCGCAGGGGTATTTGGTGTTGCTTTTTTGTTTTTTAATTTGAGGCAACAGCTGGTGTTGAAACGATTTTATGCAACCCCCATTCGTCGCTTATATATCATTTTAGGGGAAGCCTTAAGTAGGGTTATTTTTCAACTCATTACAGCGATCATAATCATTGGCATTGGTCATTTTGCTTTCAAGTTTACCTTAGTCCATGGATGGGTCACCTTTGCAAGTATTATGGGACTTAGTTTTATTGCACTTATTTTATTCATGGGC
Source organism: Chitinophagales bacterium (assembly GCA_964201225.1). Classification (GTDB taxonomy): domain Bacteria; phylum Bacteroidota; class Bacteroidia; order Chitinophagales; family Chitinophagaceae; genus Sediminibacterium. The sequence goes on along the minus strand of CAXNDZ010000009.1, from coordinate 24,344 downwards.
TTTGGATTTATTGTAAGTGGTGTTGCCAAAACAGAAAGCACAATTCCGCCATTTGCTAATTTAATTACACTGCCTCAATTTTTATTATCAGGCACTTTTTTTTCAATAGATAATTTCCCAACTTGGTTACAACCTTTTTGCAACATACTACCGCTAACTCATTTTAATAATGCGATGCGAAATATTGCATTTGAGGGAAATAGTTTGATGGACAGTTGGTCCGACATTTCAATTTTATTGATTTGGATATTGGTTGTATACGCAGTTGCGTACAAAATTTTTAAATGGGAATAAATGAAATTAATTAAACTGGCTGTGATTAGCGCTTTATTGTTGAGTATTTTGGTGACAGCGATTTCATTGCTATTCCCCAGTACGGTGATTGTTTCTAGGGCCATTGAGGTAAAGGCAACGACTGAAAAAATAGCTTTTTATGCAGCTGATTTAAATCAATGGAATGCTTGGATGAGTGATTGGAAACAAAATGAAGTTCGTTTGCAAAATGATACTGCATTTATTGGTACGCAAATGATTCATTTTGAAAGTAAAACAGATTCTTCTGTCAATTATCAATGGGTAGCCACAGGTCAGGCACCTTATCTTGTTAAAATTGAATGGTTCCCATTAGAAAAAGGCAATTATGTAATTCATTGGACATTTGAACAACATGTAAGTTGGTATCCTTGGGAAAAGTTTCAAACCTTATTAAATGAAAAATTACTGGGCAGTAAGATGGAAATGGAATTGCAAAATTTACAGGGGGTGATTAATCAGTAATAATGAATTAGGTTTAGTTGTAGTGTAGTATTTTTAATTTGAGCAGAATTTCCACTCCAATTATTTACCGTTATTATTCTTTTTCTTTCTGATCCATTAAATATTGAACATTCCTTTTAAGTCCTTTTAGTTTTGATCTAAGTAAAGGCGATTTTTTAAATCTTTCTTTAAAGGTCGTTTCTTCCATTTGTATCCATTGATCCCTTCGCATATTTAATAAACCATTTAGCGGTTTAAAGTTTTCTTCATTGTGATGTTTACTAAATCTATTCCAAGGGCAAACATCCTGGCATATGTCACAACCAAAGGCCCAATCGGTATAATTTTTATGGGTATTTATTTCTGACTGCTTTAATTCAATCGTATAATAACTTATACAGTGATTGGCTTGAATGGTTTTATTGGGTAAGATCGCCTCAGTAGGACAAGCGTCAATGCATTTGGTGCAAGTGCCACAATAATCATTTGGTATAGGCGTGTCATTATCTAATTCAATATCAACAATTAAAGTCGCAAGGAAAAAAAAGGAACCTGTTTGGGGGCGAATTAAATTTCCATTTTTTCCAATCCATCCCGCGCCTGACAACTGCGCCCAGCTTCTTTCCAGCACAGGCGCTGAATCCACAAATCCGCGCCCGTTAATATTACCCATATGCTTTTGCATTTCACTAAGCAAAATTTGTAGCTTGGTCCGTATCACTTCATGATAATCTTCTCCCCATGCGTATTTTGCAATTTTTGCATCTGAATCAATTTGCATTATTTGATCCTGTTGTGCTGGGTAATAGTTAATTACAAAAGTAATGACCGATTTTGCACCTGGCACTAATTTGCGAGGATCAACGCGTAAGTCAAAATGATTTTCCATGTATTGCATCTCTCCATGATATCCATTGGATAACCATTGTTCCAAACGACGGGCATCTTCTGTTAATTCCTTCGCTGCTGCAATGCCGCAATAATCAAATCCAAATTGTTTTGCTAATGATTTGACCAATTTTGTATTTGTGGCTTGATTCAATCTTCTAAATTCATTTTATGAAAAAAGCGATGCGCGATAGGCGCAATTAAAATACCAATACTTGTGATAAAAATAACGCCACTAAATAATGCATAAAAAGAGGAGAAAATTTTACCCCAAAAAGTTTCAATTATCACAACAGGTCCCATACCTCCTAAAATCATTGACGCATTGTGCACTGCGTCAATCCAAGACATAGGCCCTGTAAACTTATATCCAATAATACCCATCAATAAGCAGCTGCCTAAAATAATTAATGTCCACAAAAAATGAGTGAATACGCGTTTTAAAAAAACACTACGTTCTGCAATAGGTTCACATTTATGCTCGTACCTGGTTTTAAAAATTCCGGGTGGTTGATGTGGTTTCATTTACTTTGGTCATTTCATGTAAAATTAGCAGAAAATCCTTGTTGTACCTGACTTTAGTTTTAATTACTTATTTATGACATTATAGCTTATATCGTTGAATGGTTTAGATGATTATAATTGAGTAACTGCTTTTTGAAATATACCTTAGTACTTGTATATTTGATGAATTCTTTTCAAGCATTATGGCAAATCCCAAAAAAGCAGCAGTTGGTTTTATATTCATCACTATTTTAATTGATATCATTGGGTTTGGTATTATTATACCAGTATTACCTCAGTTATTACAGCATTTATTGCATGTAACGGATCGAACGGACATTAGTGCTATTTCAAAACCTGCTATATTTCTAACTTTGATATATGGGCTCATGCAATTTATTTTTGCACCCATATTGGGAAGTTTGAGTGATCGATATGGGCGCAGGCCGGTATTGCTTTTTTCCTTGCTTGGGTTTGGCTTAGATTATATTTTTTTGGCTTTTGCGCCAACCATTGGCTGGTTGTTTTTAGGAAGAATGATTTCAGGTATTACGGGTGCGAGTATCACTACGGCTACAGCTTATATGGCTGATATAAGTAATGAAAAAAACAGGGCACAAAATTTTGGAATGATTGGTGCTGCTTTTGGTCTAGGTTTTATTATCGGCCCTATGTTGGGAGGCTTGCTAGGTGAGTTAGGTACAAGAATTCCATTTTTAGTGGCTGCTGGATTGGCCTTGGTGAATGCTTTGTATGGTTATTTTGTTTTGCCAGAGTCCTTAGATTTGGAACACCGTCGCTCATTTGATATTAAAAGAGCCAACCCTGTTTTATCTTTGTTAAAACTAAAAAAATATCCAGCTGTACTTGGTTTAATCTTTTCATTACTTTTAATTTATCTAGCTGCGCATTCAGTCCAAAGCAATTGGAGTTTTGCCAATATAAATAAATTCGGATGGACACCAAAAATGATCGGCATCTCATTGGCTGTAGTTGGAGTATTAGTGAGTTTGGTGCAAGGCTTACTCATTAGAGTGGTCAATCCTAAGTTAGGAAATGAAAAAAGTGTCTATATTGGAATTGCTTTGTATGCCATCGGATTAACTTTATTTGCTTTTGCAACACTGGGATGGATGATGTTTATATTTTTAGTACCTTATTGTTTGGGGGGAATTTCAGGACCCGCTTTGCAAGCTTTAATTTCATCACATGTTCCAAAAAATGAACAAGGAGAATTGCAGGGTTCGTTAACAGGATTAAATAGTTTAACCACCATTTTCGGCCCCTCCATGATGATAGGATTAACCTCCTATTTCTCCATTAAAAACGATCCAAATCATATCTACTTTCCAGGTGCCGCCTTTTTATTCGGGGCTGTATTAATGGGATTAAGTGCAATAATTGCTTACTGGGTGTTAAAACATGATTCCACTGCCTTGAAGCAGTCATAATATTGGGTTATAATCAGTGAGTGTTTGTTATATTTGTGCCTAATATAATAGGAAAATATGACGCCATTAATGACCCAATTAAATGAAACCTCGTCCTTTATTCAATCAAAGATTAAAGATAGCGCTCAAACCGCGATTATCTTGGGTAGCGGATTAGGAAATTTAGCAACGCAAATTCAAGTTGATTTTGAAATACAATATACGCAGATTCCTCATTTTCCGGTGAGTACGGTGGAAGGCCATAAAGGCCGATTAATTTTAGGTTCTTTAAATGGGGTTAAGGTTTGGGTGATGGAAGGACGCTTTCATTTTTATGAAGGCTATTCGCCAGAACAAGTTGCTTATCCTGTGCGTGTCTTAAAATTATTGGGTGTAGAAAATTTAATTCTATCCAATGCCGCAGGTGGCGTAAATAATGACTATGAAGTAGGTGATTTGATGATTATAAAAGATCATATTAGTTTATTCTCCATCAATCCACTCATTGGTAAAAACGAATCAGACTTAGGTACAAGATTCCCAGATATGAGCGAGCCTTATGCGCAAAGTTTTATTGATCAAGCAAAAGCAATTGCAGCAAAGCATCAAATTAAAGTACATGAGGGCGTATATGTTGGCGTGACTGGTCCTACTTTTGAAACTAGGGCCGAATATAAATTAATTAAAGCTGTGGGTGGCGATGTGGTTGGAATGAGCACCGTGCAAGAAAATATTGCTGCAGTACATTGTGGTATGAAAGTTTTTGCAATAAGCGTCGTGACTGATTTAGGTATTCGCGCCGATAATAATGTAATTACGCATGCCGAAGTGTTAGAAGCTGCCAATGCCGCTGAACCAAAGTTGACACTTATCATTAGCGATTTAGTAAAACAAATTTCCTAATTCAATATTTCGCATGTCATTTAAGCAGCGTATTCTTTTTATTTGTTTACTAATTTGTTGCTTTCATTTTCAATCAGAAGCGCAAAAGGTATTACAAACCACCAATCAAATGATGGGTGGAGGAGGGAGTGGCGGAATGGGCGGATTTTCAGGAGGAAGGCCTGCCGCTAAAAAAGGAAATGATTCACTTCAGTTAAGAGATAAAAATGCAGATTCAATTACCATTTATTATAAGTTGTATAATAGCAATGACATCAAAAAAATGGATACCAGCATCAATGATTTTTTTGTACACTATCCAGTACCCTATACCAATTATAATTTAGGAAATTTAGGTGCCGCAAGTAAATCGTATTTGACCAATACTATTCAAAATGCAGGTTTGGACTTGGGCTTTCATGCTTATGATGTTTATAATTTTACTTTAGAACAAACTCCTTTTTATCAAACCACAAGGCCTTTTACTGAATTAGGGTATTTAATTGGAGGCAAGGGGGAACAATTGATTGAAGTAAAGCACACACAAAATAAAAAACAGCAATTAAATTTTGCCTTTGATTATCGATTCAGTAATGCCCCTGGAAACGTAAAAAATCAAAGTGCCAATGTGAATAATATGCGAATGACCGCGCATTTTCAATCAAAAAGAAAACGCTATGAATCTTTCTTGACCATGATTACCAACAAAGTGGCATCTTCTGATAATGGGGGGTTGATTAACAGTGCATTACTAGATAGCTTGTCATTAGGTAATCCATATGAATTAGATACCAGGCTCGGTGTGAGTGGCATGACCTTTAAAAATCCATTTAATACTTCCATATCAACGGGGACTACTTACAAGGATAATTCATTTTTATTGAAGCAAACTTATGATATAGGACAAAAGGATTCCATTGTAAAAGATACGGTCACTACTTATATGTTTTATCCAAGGTTGCGTTTTCAAAATGAAATTAAATATAAAACAAGCCAATATTATTTCAACGACCAAAATCCAGATTCGGCAGGGTATCGAAACTATTTCAATTATGCACTTCCTGTAGATAAGGATGTGACTTTTCAAGACAATTGGAAAGTGTTGAATGATGAATTTAGTTTGATTAGCTATCCCCAAAAGAATAATAGTAATCAATTTTTACAACTTGCTACTGGTTATATCAATTATACTGCCACTTTCCCTAATCAATCCGGATGGAATAATTATGATTTATATGCATTTGCAGTGTATAAAAATAAAACAAGGAATCAGTTATGGGATATGTTGGCTTCTGGAAAGTTATACATCAATGGCTTTCATTCTGGTGATTACGAAGCCAAGGTTTATTTATCTAGAATTTTGAATACCAAAGGAAATTACATGAAGTTGTCCTTCCAAAATTACAACCGAACACCCTCTGCTAATTTACTAGGTCGTACACAGTTTCCTATTATTGGACTTGCAGGTATAAAAAAGGAAAATACCATTGACCTAATGGGCGTTATTGGCAATTATAAATCTGAATGGCTTGCGCAAGTAAATTACCAATTGATCAATAATTACAATTATTTCTCTGATGGCTATCAGGCCAATTCATATAATGGAGCAATCAGTTATTTGCGTATTCAAGCCGAGAAAAAACTAAAATTATCAACGCATTGGAACTGGTACAATCAGCTAAATGTGCAATTGGTAGACCAATCAAGCCCTATTCATGTACCTTTAATTTTAACCAGACAACGCTTGGCATTTGAGGGCAATTTTTATAAGAATTTAAATTTATCTACTGGGCTTGAATTAGTTTATCACACCGCTTATAAAGCGGATGGGTATATGCCTTTTACTGGGCAATTTTATACGCAGAATAATTATACATTAACGAATAGGCCTGTTGCCAATGCTTTTTTGCATTTCATGATCAAAAGATTAAAGGCGTATATTCGACTTGAAAACTTGAACACCATTATTCCGACCAATGAAAAATTAGGTCCTTCTTATAACTTTGCTGCACAAAATTATCCCACCAATAGTTTGTGGTTTAGGGTAGGTATTTGGTGGAATTTTATCAATTAGGGATACTTATAAATTTCTTTATTCGATTAGTTTGAAATTTAATTTTATTTAGAATAGTAGATTCTAATTTTAGTCAAAGTAAAGATATAATCAAGCCGAAATTTTATTTAATAGTAATTAAATGATAATACATTATATATTTTCGAAATAAGCGATAGTGCCACCTACCCAGGTGGCAGTTTGGTTATAATTAACGCCAATCATTTTGCCTTTACTTAACCTGCATAAATTTAAGGTGGCGATATATTTTTGTGTGGGCTTATCCCAAAAATAAAATAATCTTATTTCTGCTTTAGCAAAACCATCTGGTGTTTCAATACAGGGGGCGTAATTTACTTTTTCTTGTATTATCCAATTTGCAGGATCGGTAATGGAAGCGAAATCAGCCGCTTGAACATCAATAATAACACCTTGTCCAGCAAAAGAAAATAAAGGCTTTAGTATATATTTTTCTAAATGAGTAGGGATACTTTTAATTTGGTCTACAAATTGTGTTTTAGGCACACAAGCATGATGTAAAAATGGGAGTAGGTATTTGCTTATTCTAAAAAAATGGTTGGGGTGGGTAACCCAGCTTACATCTAGGTCGGAATTTAAAATTGCTGCTTTTTCTTTGATATCGTCTGACTGCTTTTTTAATTCATCTGCAACTATGCGATTATATATACGATCAATTTTGATATCAATTCCTTCGCTTTGGTAATACAGCGCGTTTCCTTTTTTGAATATTTCAGTAACACAAACAACAGGTATAGCTAAAAAATGTTGCGTGCAATAAAAATCAATTCTTGTTTTTTGTTGTTCAGGATATAGCTCAAGTAAAACAGTATGTCCCCCTTGTTCTCCTTTTATTATAGTGGATAAATGTTGCAGGTATTTTTCCTTCGTATAGCCATTTAAATAGGGAGTCACATTTTCAGGTATTGTATAACTATTTCTTAACGCCTCATCCTGCAATACTTCAAAGGCAAATAAGGAGGGGAAGCCTTGAAGTTCAATTAATGCAGGAACAATTTCGTTTTGATCATTATTGGCAATAGCAAAATCCATTACAATGCATTCAGGAAGTCCTTTTTCATTAGGTGTGATGCTCGTATTTTGTAAGGATTTTTCTGTGACAGATCTAAAATCAGTAGTCCCTATTTGAGAACATACATAATCTCCCACTTCAAGTAATTGGGTTTTAAATTTTTCAGAAATGAATACGGGTGTTTCTGCTATTCTAAAATCAACTGCATTTGGATATAACTGATTGAAGTAATTCAGGTATTGCTGGTATTTATTTTCGTTAAATGCGGCATTGAACTGCTTTCTATAGGAGGTAATCATTTTTTCAGTTTAATTAATTTCCAATAGCAAGGTTCAAAAAATTAGGGATAAAATGCGCATGCGTTTTTGGTAATTTTTCATCATCGTTTAACTTGCTAATAATTACCTCCCATTTTTCTGCTCCAAATTTATCAATGATATTTTTTTTATTTTTTTCTTCATTAAAAAATTCAAGCAAAATGTTTTTTTCTCCTTCTGGATGAAATTGTACCCCATACATTGTATCACTAAACTTTATTGCCATTATGGCCCTTTCTAAAGGTACATGTGGTCGGTGCTTTTCAAGGGCAATAATCTTAGCGCCTAAGGCATTTATATTTTCATCGTTAGGTTCAATGATTTGATAAAGTCTACTTTCCAAAGTATAGAATGGGTCATTCAAATTTGCAAAAATTGGATCAGCTACTAATGGGTGCACAGGTAGCACGCCAATTTGTGTTGATTTTCGTAAACAAACATTCCCAAAATTAAAATGGCGGCAAGCTATTTGAAAACTATGACAAATAAGCAATACAGGTTTTTGTTGCGAAAGCATATCCTGTAACCATTTTACATATAGGTTATCCCAAGGACTACCTACTGAATCAATGGGGGATCCAGGACCGCCAGTGGATAGGTAAATGTCAAATGAGTGATCGGGAATTTCCCCTTTATGTCGGAGTGGAAATATTTGATATTGCATTTCAATATCATTTTTCTTACTCCATGCATTTATGATAGCTACAATACAAGTCATTCCCAAATTACTGGTATCATCATACATGTCAATGATAGCAATTTTAATGGGGTTGCTGGACATTATAGGTAGCTTAGGTTTGTCTTCGGCGTCAAGGTTAATAATGTTTCATACATTAATTGTATCGTATTCACGATATCTTTCTTATGAATCATTTCAACGGTTGTATGCATATATCTCAATGGCAAGGAAATGAGTACAGATGGGCAACCATCATTTGCATAAGCAAAACTATCTGTATCCGTACCAGTGCTTCTGCTTAATGTTCTAAATTGTACTGGGATTTTTTTTGCGTTTGCAGTATTTTCTACTATTGCTAATAATTTATTGTGAATGGCAGGTGCATACGCAAGTGAAGGTCCTTTACCGCATTGAATATCTCCTTCAATGGCTTTATTAATCATAGGTGTATGCGTATCGTGTGTTACATCGGTAATGATGGCAATATTTGGTTTAATTCGACGTGCTATCATTTCTGCACCACGTAAGCCAATTTCTTCTTGGACAGCGTTTACAATGTATAAACCAAAAGGAAGCTTCTTTTTATTTTCTTTTAATATACGGGCAACTTCAGCAATCATAAAACCACCAACGCGATTATCAAATGCACGACCAATAATAAAATTATTGGCGAGTTCGTCAAAGCCTTCTTCATAAGTCACTACCGATCCAATATGTATACCAAGGGCTTCAACTTCTTTTTTTGATCTTGCACCACAATCCAAGGTTAAATTATCCACTTTGGGTTGCGGTTCCTTTTGCTCTGGGTTACTTAATCTGGTATGAATAGCGGGCCATCCAAATACTGCTTTAACGGGTCCTTTTTTTCCATGAATCCAAACACGCATGGAAGGAGCAATTTGGTGATCCACGCCACCGTTTCTTTTTAAATGGATCAAACCTTGATCGTTGATATAATTAACAAACCAGCTAATTTCATCGGCATGGGCTTCTATCACCACTTTAAAAGGGGCATCCGGATTAATGACACCAACGGCCGTACCATAAGCATCTGTAAATGTAGTGTCAACATATTTTTTAATATAATCCAACCATAACTTTTGTCCACTGGTTTCAAAACCAACAGGGGAAGCGTTATTGATATATGTTTTTAAGAATGCATAGGAGGTAGGATTAATTAATTCCTTTTTTGCTGGGGTATTGCCCTTTTTTGATGTCGCTTTTGCCATAAAAAATATTTAAATTTTACCCTTGCAATATACTACTAATTACGATATCCTTTCATTAGCTACTAGGCGCCATTTTGTGGCTTTATTATTCTATTTTTGCTAAGACCAAATTAGTCATTTTGATACAGCCACCTATTGCAATTGAAAGTTTATGGAGCTTAACCAATGAGCAGTTTTTACCTGTATGTAAAAAGTTGTTTCAATGGCAGTTGCAGCATAATCCAGTATATAAGGAATGGGTGACTTTAATGGTGAAAGACGAAGAGATGCCGGAAGAGATGAACAAAATTCCATTTCTGCCTATTTCCTTTTTTAAGACTCATGACGTTTTTGTAGGAGATCAGCCCAATACTTTATTTGAAAGTAGTGGTACGACACAGGATGTGGTGAGCAAACATTGGGTAAGTAATACGGCTATTTATGAACAAAGTTTTTTACAATGCTTTCAATTATTTTACGGCGCGCCTACTGATTACTGTGTGATTGGGCTACTGCCTTCTTATTTAGAACGTAAACATTCTTCCTTGGTTTATATGGTGAACGAGCTCATTAAACAATCCAATCATCCTGATAGCGGTTTTTATTTGGACGATTTTGCTTCATTAGACAAGCTGTTAAAAAAATTAGAGCTTCAAAATCAAAAAGTTTGGTTGATGGGCGTCAGTTTTGCATTAATTGATTTTAGCGCTGCTTTCCCGCAGCAATTAAATAATACAATCGTTATTGAAACAGGTGGGATGAAAGGGCGAAAACAAGAGCTGACAAAAACGGAACTACATCATTTATTAGCTGCACAATTAGGTGTGCAAAAAATCAATTCAGAATATGGAATGACTGAATTATTAAGTCAGGCGTATTCACATGGCGATGGTATTTTTACCTGCCCTCCATGGATGAAGGTATTAGTGAGTGATGAGGATGACCCAAGTTTGTTAAAAAGTATTGGAAGGGGGGTGTTACATATTATTGACCTAGCCAATATATATAGTTGCTCATTTATTGCAACGCAGGATTTGGGTGAAATTAATGAAGACGGAAGTTTCCAGGTGTTAGGAAGGGTGGATGCCAGTGATCGTCGAGGTTGTAGTTTAATGGTGGTATAGTCATCATTAAATGCAATATTAAATTCAGCATCCTATCCTATAGCAGCATTATTTCTTTATTAAAATAGCCAATTCGCTCAAATAAGTTTCTTGCAATCCGTAATTAAATTGACGCTTATCTAATTCATCCCTTGTTTTTATAATTAAGGGTAATTCTTTGTGGGTCGCAAATTTGAATTTTTGATTTATTTTTAAGAAGTAGTCACTTCTGTTTTTATTTTGGGTCATGGTATCCTTATTTTGTACCCCAATAATTTTATTAATCAGTTTGGTTGAAATCAATGAACCCTTTAAATGATTTTCGTATAGCACTTCAATTAATTCTTTTTCAATCACTGTTAAAGATTCAAAAAAATGGTTATTTAAAATATGCGATACTTCTTTATGTAATACATTTTTTGTATTTCGTCTTTTGAACCAATAGATGGCGATGGCAATTGTAATTAATCCAAAAATGATATATAAGCTGATGTCAGTAATATGATTTGATAATAGTTGTAACAGTTGATTGGTTGGTAAGTAAATAGGATTTTGATCACTTAGTTCAAATTGGGCTTTGGTGATATCAAAAGTTTTAAAGCTAAATTTTCCTTGTTCATCCACTTTAGTGAGGTACAAGGAATTGCCTAAGCAAAATTGTAAACTTTGGTATTTGGTATTATTCAAATAGATGCTAAGCCAGGTTTCTTTGAATTCGCTATTGGATCTTTTATTAAATTTCCCAAATGTATTTGATCTAAAATCGGCCCAAAGTAGTTCAAGGTGGGTTTGAATAATACTGTAATCATTCATTTGGTAATGGCTTAACCCAGCACTTTCAATAATCGCAGTTAGTTTAGGGTTGGTATGTCCTAAGGTTGTCCATTGATGGGAATGTGTATTAAATTCATAAACACTATCTATGGTTTTTAGACTATAGCTATTAGGAAAGTCAAATTGGGAGAATGCATTTGATAAATATATGCTATTATTATTTTTATCAATATGGTAAATGATATTGTGGTTTTCGTCTTCTAAGGCAACCACCAATCTACTACTATTGTATAATTCCCATTCATGTGTTTTTTTACTAAAGTAAGTAACAATACCTCTTACATGCCAATAGCCATCGCCCCCATATTGGAATAAAGTATCATTCATGAAAAAATTAATAGCGTGAAAATTAGCCCCATTAAAAAAGGTGGAATCAATTCTGGTTAGTTGGTAGGTATTTTTTTCTCCCGCAATTTGATTTTTTTGAACTAGGAATAACTTCCCTGTACCAAGGGGTTGGATATAAATCTCTTTTTTGTTTTTTAATAGGGAGATGGTAGAATTACTTAAAGGGCTAAGGCCGAATTTGAAAATATTGCCATCTAATTTAATTTGAAGTGGGTTGATGGTATCCTTAGAAAGAATATCTAATAGAGCGACTTCTGACTCCTTGATTGCGCCATCAGCTGTTTTATTTTGACTAAAAGCTGTATTTCCAACAAGAAGCAATAAAAAAAGGGGGATAAAAATCGCAGATTTCATTCAATAAAAATAACAAAAACTACTATAATTAGTAAATTTTATATCTATTTTATTAAATTATATAATTTAATAATGTATATTTAATTGTTTAATATTATATTATTTAATAAAATAAAATTTCGCTACTTAGTTTAATTAACATTATTAATAATTTAAATTAATCATTCATATTTGAATTATAATAAATAAATATAATTTATATATTAATAAAATATTGAATATTAAATTTTTTATCCTTTGGGGGAAGGATAATCGGGGTGGTCGGGATTCGTTCTGGTCGCCCCAAATTTTTTAAATAAATAGCTACCTTTAAACAGCTACATTAAAATCACGCAAGGCGTCATTCAAGCTTGTTTTTAGATCAGTACTTGGTTTTCTCTGACCAATGATTAATGCACAGCTCACTTGGTAATCTCCCGCTGGGAATGTTTTACGATAGGATCCTGGTATTACCACACTTCGCGCTGGAACGCGGCCCTTATATTCAATTGGGTTTGCACCACTTACATCGATTATTTTAGTGCTCTGGGTTAAAACCACATTAGCCCCCAAAACCACTTCTTTTTCTAAATGTACCCCTTCTACTACGATACATCTACTACCTATAAAACAGCCATCTTCAATAATGACCGGACTCGCTTGTAAAGGTTCTAAAACTCCTCCAATACCCACGCCACCACTTAAGTGCACACCTTTACCAATTTGAGCACAACTTCCTACAGTTGCCCAAGTATCCACCATGGTGCCTTCATCTACAAAGGCGCCAATATTCACATAACTTGGCATTAAAACTACATTTTTAGCTAAATAGGCACCATATCTTGCTACTGCATGTGGCACAGCCCTAACCCCTAATGCTGCGTAATTAGATTTAAGTAACATTTTATCATGGAACTCGAATGGCGCTAATTCCCAAGTTTGCATAGGTTGTATCGCAAAATACATAAGAATAGCTTGCTTTACCCAGTCATTCACTACCCAGGTATCTCCTTGTGGCTCCGCGACTCTTAAACGGCCTTTATCCACTTCCTCAATCACTAATTTTATAGCATTACTATACGCTTCTTGTTTCAATAAACTGCGGTCATTCCAAACCTCATTAATCGTGTCTCTAATTTCCATGATTTTCAAATTTTAACAAAAATACACGCTAGCTCACTATTTTAATAAGTTTGTTTTACACATTAAAGAATAACTTTTTATTATTGGTATTGTTTAAATTGCAGCATGTTTCAAAACCATGCAGATATTAAAGCTTGCTTGACCATACTTGAAAATGGGGGTATACTATTATATCCTACAGATACGGTTTGGGGAATTGGTTGTGATGCCACGAACGAAGCATCGGTTAGTAAAATTTTCACTTTAAAAAATCGCATTGAAAGCAAGGCCATGATTGTTTTATTGGAAGATGAAACTGAATTATTGAATTATGTGGAAGATCAATCATTTCAAATTTTTGATTATATAAAAGGCATACACAAACCAACGACCGTGATTTATCCAAAGGCAAAAAATGTAGCTTCCAATTTAATAGGGGAAGATGGTTCTGTTGCCATTCGTATTTGCAAGGACCCTTTTTGTAAAACTTTAATTAAAGAATTTGGGAAACCCATTGTAAGTACATCCGCTAATATATCAGGTTATCCGACACCAATGTGTTTTAATGATATTTCGCTTGAAATTATCGAAGGGGTAGATTATGTTGTAAAATACAAACAAGATGACGATGAAATTAAACAACCTTCCGCCATTGTGAAGTGGGATGCCCAAGGTAATCTTGTTATTATTCGTGCATAGCTTTATGTTCGTATTCGTTTTATTATATTAAATTCACTTCATGAAAAAAATATTGGTGATTCAAACTGCTTTTATTGGTGATGTTGTATTGGCGACATCGTTGATAGAAAACTTGCATCAACAATTTCCGGAAGTAAAGATTGATATGTTGGTTAGAAAAGGCAATGAATCCTTATTTCAAGCGCATCCTTTTTTGAATCAAGTGCTTGTTTGGGATAAAAAAAATAACAAATACCAAAATTGGGTGGGGCTGCTTTTAAAAATTAGATCCATTCAATACGATGTGGTGTTGAACGCGCAAAGATTCGCAGCCACTGGGGCATGGACCGCATTTTCAAAAGCAAAAATTAAAATAGGCTTTGATAAAAATCCATTTTCCTTTTTATTTACACATGCGGTGGTGCATCAGTTTTCGGAAAAAGGGCAACATGAAATTGATCGGAATCATCTGTTATTAAGTTCCTTATTTATGACGAAAGTGGCCATGCCTAAATTATATCCTACTTCCTCTGATGAATTAGCAGTAAGTAGTTATCAGCAAGTACCTTATTTGTGTATTGCGCCCGCATCGGTTTGGTTTACAAAACAATTTTCATTAGAAAAATGGGTGGACTTGATTAATGAAGTTCCGTTTAAGGGATGTATCTATTTAATTGGTGGGCCAGGTGATAAATTATTGTGTGACCAAATTTTGCAAAAAATAAATCGCAGGTCGGTGGTGAATTTAGCAGGCCGATTAAGTTTTTTAGCTTCCGCAGCTTTACAAAAAAAAGCCGTACTCAATTATGTGAACGATTCCGCACCCATGCATTTTGCTTCAGCGGTGAATGCGCCAGTGGTAGCAGTATATTGTTCTACCTTACCCAATTTTGGCTTTGGGCCTTTATCTGATCATTCATTCGTTGTTCAAACAAATGAGGCACTCTCTTGCCGTCCTTGTGGTATACATGGTAAAAAGCAATGTCCCTTAAAACACTTCGATTGCGCCAAAACAATTAAAATGGACCAATTAATAGCCCCATTGTTACAAGTGGAACAACATTAGTACTTTTGCATCCATGGCGATCCATTTTACAGATAAAGAAATAGCCCTTTTCAAGGTGGTTGCTAAAGCAGCAGCATCTCTAAATACGCAAGCATTTGCGGTGGGTGGTTTTGTGCGGGATAAAATTTTAGATCGGCCCACCAAGGACATTGATATTGTTTGTTTGGGCGATGGCATGCAATTGGCAACTGAAGTAGCCAAGCATTTTAATCCAAAGCCGCCTATTGCACTTTTTAAAACTTTTGGTACCGCGCAAATTAAATTTTCCGATGTTGAAGTTGAATTTGTAGGTGCCCGCAAGGAAAGTTATTCAAGGGATAGTCGTAAGCCAAGTGTTACCGTGGGTACTATTGAAGATGATCAAAATAGAAGAGATTTTACCATTAATGCATTAGCCATTGATATCAGTGATGAAAACTTTGGCAACTTAGTGGATCCATTTGATGGGATGTTACATATTGCACAAAAAATTATTAAAACGCCTTTAGCGCCCGAGCAAACTTTTGATGATGATCCGCTTAGAATGATGCGCGCTATTCGATTTGCTACGCAATTAAATTTTATGATTACTGATGAAACATTTTCCGCAATCAAAAAAATGGCAGATCGTATCACAATAGTATCTCAAGAAAGAATTACGGATGAGTTACAAAAGATAATGAATACACCAATGCCATCCAAGGGTTGGTACTTATTAAGAGAGGCGGGTTTATTAGCCTATATTTTTCCGCAATTTTTACAATTGGAAGGTGCTGAAACATTGGATGGTATTGGCCATAAAGATAATTTTTCGCATACCCTACAAGTATTGGATAATGTAGCGGCCAATTCGAACGACATTTGGTTAAGATGGGCAGCGGTATTGCATGATATTGCCAAACCAAGAACTAAAAAATTTGAGAAAGGATTTGGATGGACTTTTCATGGCCATGAAGTAGTGGGCGCGCGCATGGTACCTAAAATTTTCACGCAATTAAAATTGCCATTAAACGAACACATGAAAATGGTTCAAAAATTAGTGGCATTACATTTACGTCCCATATCATTAACAAAAGATAATGTAACGGATAGTGCGATTCGAAGATTGTTATTTGATGCAGGCGATGATATTGATAATTTAATGGTTTTATGTTCGGCTGATATTACCAGTAAGAACCAAGTAAAGGTTCGGCGCTATTTACAGGGGTTTGAATTTGTGAAACAAAGATTGGTTGCTGTGGAGGAAAAAGACAAAGTGCGTAATTGGCAACCACCTATTTCTGGAGAATTAATTATGAAATTATTCAACATTAGCCCCTCTCGTGAAGTGGGGGTCATTAAGGATGCTATAAGGGAAGCCATATTGGATGGCCTTATTACAAATGACTATGAAGCAGCCTATGCATTCATGCTTGACCAAGCCGCAAAAATTGGGTTAAAACCTAGTAAATAATTAAATGATTTAGTTGTCTAAAATCATTTAAATCAAGCTAATAAATAGTATTTTAGCAGTTCTAAAAAACGCGATATGGCATTTTTGAAATTTAGGATTTATTGGGAGGAGGATGATGCGATATATCGAGATGTGGTGGTGAAACATACCCAAAATTTTACTGAATTAAATGATATCATTTTAAAAGCTTTTGAGTTTGATCAAAAACACGATGCTACTTTTTTTAGAAGTAATGATATTTGGAAAAGAGGTCGTGAAATTAGTAAAGCGGTGTATGAAAAAGAATATATAGCACCGCCTTTATTAATGGAGGAAACGACCATTGGTTCAGAAATTATTGACACCAATCAGCATTTTATTTTTTTGTATGATTTTGCAAAGTCTTGGACATTTTTAATTGAATTGATTCAAGTGATTAAAAATGCAGATGCAGATATGTCCTTGGAATATCCCATAATATCAAGAATTGAGGGAGTAGGTCCTATGCAATATGGTACAAAGGGTTTGTTGGGTAAAACCTTTGCTGACATTGAAGAAAAGTATGATCTATCTGAAGCGAAGGAAGGCTTTGGCGAGGAAGGAGAAGATGCAGAAGAGGGAGATCATGATAAAGATGATAATGATGATGATTCTACAGAAGATTCAGATAGTAACGCAGAAGGGGGCGAATTTTTTGAGGGGGAAGCATTTTAGCGCATCCATTATTATATATATTTTCTTTTCTAGCTATTGAATAGCATTCAATTTATTTATTTCATTTTCAAATAATATTTTTGTCAAATAATACAGTCTATATCATTGTGGGTCCAACTGCTGTTGGGAAAACTAGTTTTGCCATTGCATTAGCACAACAGTTGAAAACTGAAATAATTTCGGCAGATGCAAGACAATGTTATGCGGAATTAAATATTGGTGTAGCAAGGCCTAGTTTGGAGGAGTTATCAAAAGTCCCGCATCATTTTATTTCAAGTCATTCCGTGAATGATACCATCAATGCCCAGGTTTTTGAAAATTATGCTTTAGCAAAAGTAGAGGAGTTATTTAAAACGCATCCTTCAGTGGTCATAGTGGGAGGTGCAGGTTTGTATATTAAAGCATTTTGCGAAGGGTTAGATATGATTCCCGAAATTGACCCCGCAATTAGGGAGGATATTATAAAGCAATACGATCAACTAGGTTTGCGGTGGTTACAAAAGGAAGTTTCCGTTAAGGATCCACTTTATTGGGCAAAGGGGGAGCAACAAAATCCCCAAAGATTAATGCGTGCGTTGGAAGTTATCCTTGGGACCGGTGCCTCTATTGTAAGTTTTCAAATAAAAAATAAAGTTACCCGTCCTTTTAATATTGTTAAAATTGGACTTGAATTACCAAGAGAGGAACTATATGAGAGAATAAACCAACGAGTTTTAACCATGGTTGAAAATGGGCTGGAGCAAGAGGTGCGTGACTTATTACCAAAGTTTCATTTGAACGCCTTACAAACAGTGGGTTATAGCGAATGGCTTCCTTATTTTGAAGGCATCGTATCAAAGGAAAAAGTCATTGAAAATATCCAACAAAATACAAGGCATTATGCTAAAAGGCAGATGACCTGGTTTAAAAAAGATCCCGAAATTACCTGGCACCAATCCGATCAAGTAAATGCCGCTAAAATCGGGTAGTGGCCGATGGCGTAAAATCCCTCTTTTATTAAATTAATATAATATTGGAGAATTAATAATAGCTTAATTTTGATTTAAAATAATTGTCGGAACTTATAAATATTCAATCAATCAATCATCAAACATAAAATTATGCAACTAAGAATTTTAATGGCAGTGATCGGTATTTCTTCATTGTCGATGGCAAATGCACAAACAAACGCTATCCAATTTGAAAAATACACTTTGCCCAATGGCTTAAAAGTTATTTTACATGAGGACCATTCTGCACCGGTAGTCGCAGTAACGGCGCTTTATCATGTAGGTTCCAAAAACGAAGACACTGCGCGTACTGGTTTTGCGCATTTCTTTGAACATTTACTGTTTGAAGGATCTGAAAATATTAAGCGTGGTGAGTTTGATAAATATATCACCAATGCGGGGGGTGCATTAAATGCAAATACTTCTCAGGATCGTACTTTTTATTATGAGTTATTACCTTCCAACCAAGTGGATTTGGGTTTGTGGTTAGAAAGTGAGCGTATGATGCATGCGAAAATTGAACAAATTGGTGTGAACACACAACGCGAAGTAGTTAAAGAGGAAAAAAGACAAAGAATGGACAACCGACCTTATGGTTCCTTTTTGAATGAAGTATTGAAACGCGCTTTTAAAGTACATCCGTATCAATGGTCTCCAATAGGAAGTATGGATCATTTAAACGCAGCTAAATTAGACGAGTTCATTAATTTTTATAAAACTTTTTATGTACCCAATAATTGCGTGTTATCTATCGCAGGTGATTTTAATAAGGCAGATTTGAAAAAGAAAATCGAAGCTTATTTCGGTCCTATTAAAAAAGGAGCAAATGCAATTCCAAGACCAACCGTTAAGGAGCCAGCATTGGGAGGAGAAGTAAGAGATGTAATACAAGATAATATTCAATTACCAGGTGTGTTTCAGGCTTATAGAGCGCCAAAGCAAGGGGGTGATGAATATTATG
Source organism: Chitinophagales bacterium (assembly GCA_964201225.1). Classification (GTDB taxonomy): domain Bacteria; phylum Bacteroidota; class Bacteroidia; order Chitinophagales; family Chitinophagaceae; genus Sediminibacterium. Next base: position 5,017 of record CAXNDZ010000009.1, on the reverse strand, counting down.
CTTTTAATGTATTGTCCACTATTTTATCAGGTGGAGAATCATCTAGAATGAATAAAACATTAGTAGATAAAAAACAACAAGCCGTAGCTGCGCAAGCAGCACCGTTTTTTAATGAGGACGAGGGATTGTTTATCACTTTAGCCATTGCGAATATGGGTGTGAAAATTGAAGCCTTGGAATTAAGTATGGATAGTATCGTTAATGACTTGAAAACAGATTTAGTAGGAGAAAGAGAGTTTCAAAAAGTAAAGAATCAAATTACCACACAAATAGTTACGAGTAATGGAACAATGGCAGGAATTGCCGAAAGCTTAGCCAATAATGAAGTTTATTTTGGAGATGCTAATTTAATCAATACTGAATTGGATAAATACAATAAGGTAACTAGACAGGATGTCTTAAATGTGGCTAAAAAATATTTAAACAAGGACAATCGTGTTGTTCTTTATTATGTACCTAAAGAAAAACCTACTACAAAGTAATTGCGCAATTGATTTGTACAACACAAAAAATAATTTTATGAAAAAACAGATATATATCGCTTTATTAATGTTGCCCATCGTTTCAATGGCACAAACAATAGATCGTTCAAAAGCACCTGCGCCAGGGAAAGCGCCATTGATACAAATTGGTAGCCCCGTTAAATTCACTTTAGCGAATGGGATGCAAGTATTTGTAGTTAAAAATACAAAATTGCCAAGAGTGACTGCATCTCTTGCATTTGATTACGATGGTTTCGCAGAAGGAGAAAAGGCAGGCGTTGCTGAAATGGCAGGGCAGTTATTGAAAAGAGGAACGACCACTAAATCAAAAGCACAATTAGACGAAGCGGTGGAGTTTTTAGGAGGAAGCATGTCTACTTCAAGTCAGTCTGCAACTGTTAGTTCACTTAAATCTAATTTTCCTTCATTAATGTCCTTAATGGCGGAGGTAGTACTTCAGCCTGCATTGGCTAATGATGAATTGGAGAAAATTCGTAAGCAAACATTGTCTGGAATAGAATCAAATAAAGATGATGCGGATGCAATTTCAGGAAATGTAGTGAAGAAGTTAGTGTATGGTGCTTCACATCCTTATGGTGAAATGATGACGACTAAAACAGTGAATAGCATCACTATGAATGATGTTAAATCATTTTTAACTACCTATTGGAAACCCAATATGGCTTATTTAGTTTTTGTGGGTGATATTGAACCATCAGTCGCTAAAGCGTTGGCAGAAAAAAGTTTTGGAGCATGGGCGAAGGGTACTGCAACGAAGCAAAATTTTGCAAAACCTTCATTACCTAATCAAACCTATGTTGCTGTTATTGATCGACCAGCAAGTGTTCAAAGTGTGGTAACTATTGCAACGACTGTTGATTTACTTCCTGGTTCCGCTAATGTAATTGCAGGATCAGTCATGAATAATATATTAGGCGGTGGTTTTTCAGGTCGTTTGTTTGCAAACCTTCGTGAAAAACATGCGTTTACTTATGGTGCTTATTCCTCATTGAATCCAAGTCGTCAAGTTGGAATTTTCCAAGCATCCGCTTCCGTTCGTAATGAAAAAACAGATAGTTCAGTCCAAGAATTATTAAATGAGATTAATATTATCCTAAATGAAAAAGTGGGTGATGTGGAATTAAGTAGAATGAAAAATTATTTATCAGGTGGTTTTGCGCGCTCATTAGAAAATCCTGCAACGATTGCTGGATTTGCTTTAAAAATTGCACAAAACAATTTACCTGCTGATTATTACCAAAAGTATTTAACCAATTTAGCTGCAGTAGATGCGCAAAAAGTGCAGGATGCAGGTAAAGCTTTATTGAATACATCAAAAATGCATATTGTCATTGTTGGAAATGCAAAACAAATAGCGAAAGGACTTGAAAAATATGGCCCAGTAAAATATTTTGATATTGAAGGAAATGAAATTGCTGCACCCACTGAAATAAAAGCAGATGCCTCTTTAACTCCACAAATAGTCATGACGAAAGCCATTGCTGCCATTGGATCTGCAGAAGCCATTGCCAAAGTGACGGACGTAACATTAAATGGTACTGCAAACATTATGGGGCAATCATTAAATATGTCTCAAAAAATTGTTATCCCAGGAAATTCTGTAACAACCATGTCAATGGGTGGTATGGCTTTAATGAAGCAAGCAGTTGTGGATGGTAAATACTCAGTAAGTCAACAAGGCCAAGAGGCACCTATCACGGATGATGTGAAGGAAGGATTGGATGAGTCGGCAAGCATCGCTCCAGAGCAATTGTATTTAACCAAAGGATATGGTTTAAAAGTAGTAGGGGTAGAAAAAGTAAATGGCAAGGATGCTATTGATATTGAAGTAACAACACCCTCTAAAAAAGTATCCCACCGCTTTTATGACGCAGCTACTTATTTATTAGTTAAAACTTCTAAATCAGAGGAAGTCCCTGGTCGTGGAACAGTGACACAACAACAATTTTATAACGCATATCAAACGGTAAATGGAATTCAGTTGGCTTCTGAAATGATCATTGATATGGGTGCTATGAAAATTAATGTGAAGTACACTGATATCAAATTGAATCAAGGTTTAAAGACGAGCGATTTAAAGTAGTCGCTTTATAGAATAGCGCCTTTGAGTAGGTTGCAAAAAAGATCCGCCCCCGAGTACTCGGGGGCGGATCTTTTTTTTATTAGTTGCAGTTACATTTTATAGTGTTAATCTTTTATGCCAGTGGCGAAAAGATTAAATGTAATTGGTTTAAAATCTTATACCATAACCTATATTAAACATTAAATTATTGCCTTTGTAATCAGCGTAGTAACTACTTTTTTCAGTTAATCGATAAGGGAAAATGGCATCTTTCACCATGGTGTTCATAATAGTAAAGTCAATAAAATGCTTTTCAGTTCTGTAACCAATACCACCGCTTATAACAAACTGGGAAGCGTCTAAGCCCCCATCCTTGTAAGGGGAACCATAGAATGCTGTTCCAGCCCTAGCCATCCAATTGCCATTTAATTTTACCTCTGAGCCAATTTTGATATTGATATTATTTTTATAGGTATTTTTTATTACGTAGTTAAGGTCATTGTAATAGCTTACTACCTCTTGGTTATTGTCATTGGAATAAAAACGGGTACCTGCATATTTTACCCATTCTATATCTGCGCTAATAAAACCCAATGGTTGGGTAGGTTTGCTTGGGTTCGCAAAAAAGTAACTTGAACTTACAATTGCCTTTGCAGGCGTTGTCATTGCGTAGTCGTAACTTGTTGGGTAAAAAGTATTTTTATTATTATTGATTAAATCATAGGAACTTATTCCATTGGGTAATGCAGTGCTGTACATATCGGCACTTATTGCATCTCTGAAGCTGATTAATTGTGGCGTGTGATACGTAAAACCGAAGCGTAAAAATGGTTGGGCTTTGTAGATCAAACCAAATTTAGCACCTAATCCAAAACCTTTAGAACTGCTTTCTTCGTAAAAATCAAAATAACCAGTTTCGCCAAAATAATTGGTCTTGCTAAAGTTGATCATGGGCATGGTTAAACTAGCCCCTAAGTATAATTTATCTTCAATATTTCCACCCCAACCAAACGCAAGTTCATTATATCCTCCTTTGGTCAGGACATCGTTTTTTTGATTCAAAGCACCTATTGGGACTGTAGTTCTATAATCAGTAATAAAACCATTCGCATCAAAAATAGGATTAACTAATTTGGATTGAATGGCAAGTGAGCTACCGTAAATAAAATTTTGTTGTGCATCGGTCAAGCTTGACTCGCTATCATAAAGTTGGTCGGCAAATTTTTCCGTGAAACTAGAGTAGGTGTTTTTACCAGAAAGCCCATAGTGGTTATTATAGTCTGCAATTTGCGTGTATGAGATTGCAAATGCAGTACTACTCCAATTATTCTTTTTACGACCATCTGCCATAACAATCCCTAAGTTACCTAGGTTTAGCTTGTTAGATGACACGGAAGTGTTCGTTTTGAAATAATCAACGCTATTGGTATTATTAGAAAACTTAGAGGTCAACAAAAACTCGCTTGATTTATAAAATCCCAAACCAGCTGGGTTGATATGTGTTGATGACATATCTCCACCTAGTGAACCCATCGCGCCTCCTAATGCGTTGCTTCTTGGGGTTCCATGAGGGGCAAACCAGGAGAATTTTAATACATCATCGGGATCTTGTGCAAACGCGCTTAAGCTGAATCCTAATAAAATCAATAGTAATATTTTTTTCATAATGATGTGTTACTTTTTTGTAAAAGAGTTTAAATAATAATTTCTTGAAACGCGTATTTATTTGTACTGATTAATTGCCACCACCTGTTTTTGCTCTTCCGCCACCAATAAATCCGCCACCTCCTGAAGAACTACCGCTAGATCCACTTCCAGAAGAAGCTGGTGAGCTATAGCTAGGCGCTGAGGTGTTTTTATTTGGCGTGCTATTTTGATAAGAGTTGCTTGAATTATTATTAGGTGCTGAATAATTTTTTGAAGAATTATTAAAGCTTGCTGCTCTAGCACTTGAACTAGTGGTCATGACTCTTTTTACTAAACTACCAAAACTACTTGAACTAGGTTGTGTGCTATTACTATTGCTATAGTTGCTGTTATTTGATCTTGAGAAATTACCAACTGTATTATTATTAGCTGAATTACTATTTACACTTCTAAAACTATTGGGTGTATTTGATCTAGCACCTACATTACCATTACTATTTGAATTTGCAAAATTGCCATTTTCTCTAACATCACCAGATCTTCTAAATTGTCCAATATTTTTCATGTATGGATTTAAGTTGGTGCGATTAGGTTGCACTGGAACTCGTTTGTCGTAATTATTTACACTCATTGGGATACCACCATAAATGCCTCCGTAGATGCCATTATTTAGGTAATAATTTCCGTAAGGATTCCACATACTAGCATAGTAGGGGTTCCATCCGCCCCATCCGCCAAAACCTCCGCCCCATCCGCCAAAACCTCCGCCCCATCCACCAAAACCTCCGCCCCATCCGCCAAAACC
>CAXNDZ010000008.1:0-27537 GCA_964201225.1 Chitinophagales bacterium | reverse complement strand
TAAAGTTGATTTTGATAAAATTACATTCTTTTATTTAAACAAAATAAAATCTATTCATCTATTTAATAATAGATTTGTAATATGAAATCACCAGTCACCTTAGTGGTAGGGGCATCGCCCAATTCGGAACGCTATAGTTTTTTAGCGACCAGTTTATTAAATGAACATGGAATATCGGTATATCCTTATGGTATTAAAACAGGAATGATAAATGATATCCCAATTTTGAATGAATGGCCAAGCCAAATACCTATAGATACGGTCACTTTATACCTTGGTTCAGCTGCCCAAACGGAATATATTGACCAAATTTTAGCCCTAAAGCCCCGCCGTATTATTTTTAATCCAGGCACTGAAAATCCAGTCTTAGCAGCACTTGCAGCAGAAAACGGCGTTCAAACATTAGAAGCTTGCACGCTCGTTTTACTAAAAACTGGACAATATTAATTTTTATACTGCCCCCAACTAGATTTATCCAAAATTCGGAATTGTAGGGCTTCGCTAATATGGTTTAGTTGAATAGCATTGCTGTTATCTAAGTCGGCAATACTTCGACTTACTTTTATAATTCGGTCAAAAGCCCTTGCACTTAATTGAAACTTTTCCATAGCCATTTTTAAAATGGCTTCGCCCTCAGGAGTAATGGTGCAATATTTTTTTAATTGACCACTATTCATTTGTGCATTGGTGTAGGTGCCTGCTTCATTTTTAAATCGATGACTTTGTATTTCCCTCGCATTTTTGACCCTAGTAGCGATAGTTGCGGAAGATTCTTCCTGTTTGGAGGCCCTTAATTCATTATAAAGTATGGGGACCACCTCAATATGCATATCAATTCTATCTAATAAAGGCCCTGAAATTTTGTGCATGTATTTTTGAATTAAAGAGGGACTGCAGTGACATTCCTTTTTTGGGTGGTTGTAATACCCGCAAGGGCAAGGGTTCATAGCCGCCATTAACATAAATCTAGCGGGGAAAGTGACACTCATTTTGGCTCGGGCGATGCAGACGATACCTTCTTCCATCGGTTGCCGAAGCACTTCAATGACCGATCTATTAAATTCAGGCAGTTCATCTAAAAACAAAATCCCATTATGCGCTAATGATATTTCTCCTGGTTGCGGATGGCTTCCTCCACCAATCAATGCTATAGCCGATAAGCTATGGTGGGGATGTCTGAACGGCCTAGTTTGTAATAATTTATTTACCGCATCCAATTTCCCTGTGATACTATATATTTTACTTGTCTCTAAAGCTTCCATTTGATTTAATGGGGGTAAAATGGAAACGATACTTTTAGCCAACATTGTTTTTCCGGCACCTGGTGGCCCAATCATAATAATATTGTGGCTACCAGCACTCGCAATTTCTAAGGCACGTTTTACATTTTCCTGCCCTTTTACATCTGAAAAATCAGTCGCCGATTTTATTTTATAATCCTGCACAAGTCCACTTTTCTTGATGGGCGATTTTGTGTTTGGTTGCGTAATAAATTCAACTACTTCTGTTAAATGTTCAAAACAGTAAATGTCCAATTCATCAACTAATACTGCTTCGGCTGCGTTTTCATTAGGAAGTAAAATACCTAAATAACCATCTGCCTTTGCTTGCATCGCCATAGCAAGTACGCCTTTAATAGGATATAATTTGCCATCTAAGCCCAATTCTCCCATCATAATATACTTATCAATTAAATCAATTGGTGTGATTTGTTCAGAAGCTGCTAATATGCCAATGGCGATGGGTAAATCAAATGCGGCTCCAGTTTTTTTTAATTCAGCGGGCGATAAGTTGATGACCAACTTAGTTCTTGGCATTCTAAAGCCATTTGCTTTAATCGCACTTTCGGTTCGGTCCAAACTTTCCTTTACCGAGCTATCGGGTAAGCCTACAATGCAATAGCCTTGCCCCATACTTACATTTACTTCAATAGTAATCCCAACGGCATCAATACCAATTAAGGCACTTCCTTTTGTTTTTACAAGCATACTTTTTGCTTGAAACTATATTTGTAGGGGGGAAGTAATGAAGTATTAATACTTGTTTTTCGTCATGTTATTTAGCAGGTCAACCACGCCTTCTCTTTCTAAAATTAAATAGCCCAATCGGTCTTGACTGACGCCTTGTTTTAGTTGATAGTGAAATACGAGTTCCTTTTGACGTACTTCGGTTTCAAAATAACTAAATTGTATATTATCATATTTTTTTAATCCATCACTAATTTCATACAAATGGGTGGAGATAATAAATAAGCTATTTCTTAAATTTTGTAGGCCTTCAATTACGGCAGAACTACATTTCATAGCGTCTTGGATATTGGTACCTTTAAAAAGCTCATCAATTAGGACAAAGTACTTTTTGCCATCTATAATTTTTTCAATCGTATTTTTTATTCTTTGTACTTCATTAAAAAAATAACTTTCACCTTTGACAACATTATCGGCAATAGTTAGGTTGGTAATAAGTCCATCAAATAAAGACAGGGTCACTTTTTTTGCCGGCGATCCAATGCCAATATGCGACAAGTATATTATTATACCAATCGTTTTAATGAATGTACTTTTGCCAGCCATATTGGCACCTGTCAAAAAAAACAAATTATTTTGACTAGACAGCGAAATGGTATTATCAATAGGATTGGGAACCAGTGGATGTATCCCCGATACTACTTCAAGTAGGGGTCTTTCACTATTGATCCAAGTTGGAAAAGCAAAATTAAATCTTTTTACAGCAGTTGCCATGCTATAATAGGCATCTAAATCATAATAATGCTGCAGTAACTGTAGCGTGTTATTTTTATAATGATTTCGAAAAAAATAAGCCAACGCTAATAATTTTTGTGGGTTGGCTAATGTGGTTTGTGTATTTAAATTAGCTAATGCTGAATGCTGCACTAATTTTTTTATATTTTGAACCAAATTAGCAATGATTGGGTTTTCGTTTTTCCTTTCGAAAACAACTAACCAATTATTTAAATTTTCATAAAACAGAATTAAATGTTCTAGCGAATATTTTAACAAAGCATAATCGGCGCCATTTACATATTGATACCAATAAGCGCCTGGATAGCTAATTTGTGTTGGGATAGGCTTAAATGCAGTTCCAAAAAACTTTTCAATCACTAGGGTGGTACCATTGGTGATTTTCATTTCATGTATAAAATCAATTTCATTGACAAAAACAGCAATGGCCATTTGTCGCTTTTCAATGGCTTCAATGGAATTTAATGGTTGCGCAAGATATTGATCTAATTGCTCCTTGCCGCCATTGGTCTTGCAAAAATTAAGGTGTGAAATAAGCCCGGCCGATTCCTCCGTATCAAATAAGCCGATATCTTTTAAAGTAATTTTATCTACCAGCATACCTATTAAATTTAGCTTCTGGTAAATTGCATTCTTTGGCCTTTTTGACTTTCATCAAATTCACCATCCTGATATGCCAAATGTCCATTCACAAATGTGGCGTGAATTTGATAAGGAAATGGTGTTCCTAGAAGCGGACTCCATCCGCATTTGTATAAAATATTTTCATTGGTAATAATATAGGGGGCTTCTTTTACTAATACCAAGTCAGCGTAATAACCTTCTCTAATAAACCCGCGTTCTTTTATTTGAAAACAGGTGGCAACAGCATGGCTCATCTTTTCCACCATTTTTTCAATGGTTAACTTCCCTTCCTTCACATATTTCATCATCAACATAACAGGGTGTTGAACCAATGGTAGTCCCGCATGCGCATGTGCATAATCGCCTTGCTTTTCATCCCAAGTATGCGGTGCATGGTCGGTTGCGATAACATCTAATTGATCATTCAATAAGCCTTCCCATAAAGCTGCTTTATTTTCAGGCGCTTTTATGGCTGGGTTGCATTTAATTAAATTGCCTTTCGTTGCATAATCGTCTGCAGTAAAATGCAAATGGTGTACACATACTTCTGAGGTAATGCGTTTGTCGGCTAAAGGGAGCATGTTTGAAAATAACTGTAATTCCTTTGCAGTACTAATGTGTAAAATATGCAAACGGCTATTAAACTTTTTTGCTAATTGTATTGCTTTGAAGGAAGATTCAAAACAAGCTTCTTCGTTACGGATAATAGGGTGATCGGATGGCTCAAGGATGGGTTTAACCGCTTCCAATGCAGTCTTATTTTTTTTAATAATACCTTCCTCTTCGCAATGGGTGGCAATCAATAATTCAGAACCTTCAAATATTTTTTCCAAAACAAGTGGGTTGTCTACCAATAAATTTCCTGTACTAGACCCCATAAATATTTTTACACCACAAACCTCATTTTTCTTTTCGTTGGTCCGTAAAACTTCCTCCCAATTGTCCTGAGAAGAACCCATGAAAAAAGAGTAATTAGCGAGTGCATTTTGTGCGCCAATTTGATATTTATCTTCTAGTAAAGTCTGGTTAAAAACAGGAGGCACCGTATTGGGCATTTCCATAAAGCTAGTAACTCCGCCAGCAACCGCTGCTTTGGATTCTGAATAAATACTTGCCTTATGGGTTAACCCAGGTTCTCTAAAATGTACCTGATCATCAATAGCGCCAGGTATCAGATACATGCCCTCGGCATTAATTTCAGTGACGCCATTAGGTGTTTCGATGGATGTTCCAATTTTATCAATACGGCCATCTTTAATGAGTACATCCCCATTCATTTTTCTTCCTTCATTAACGATAATGGCATTTTTAATGATATAGTTGCGCATCGAATTTAGTTTTCAAGATGGATGGTGAAATAAATAAAGTTGGCGTTTATTTTATTTACATTATTGAGTAAGGATTCAGGACCTGTTCCTGTATTGTTTTTTAAATTTGTTAGCCCATATGAAAATTTAAGTTCTGGCGATATGGTTACATATTTTAAATAAAAGCTTAATCCTAAGCCAAATTCATATCCTAGGTCCGTACCATTTAATAAAGCTTTATAAGGTGCGCCGTTAATACTGTTACTTACTTTTGAACTTGATAAATCAAAATCAGCCTTACCACCTCCAAATACATAGTGGCGCATGATTGATTTGTAGCCCATTGCAGTATATCTGTCTGACTGCAATTTTAAAGCAATGGGTAGTGTAATTAAGGTGGATGGAATATCTAAAGAATCTGCTACATTAACATACAAGTTATTCGGTGCAGAAAATCCAATTCTTTTTGACCCACCAATTAATAACATAGGGTTCGCTCTCAATAATAAGTGGTTGGTTAACTTTAAAGTTCCTGACAAACCTAAATTTAAATTGCCACTATTGCTTGTTGTAATTCTGTTTGCAATACTCGTGGTTTGATTGTTAAAATAAGTACCTCGTTCAAAGTTTAAACTATTCATTCCATAACCTAAACTAATCCCTAAATAGTAAGGCATGTCGTCGTGGTCAGGTTGAAACACTTCATTTTTTTGCGCATTAACTGATAAAGAAGTTAATACTAATAGTGCAACGCTAATTATTTGTCTCCGCAATAGATACTGCATATGCCTAGGCTTAATTTTTGTTGATGAATATTTTTAAATCCTGCTTTTTCTAAGATACTTAAAAAAGCCTTTCCTTCGGGAAATGCAATCACACTTTCGTTTAAATAAGCGTAAGCTGCCTTATTTCCTGAAAATAATTTGCCAATATTGGGGGTAATCCACTTCATATAAATATTATAGATGGGCTTAAACCAAAACTGGCTAGGTTGTGAAAATTCAAGAATAACTATTTTGCTTCCTGGTGTAAGTACTCTGTACATTTCAGCAAGTCCTTTTTCTAAATCGGCAAAGTTGCGAACACCAAAAGCGACCATGGCACCATCAAAAGTATTTTCTTCAAAAGGGATGGCAATACTGTCGCCTGATTTTAATTCAATAATATCGCTTAATCCTTTTTGGGCAATCTTTATCCTTCCATATTGCATCATACCCTCAGAAATATCCATTCCGGTAATTCGATGGGGCTTAATTTGTTGGTAAGCCATTAATGCCATATCTGCGGTCCCCGTTGCTACATCCAATAAATGATGGATGGGCGCACCTTTAAAATTAGCAATGGCTTTTTTTCGCCAAATTTGATCAATACCTAAGCTCAAAAAACGATTCAAAAAATCATATTTTTTGGCAATAGAATCAAACATGGAGGCTACCTGCTCCTTTTTACTTTCATGGCTATTACTATCTGGAACAATATTGTCGTGGGCGTATTGGCTCATGGGGCAAAGATACCAAATTTGTATAAGCTTTATCCATGGCGCACTAGTTCTTAACAATTACTTTTATCTTCGTATCCAATGAAGGCAAGGATTTATAAATCAACTGGTAGCTGGTACTCCGTAAAATCGGAGGCGGGCCTCTTTTATCAGGCGCGTATTAAGGGCGTCATAAAATTAGATGCCATTTCCTCTACAAATCCTATTGCTGTTGGGGATTGGGTGACTTATGAGATGGAAAATGAAGACCAAAATTCGGTCATGATTACCCATATTATTGACCGCGATAATTACGTGGCCAGACAATCACCGCATAATAAAAGACAGCAACATATTATCGCCTCCAACCTAGATCAGTCTATTTTATTAGCCACTTTAAAATCACCTAAAACTTCACAAGGGTTTATAGATCGATTCTTAGTTTCCTGTGAGGCTTTTCATATTCCTGCAATGATTGTTTTTAACAAATCAGATATTTATGGCCCTGCCGAAATGGAAGTGTATGACCAGTTTAAAAAAATGTACGAAGCAGTGGGATATAAAGTTTTTTTAATAAGTATTGAAAAGGACCAAGGCTTAAATACAATTAAAGAATTATTAATTGGCAAAACTACTTTGGTGAGTGGGCATAGTGGTGTTGGAAAATCTTCTTTTATTAATTATTTATTTCCGGATTTGGATTTGAATACACAGGAGGTAAGTGAGTGGAGTGGAAAGGGAATGCATACCACCACTTTTGCGCAGATGTATGACTTACAGGAATCAGGTTCGGTTATTGATACACCTGGTATGCGAGAATTGGGATTGGTCAATTTAGAAAAAGAAGAGTTAGCGCAATATTTTCCAGAAATGCGTGAAAAAATGCAGGGTTGCCAATTTAATAATTGCCAACATATCAACGAGCCTGGCTGTGCAGTTAAAGCAGCAGTAGAAAAAGGGATTATTGCTGAAGCGCGCTTTTTTAGTTATGTTGATTTATGGCACGGCATTGAAGGCCCTAAGTATTAATACTTATTTTTTTGGCGCTTCATTATGTTCAGAAAACCAACTAGCGTACTTTATATAATTATCAGAAATGCGGTTTATTTCACCATTGATTAATTCCGTGCTTACCATCTTCACTTTTTTTGCAGGTACGCCAGCGTAAATACTTCCTTCTTCCACAATGGTTCCTTCCAAAACCACAGCACCTGCAGCAATAATGGAATTTGAATGTACTACGCATGCATCCATTACGATACTTCCCATGCCAATTAATACATTATCATGTATAGTGCAGCCATGGACTAAAGCATTATGACCAATGGATACATTATTCCCAATGTTGGTAGGGTGCTTTAAATATGTACAATGAATAACTGCGCCATCTTGCACATTCACCTTGTTGCCCATTTTAATATAATGCACATCGCCTCTTAAAACGGCATTGAACCAAATGGAGCATTCCTCCCCCATAATAACATCTCCAACAATGGTGGCGTTGGGTGCAATAAAACAATTTTCACCAAATTGTGGATGTTTCCCTTGAACTGTGAGTATGGTTGCCATAAAAATGCGACTTTTGTACTGCAATTTAATAGTTATTATGTCCAGCATTAACAATAGACAACTTTTTTTTTCGCATTTAGCACAAACATCTGACAAACCAATTGGTATTGAAGTAGCATCAGCTAAGGGAGTGTATATCTATGACACCGCCGGCAAAGCTTTTATGGATATGATTAGTGGTTTTAGTGTTTGCAATATTGGCCATAGTCATCCAGCAGTGATTAATGCAATTAAGGAGCAAGCGGAACAATATATGCATGTGATTGTATATGGTGAATTTATTCAGTCACCACAAGTACAATATGCAAAAGCATTGACTAGTATATTGCCTGATCATTTACAATCCGTTTATTTTACCAATAGTGGGGCTGAAGCAGCCGAAGGTGCGATGAAATTAGCGAAACGTGTCACCAAGCGTTCCAAAATGGTTTCATTTCAAGGCGCGTATCATGGAAGTACGCAAGGTGCATTAAGTATGATGGGGGATGAATATTTTAAAAATGCTTTTAGGCCATTACTCCCTGATGTGATGCAATTAAGGTACAATAATTTTGAAGATATAGATTTAATTGATAACACAGTGGCTTGTGTTTTAGTTGAATTAGTGCAAGCTGAAACAGGCATCACGCCTGCGAATAAGGATTGGGTCATTGCATTAAAAGAAAAATGTGAATCACTTTGTGTGGTGTTAATAGTGGACGAGATACAATCAGGGTTTGGTCGAACAGGCACTTTGTTTGCGTTTGAACAATATGTTATTACGCCAGATATTTTATTATTGGGAAAAGCTTTGGGCGGTGGTTTGCCTTTAGGTGCTTTTATCGCAAATACAAAAATGATGGGGGCTTTAACGCATAGTCCTGTATTAGGACATATCACCACATTTGGTGGGAATCCTGTTTGTTGTGCAGCGGGTAATGCTGCCTTGCAAGTTTTGCAGCAATCTAATTGGATCCATGAAATTGCAGTTAAGGAGCAATTTTTATTAGATCAACTAGTGCACCCAAGTATTTTAAATCATACACATAAAGGATTGTGGATGTCCTTACAATTTTCGTCATCTGTACTTGCAAAAAAAGTGGCAGCTTGTTGTGTTGCCAATGGAATAATAACAGATTGGTTTTTATTCGCGGAAGATAAAATTAGAATTGCACCCCCATTATCCATTACGATGGAGGAATTGAGTGAAGCAGTCAATAAAATCAAAGTAAGTATTGAGGAAGCAGTTGCTTCCAACTAATTTTTAGCAATTGCCTGTTCTGCAAAAGCGTCTGTACAATTCCTCGTATTTTGGAATGATATGATGTATATCAAAAAGTTTTGCTTCTTTTAAAGCATTATGTTTGAAGGCCTTTAATTTTGGTTCATCCTGTAATAATTCAATGGCATTTTTACTCATTTTTGCAACGTCACCTACTGGAGCGGTATAGCCGGTAACCCCATCAATATTAATTTCTCCTAATCCACCTGCATCGGTGCTAATCACCACAGTGCTTGCTGCCATGGCTTCAAGGGCGGCTAATCCAAAACTTTCATATTCAGAAGGCAATAAAAAAACATCACTTACTGCTAATAGTTCTTCCATTTGTTCCTGTTTACCTAAAAAACGTACATCGCCATCTAGTCCATATTGTCGGGTAAGATCTTCTGCTAATGGACGCTCAGGGCCATCACCCACCATTAATAATTTTGCAGGGAGCGCGTTATGAATATTTTTAAAAATCTCCATCACGTGATCAATTCTTTTTATTTTTCTAAAATTAGATGCGTGTATGATTATTTTTTCATTATTCGGTGCTATCACTTGTCTAAATGCTGCTACCGCTTTCTTATTATAACGATGCACATCCACAAAGTTGTGGATGACTTGAATTTCTTTTTTAATATCAAAATGCTTGAAAGTCTCCGCTCTTAAATTTTCAGATACTGCAGTTATGGCATCACTTTCGTTAATTGAAAAAGTAACTACTGGTTCGTAGGTTTTATCGCGACCTACTAAAGTAATATCAGTCCCATGCAGCGTGGTAATAACTGGCACAGACCTTCCTGTTTTTTGCTTTACGATTTGTTTGGCGGTATAAGCAGCAGATGCATGTGGGATGGCATAGTGCGCATGAATTAAATCCAAATCATGGTTTAATATTACATCCACCATCGTACTTGCCAATGCTAATTCATAGGGAGGGTAATCGAATAATGGATAAGTGGGCACCCTTACTTCATGGTAAAATATATTGGTATGAAAACCATTTAGACGAACCGGTTGTTGGTAGGTAATAAAGTGAATTTCATGACCTTTTTCAGCAAGGGCCTTTCCAAGTTCGGTAGCCAAAACGCCACTACCGCCAAAAGTAGGATAACAAACAATTCCAATCTTCATTTAAGTGCTATTGTGTCTGCAAATAACAACTTAAAATGCAATAAAGTTTATTTATATTTAAGAATTATTTAAATGAAAAACTACGGCAATGCGTAAATTATTTTTTTTGGTGTTTTGTTGGCCATTTTTGACCCAAGCACAAATCAATCAAGACAGTATTACAATAAAAAAAATGTCTGACGAAATCATGACCAATGGCAAGGCCTATGATTTGTTAAGACAGTTAACCAAGCAAATAGGAGGTCGTTTGGCAGGTTCGCCGCAACAACAAAATGCAGCAATTTGGGGTCAGCGCAATATGGAATCATTCGCGCCAGATAAAGTGTTTATGCAACCTTGTAAAACACCCAATTGGCAACGCGGGGGTAAGGATTTTGCAAGTGTAGTGCGTGTTAATGGAAAAGCAATGAATCGTCCTTTAGCTGCATTGGCTTTAGGCAATTCATTAGGAAGTAAAGGTTTAGTAGAAGCGGAGCTTTTAGCGGTTGCCGATTTTGATGAATTGGAAAAACGTAAAGATGAAGTAAAAGGAAAGATTGTTTATTATCATAGCATGTTTGATCCTAACATTATCCAAACTTTTGGCGCTTATGGGAAAATGGGGGTGTATCGTTCCACTGGCGCTAGTCGTGCTGCAAAGTATGGCGCTGTTGGTGTGATGATTCATTCATTAAGTACCGCACCTGATAATGCGCCGCATACCGGGGGTATGATGTATGATGAGAATTATCCAAAAATTCCGGCAGTGGCTTTGGGCCCTAATGATGCAAAGGAACTATACGCAAATGCAAAAAAAGGAACCATTCGTGTGCAGATGCAAACCTATGGTTATTTTTTACCTGATGCGGATGAGAATAATGTGGTGGCAGAAATTAAAGGGTCTACTTTCCCGAATGAAATAATTACGATTGGAGGACATTTAGATAGTTGGGATGTAAATGAAGGCGCGCATGATGATGGCGCAGGCATTGTGCAAACCATGGAAATTTTACGCACTATGAAAGCGTTGAACTATCAACCAAAAAGAACGATTCGTTTTGTTTTATTTGCAAATGAAGAAAACGGCATGCGCGGTGGTAATAAATATGCTGAACTTGCAAAACAAAATAATGAACAACATGTGTTTGCGCTTGAAAGTGATGCGGGTGGATTTACGCCTAGGGCCATTGGTATCAGTGCAACGAGCCCTGAGCAGTTTAAAAAAATGGAACAATGGGCTAGTTTATTAAAGCCTTATGGCACTGAAATCAGAGCTGGTGGTGGCGGCGCTGATATTGGGCCGCTAAAAAATGTAAATGCATCAATTGTACTTGCTGGTTTAGTGCCAGATAGTCAACGCTATTTTGATTTACACCACGCAAAAACAGATGTATTTGAAAATGTAAACAAGCGTGAATTGTTATTAGGCGCAGTGAATATGGCAGCGATTGTTTATTTGGTGGATCAATATGGAGTACCTAAATAAAATTGCAAGAAAAAATCATTAGCGATAAAAATAAAATGACCCTTAGCTTTTGGCAAGGGTCATTTTATTAACGGGACAAGTTCATTGAACGTTCCTTGTATAAATTTCGGAAGTAAGGGTCACGTAAATCTTTTATAAATCGAATGGCTTCCCCGGTACTTTTCATTTCAGGTCCTAATTCTTTATTCACTCCAGGAAATTTATCAAAACTAAACACCGGTTCTTTAATCGCAAATCCATCTAATTTTTTCTCCATGACAAAATCGGTTAATTTAGCAGCACCTAACATTACTTTGGTTGCAATATTCAAATAAGGAATTTGATATGCTTTTGCAATAAACGGCGTTGTTCTTGAAGCTCTTGGATTGGCTTCAATGACATATACTTTATCGTCCTTGATGGCAAACTGAATATTAATGAGTCCTTTGATATTTAAAGCGCGCGCAATTTTTTCACTGTAAAATTCCATGGTAGCCACTATCAATGGGGTTAAGTTAAATGCAGGTAATACTGCATTACTATCGCCACTATGTATACCCGCTGGTTCAATATGTTCCATTACGCCCATGACATGAAAAGTTTCTCCATCAAAAATGGCATCTACTTCTGCTTCCTGACAACGATCTAAAAAATGGTCAATTAATATTTTATTATCTGGGATATGTTTTAAGATACTTACCACCGCTTTTTCTACTTCAGCGTCATTAATAACAATGCGCATTCTTTGTCCCCCAATCACATAGCTTGGCCTTACTAAAACAGGATAGCCTACTTGATTGGCAACTTCAACCGCTTCCTCAGCAGTGAAAGCAGTTCCATAATCAGGGTAAGGAATTTTTAAATCTTTTAATAAATCACTAAAGCGACCCCTGTCCTCTGCAATATCTAAACTGTCAAATGAAGTTCCTATAATTTTAATTCCTCTTTCGGATAATCGTTTTGCTAATTTTAATGCAGTTTGTCCGCCTAATTGTACAATCACGCCTTCTGGTTGTTCCAATTCAATAATTTCCCAAAGATGCTCCCAAAACACAGGCTCAAAATATAATTTATCTGCCATGTCAAAATCGGTAGAAACGGTTTCAGGATTACAATTCACCATGATGGCTTCGTATCCAGCTTCTTTTACTGCCAATAATCCATGAACGCAGCAGTAATCAAATTCAATGCCTTGACCAATACGATTGGGGCCACTGCCTAGTACAATAATTTTTTTTCTGGAAGAGCGGATAGACTCGTTGGATTGCAGGGTGTTGCTCATATGTATGAAATTGGGCAAAAATACAGAAGCATTATCATTTTTACGAATTTTTAAGCAATGGTTTTCCACGATTTCCATTTATCTTACCAAACATAGTTCGTCCCAGCGGGTGGTATAGCGTTTGCTTCGCCGTTCACTACGCATTTTCCAATTTTTTTGGGTGCCGCTGGTCGCAAATTTGAGGATGTCGTCCCTAAAAGCTGCATTCATATTATCTATAACATTCATTAGTTTTTTACGATTTTGGTCCTTGGGTGCGACAAACAAGTTGGTCTGTAATGCATTATCGGGGACAAAGTCGCTTAAAATGACGCCTGCTTTTTTATACCATTCCCCTTGCTCATATAAACTTTTTCCAAGGGCGACTGCCGCTTTAATGATATCCGGAGTGAGGTTGCTGGGATTATCTAGTTTAACATACCCGCTCACTTGCCTTCCATGGTGGTAATGGGAGATGTCCGTTGGAGGGGGTGTTTTTTTTAATAAAAAAACGGATACGCCATAAGCGGCACTGTGTTGTCGGCGTAATTTTTCTGCGGTACGCGTTGCATAGGTCGCTAGCGCTTCTTCAATTTCCTGCCACTCGGAAACGGTGCGTCCAAACATACGCGTAGTGGCAATCATTTTTTTACTGGTCCTAGGTGTTTGCATATCATGACTATGCATTCCTTTTAATTCTCTAATTAATTTCATACCCGGCACGCCGCCTAAAAATCGTTTACCCCAACTGAGGTCCTTAATGCTAAGTGCATACGCGTTATGGATGCCATAGGTTTTTAATTTTTCACTATAACTATATCCAATCCCCCAAACATCATCGATGGGCGTATTTTGTAAAGCAGTTTGTATTTTTTTAGTATCGTTTAATATCACAATACAACCGGTGAGTAATTTACTTTTTTTTGCTAATCGGTTGGCCACTTTACTTAATACTTTGTTAGGACCTACGCCAATGGATACCGATATACCTGTCCATGTTTCTATTTTCTTTTTTAATGAAACACAATAATCTTGTAAACTTTCAGCAGGGATGTGATCTAAATTAATAAAGGCTTCATCTACCGAATATACTTCCACACAACCCGGTGGTGCCAACTGTCGCATGGTTTCCATCACACGCCAGCTAAGGTCTCCGTATAAATGATAGTTAGAGGAGAACGCGTGTACTTTATTTTTTTCAATTAAGTCCTTTGCTTGAAAATAGGGGATGGCCATATTGATACCCAATTGCTTTGCTTCATCGGACCTAGATACAATACATCCGTCATTGTTGCTTAGCACAACAACAGGTGCATGTTGCAGTTGCGGTTGGAACAGTCGCTCACAAGCGCAATAAAAACTATTACAATCTACAATGGCTTGCACGGAATTATTTTTTATAAACTATGTATTACAAAACTCACCACACCCCAGGTGCTGTATTGTTCCAATTGCGCTACTTGAATAGTGCCGTATCTTTTATTTTCAGGAACCAAACTGATACTATGTTCTTGTATTTGTAAACGGCGTACTAAAAATTCACCGTTTAAAACAGCCACTACTACTTTGCCTGAACTGGGCGTAAGACTTCGGTCTACAATTAAAATATCGCCCACATGAATACCTGCGCCTAACATGGCATCACTATTTACGCGAAAGAAAAAAGTAGCGGGTTTGTTGCGAATGAGTTGCTCATTGAGATCAATGCCTCTTTCCATAAAATCGTCGGAAGCTGCCCCAAATCCGGTGGCATTGGCTTGTATAATTTGAGCAGATTGGAATTTTTTATTAATCTGCTGGGTGGCCATCCCTTCATTGGGATCTGTATCTATAAATGACATAAAACTAAAATTATTAGCAATATTAACTAAATAATTTAGTATTTAGTACATTAATTTGTACCCTTTTTTTTAAGTATTTATACCTTTTTGTGTATTTGTTCATTAAAAAGCCTTCCCGCGTTAACGAGAAGGCTTTAGCGTTATTTAATTTATAGTATTAAAATTTGAAAACTAGTTTACTGAATATTCTTAATCCGTTGTAGCCCATTTGAACGTTGAAAGGTATCCTGTAATTAATTGAATTTATTTCATGCATTAGCGCTAATTTTAAACTTATGGAATTGGTCATCAATCATATAAATAATCTTTTTAATACGATTAATCCACAACCTTGGGATGCGATTCAAAAAATTCCCCAAAGTGGTGGTGATCGTGTTTATTTTAGAATCATTCAAGGGACGCAAAGTTGGATGGCTACCTATAGTTTAAATATTAAGGAGAGTGAAACCTTTATCTACTTTGCGGATCATTTTTATGAAAAAGGATTACCTGTTCCTAAGGTATTGGCTATAAGTGCAGATAAAACAATTTATCTGCAACAGGATTTGGGTAGGGTTTCCTTATTAGATGTTTTAGAAAAGGAAGGGAAAACAGATCATGTTTTTTCCTTATTTAAAAAAAGTTTGACTGCATTGGCGCGTTTACAAGTGCATGGGGGTGAGGGTTTAAATTACGATAAATGTTTAACCTCGAAGCAGTTTGGGAAGCATTCTATTTTAACTGACTTGTTATATTATAAGTATTACTTTTTGGATACGTTGCAATACCCTTACGATAAACAAGCATTAATCGATGAGTTTGAACTATTAAGTAATCAATTGGCTGCAGGCAATTATAAAAATTTCATGTTTAGGGATTTTCAAAGTCGTAATATTATTGTGAACAATGATGAAGTATTTTTTATCGACTTTCAGGGTGGGATGCAAGGGGGATTACCTTATGATGTAGCTTCCTTATTGTGGCAGGCCAAGGCGGAACTTTCACAGGAGTGGAAGGCTAAATTATTAGATCATTATATCAGTGAAGTGCAAAGCTTGTTACCTGAAAAAATAGATGTAACTATTTTTAAACAACAATACAATGGATTTGTATTGTTAAGATTATTACAAGTGATGGGCGCTTATGGATTTAGAGGTTTGTTTGAACGAAAAGCACATTTTTTAACCAGTATTCCATTGGGACTATTAAACATCAAAAACTTTTTACAGTACAATACGATATCCAACGACACGCCGGTTTTCGCGTCCATTTTACATTGGATGGTAGGCGATGAAGTGATTCAACGATTTACGCCACCCAAAGCGACAGATGAAACACCATTAGTCATTACCATCAACAGCTTTAGTTATAAAAAAGGAATACCAGGGGATGATTCAGAAAACGGTGGAGGATTTGTTTTTGATGTGCGAGGGATATTAAATCCAGGCAGGTTCGATGATTATAAAAAATTATCTGGCCTTGATAAACCGGTACAGGATTTTTTAGAACAAAGAACAAAGATGAATGTTTTTTTAAATAGCGTTTGGGATTTGATTGATATTACTACAGAGAATTATTTAGAAAGAGGATTTGCTTCCTTACATATTAATTTTGGTTGCACAGGTGGGCAACATCGCAGTGTGTATGCTGCTGAGCAAACAGCAAGGCATTTAAAAAATAAATACAAAGTCAAAACTATTTTACTGCATACCAATCAGCAAAATTGGGTTAAATAGCATTAGCATTAAATTTTTCGATTATGCGAGCAATGATTTTAGCGGCAGGATTAGGTACCAGATTAAAACCCTTTACCAATCATCATCCCAAGGCAATGGCCGAAGTAAATGGAAAAACTTTATTGCAGCGAAATATTGAATACTTACAAGCATATGGCATTTGTGAAGTGGTGGTAAATGTGCATCATTTTAGTGATCAAATAATTCGTGCTGTTCAAGAAAATAATGGTTGGGGATCTGCAATAACCATTTCAGATGAATCTGGTGAAGTATTAGAAACAGGCGGTGGCGTTTTATTTGCTGCTGATTATTTTAAAAACGAATCATCCTGGTTAGTGATGAATGCGGATATTTTAACCACCATGCCATTGGATAAAATGATGGCTGCTGATCTTGCATTAAAAAATAGCCATGATCATTATGTAGCAACTTTAGCGGTGACCAATAGAAGTTCAAGTCGTAATTTATTATTTAATCAGAATGACTTGTTGATAGGTTGGAAAAATAATACGACGCTGGAGGAAAAGTGGGTGGCTGCGCAAACCAATGATATCAATGATTCAAGCAAAATTATCCCCAAAGCATTTAGCGGTATACAAATCATACACGCACCTTTTTTTACTGCATTAAAATTGCAAGGAAAATTTTCACTAATTGATGCTTATTTGCAAATAGCTACTACAAATACGATTGGTTATTATGACCATAGTGATTCAATTTTAATGGATGTAGGCAAGCCTGAAAATCTTGAAAAGGCGGCAACTTTATTTCCTTAAAACTTAGTTCCACTAAATTATACTCGGATATAAATTTTCTTTTTATCTAGCAAGTAGGCTATCGTTCCCATAAAGGCAATCATACATAAAGCATACAATAAGGAGCCAATGCGTAAATCACTGGTAACATCTTTGCATACATTTTGGTAAAACCAAGGTAATGCATTGGTATAAACAGGCTCGCCTTTTTCATCTACATGATCCACCCATCTTAATAAAGCTAAAACACGTGGTAAAAACCCACTCAATACGAAAATGAATAATGGATTTTTCCCAAACACATCAAAAAATTGGCTCCATTTTCCTTTGGCATTATTAAACTCTAATAAATAAATAAACATACTCAAAGTAACGATAGCCAAGCCTGAGGTATAAAAAACATAACTACTGGTCCATATTTTTTTATTAATAGGAAAACTAAAATCCCAAATAAACCCTACTAAAACAAGTACTACACCTGTTAATAATAATTTAGCAAGCATTTCAAAATTCTTTCCTTTTAATTGAATATACTCACCTACTAAAAATCCAAATATTACTTGCACTATTGCTGGTAACGTACTAGTCAAACCTTCTGGATCAAATGGAACGCCTTCCCCTTTATAAATATGTGATATTCCTAAAATATTAAAATCAATTGCATTACCAAAATAGCCTGATAAACTATAGGGATGACCTGCCGCACCTAGTGCAAAACTGAGTACCCAATAAATTACCAATATCATCATGCCAATAAAAAGTGCCATCCGAGATTTTCCGTAATAAATGATCACAGATGCAAAAAAGTAGCATAAAGCAATTCTTTGTAACACCCCTAAAATGCGCACATTTTCCCAGGGTTTAAACACAAGGCCTGTATCGCTCCATTTTACAAAGGGGCTCCAATTTAAAAACAAGCCTATTAGAAATATAAGTATCGTTCTTTTGATTACTTTTTTCCAAAATTCGCTGCTATTTCCTTGTTGCAATTGGGGCATCACAAATGACATCGCATTACCCACGGCAAATAAGAAAAAGGGGAACACCAAATCGGTAGGCGTACAACCATGCCAACTGGCGTGGGCTAAGGGGCTAAAAGTGTTGGACCAGGAACCGGGATTGTTTACTAAAATCATGAGCGCAACGGTAGCACCTCTAAAAACATCTAATGAATAATATCTTTCCTTGGTCATAGCTTAAAGTTTTATAAATTACTTAGTAATATATATCATCGTTTTAATATCTTTGTAAGATACAAAATTAAGATGCAAAAAAATATATTAATCACAGGTGGTGCGGGATTTATTGGGTCACATGTGGTGCGTTTAATGGTGAACAAATATCCTGATTATCAAATCTTTAATTTGGATGCCCTAACCTATGCGGGTAATTTAGAAAATTTAAAGGATATCGAAAATGCCCCTAATTATCATTTTGTAAAAGCTAATATTTTAGACGCAGATATATTAAAGGAAATTTTTGAAAAAAATGCTATTACTGATGTGATTCATTTGGCAGCTGAATCGCACGTGGATAGATCGATTGTTTCTCCGCTCGATTTTGTTTATACCAATGTGATTGGTACCGTTAATTTATTAAATACGGCAAAGGAATTTTGGAAAGCGGATTTAAGTTATGAAAATGCGCATGATGGAACTTGGGAGAAAAAAAGAGATCATTTATTTTATCATGTTTCTACCGATGAAGTATATGGCAGTTTAGGAAAGGAGGGATTGTTTACCGAAACTACTGCTTATGATCCTAATTCGCCTTATTCTGCAAGTAAAGCAGCTAGTGATCATTTTGTTAGGGCCTATGGAGAAACCTATCATTTGCCAATTGTGATTTCAAATTGCTCTAATAATTATGGACCGAATCATTTTCCTGAAAAATTAATTCCATTATTTATTCATAATATTATCAATAAAAAGTCATTGCCCGTATACGGGGATGGTTTGTATACGCGTGATTGGTTGTATGTAAAAGATCATGCACGTGCTATTGATATTATTTTTCATGAAGGTAAAAAAGCAGACACTTATAATATTGGCGGATTTAACGAATGGACCAATATTGATTTGGTTAAATTAATGTGTGCTCAAATGGATGTTAAATTGGGTCGTGCGGCTGGAGAAAGTGAAGCGCTGATTACTTATGTTAAAGATCGTCCGGGGCATGATCGACGTTATGCTATTGACGCAACTAAATTGAATAAGGAATTAGGTTGGTCTCCTTCTGTTACTTTTGAACAAGGTTTAGGGGAAACCATCGAATGGTATTTAAGCAATGGACCTTGGTTGGAAAATGTAACCAGTGGCGCCTATCAAGCTTATTATAGCGATATGTATAGTAATCGTTAATTGGGTAATCCTTAATCGCGAAAGAAATAATCAATCGGAATAATAAATAATAATAAAGCCAATTCTTAAGAATGAAAATTGAAAATACACCGTTAAAAGATTGTTTTATTATTCATGATACTGTTCATGGAGATGCAAGGGGCTATTTTATTGAGACCTTTAATCAAAGAGATTTTGCAGCAGCTACCGGATTAGATCTTGTTTTTGTGCAGGATAATCAATCTAGATCATCTAAAGGCGTTTTACGCGGGTTGCACATGCAAAAAGGAGATGCAGCTCAAGCAAAATTGGTAAGGGTAATAGAAGGGGCCGTATTGGATATCGCAGTTGATTTAAGAAAAGGCTCCCCTAGTTTTGGACAACATTATGCGATTGAATTAACAGCAGATAATCACAAACAATTTTATGTGCCAAGTGGTTTTGCGCATGGTTTTGTGGTATTAACCGAGACGGCTACTTTTTTATATAAGGTAGATAAATTTTATCAACCTGGAAATGAGGTGGGGATTATGTATAATGACAAGGATTTAAATATAGATTGGAAATTGCCTACGTCGGAATTAATATTTTCTGAAAAAGATAAAACATTGGGAAGCTTTGCGGAATACGCAGCGAGTTTATAAAAAACTAAAAAGTAGACATTATGAAGGGAATCATATTAGCAGGTGGATCAGGTACAAGATTGTATCCAATCACCAAGGGAATTAGTAAGCAATTAATGCCTATCTATGATAAGCCAATGATTTATTATCCCTTGTCTGTGTTGATGTTGGCAGGTATTAAGGAGGTGTTAATCATTACGACCCCCGAGGACAATGATCAATTTAAAAGATTATTAGGAGATGGTTCTGAGATAGGTTGCCAGTTTAGTTATGCAGTGCAAGCAGTCCCTAATGGACTCGCGCAAGCATTTGTCATTGGTGCTGATTTTGTTGGAAAGGACAAAGTTGCATTAGTATTAGGAGATAATATATTTTATGGCGCAGGCTTTAGTAAGTTAGTACAATCCTTTAATGATGTGGAAGGTGCAGCGGTATTTGCTTATGAAGTGAATGACCCTGAGCGTTACGGTGTAGTTGAATTTGATGCGCATAATAATGCTTTATCATTAGAAGAAAAACCCAAAGCACCTAAGTCAAATTTTGCTGTGCCTGGTTTGTATTTTTATGATAATCAAGTAGTAGAAATTGCTAAAAACATTCCTGCTTCCCCAAGAGGCGAATATGAAATTACAGATGTCAATAAAGTATACCTAGAGCGTAAGCAATTACAAGTAGGTATCATGAATCGTGGTACTGCCTGGTTAGATACCGGCACTTTTGAATCCTTAGCAGATGCTTGCGAGTTTGTTCGTGTTATTGAAAAACGTCAAAGCCAAAAGATAGGCTGTATTGAGGAAGTGGCATTTAGAATGGGCTTTATTGATAAATCACAACTAATGGTATTAGCTGATAAGTATGCCAAAAGTGGCTATGGTGAATATTTGAGGAACCTAAAAAAGTAGGGTTACAAATTAATCAAAAAGGGGGGGATGAATCACTTTTTTTCAAGTAGGCAGTTACTTTGTCCTATTAAAAATAGCTTTTTCATATAAACAATGAACAATTTTTGAAAATCATTGTTTATTTAGTATGTCAACATACTCCATTAAGGATTTAGAACAGGTTTCTGGGATTAAAGCCCATACCATTCGTATATGGGAGCAGCGCTATCATTTTTTACAGCCCTTGCGTACGGATACCAATATTCGCACCTATAATGCCGAAGAGTTAAAAATTATTTTAAACGTTTCCTTACTAAATAAATATGGGTTTAAAATTTCTCATATTGATAAAATGACTCCGGAGCAAATGGAAGAAAAAATTCTTTCATTGAATCAATTAGATGCAGTAAAGGAAAGGGTGATCAATGGGTTAATTAAGGAAATGGTTTCCTTAAACATGGGCTCCTTTGAAAAGCAATTAGATATTTATATTGGGCAAAGAGGGGTTGAAAAAACAATCATTGAAATTATTTTTCCTTTTTTAGAAAGAGTAGGTGTTTTATGGATGACTAATCATGTAAATCCAGCACAGGAGCATTTGGCAACGAATTTACTAAGACAAAAACTAATTTTGGGGATTGAGAAGCTTCCCGCTGTTCTAGAGCAAGATAGGAATGTGATTTTATTTATGCCTGAGGGGGAACACCACGAAGTAGGATTATTACTCGTCTATTTTTTATTAAAAAATCAAGGAGTTTACGTGCATTATTTGGGAGCTAATGTCCCTTTGAGAGATCTTGCTTTTTTAAATGCCATTAAGAAACCAGAATATATATTTTGTCATATAACTTCCCCTTCTAAAGTGTTTAAATTAGACCGTTTTATTACCCAGTTAGGTCAAATGACCAATGCAACACCGGTATTGCTTTCTGGTCAGACAATAAAGGAATATAAAGGCAAGATGTCCGATAATATCTCTGTCAAAACAAGTTTAACAGAGGTTGTTCAGGTTATCCAGTCTATGTAGATACTAAAATGCTGTTTTCATACCTAAATAGTTTCAATAAAATCTATAAATATTAAATATTAATAATATTATATATATAATGAGGATAATGATCAAGTAGTTAATTTTTTGTTTAATATTTTTTAAAAATAATTAAACAAAATAGCTTTTTAACTCATTTCTTTGTTTAGCTTTGCCTTCTAAAAGTTAAACATTATTTTATGTCTACAGCAGAATTTACGCTCTTACTTACTGAAAATGCTGATTTTTTAAAGCCTTTTGCTATCAATTTGACAAAAGACCACGAATCAGCGAAGGATTTATTTCAGGATACCCTTTATAGGGCATTATCCAACAAGGATAAATATAATGTGGGAACCAATATAAAAGCATGGTTGTATACAATCATGCGTAATATATTCATCAATGATTATCGTCGTAAGGCCAAACAAGCGACTGTTTTGGATAATAGTCCCAATGATTTTTTGATTGATCAAACAAGGGTTAAAGTGTTAAACGACGGGGTCACCAATTTAAATTTAAAAGAGGTAAATAAAATGATTTATGATTTACCTGATTTATTTAGAACGCCATTTATTTTGTATTTTGAAGGCTATAAATACAATGAAATATCAGATGCGTTAAATGAACCATTAGGTACCATTAAAAGTAGAATTCACTTTGCACGAAAGATATTAAAACAAAAAATAGAGCGATATTAATAAATGAGTACACATTCCAATAAAGCATTAGTGATCGGTGCCGGTTTTGCTGGCTTATCTGCTGCTTCTTTTTTAGCAAAAAAAGGTTGGTCTGTAACTATCGTTGAAAAAAATGAAATGCCCGGCGGTCGCGCAAGAAAATTTGAAGCAGAAGGTTTCACATTTGATATGGGACCAAGTTGGTATTGGATGCCTGATGTGTTTGAAAAGTATTTTGGTTCCTTTGGAAAAAAAGTTTCGGATTTTTATCAATTACAAAGATTAGACCCTTCCTATCGTGTTTATTTTGAAAAGGCAACTTGGGATTTACCTGCGAATTATGAGGCCTTAAAAAATTTATTTGAATCCATTGAGCCCGGTGCGGCTCATGCCTTAGATTTATTTTTAGCAGAAGCAAAATACAAATATGAAGTGGGTGTTGGTAAATTAGTTTACCAACCAAGTATATCGATTACTGAGTTTATTGATTATGAATTAATTAAAGGGGTTTTTAAGTTGGATGTATTTCAGTCTATGAAAACGCATATTGCCCGTTACTTTAAGCATCCCTATATTCAATTTTTAATGGAATTTCCTGTGTTATTCCTAGGAGCGCTTCCCGAAAATACACCTGCCCTTTATAGTTTAATGAATTATGCAGATATAAAAGGGGGCACTTGGTATCCCGAATTTGGCATGTATAGTATTGTGGATGGTATGGTCAAAGTAGCCAAATCATTGGGGGTGGAATTCAAACTAGGGGAGGAAGTGATGCATGTGGTGGTAGAAAATGGTACTGCGAATAAAGTGGTTACAAGTGTTAATAATACGGGTGTTGAAAATAGTTATTCCTTTGATGTATTAATTGGTGCTGGCGATTACCATCATATAGAGACCAATTTATTAGAAAAGAAATACCAATCCTATTCAAAAAAATATTGGGACAGTAGGGTATTGGCGCCAAGTTCATTATTGTTTTATGTGGGTTTGAATAAAAAGTTAAATGGGGTTACCCATCACTCACTTTTTTTTGACACCGATTTTTCAGTACATGGAAATGAAATATATAATAACCCCATGTGGCCATCTAACCCATTATTTTATGCAAGTGTGCCTTCTGTTACGGATGCTAGCCTAGCGCCAGTAGGTTGTGAAAATTTATTTTTATTAATACCAATTGCGGCTGGGTTGGAAGGGGATACAGCCGAAATTAGGGAAAAATATTTCGATATTTTAATGGATCGTCTGGAAAAAAAATGGGGGCAATCTATCAAAGATGCTATTATTTACAAAAGATCCTATGCTGTGGCTGACTTTAAAAATGATTACCATTCGTTTAAAGGGAATGCTTACGGCTTGGCAAATACTTTACTACAAACCGCATTTTTAAAGCCAAGTTGTAAAAGTAAAAAAATAAAAAACTTATATTACACCGGACAATTAACGGTTCCAGGTCCAGGAGTGCCGCCAAGTTTAATAAGTGGGGAAGTAGTGGCAAATTTAATATGCAAACAATATAATAAACTATAACAATTATGTCTACTTTAAAATTGTATGATGAAGCTACTGCCTATAGTAGTAAGTATACAACCTTAATGTATAGTTCAAGCTTTTCTTCTGCGATAAAGCTATTGCATAAGGATTTGAGACAACCTATATTCGATATTTACGGCTTTGTACGATTTGCAGATGAAATTGTAGATACTTTTCATGATTATGATAAAGTTGCCCTTTTACAACAATTTAAAATAGATACTTATCAGGCTTTATCACAGGGGATTAGTATGAATCCTATTTTACATAGATTTCAATTAACTTTTAATAAATATAAAATTGATCCTGCCTTGTTAGATGCATTTTTCTTGAGTATGGAGATGGATTTATCTAAACAGCATTATGATGATCAAACCTATAACACTTATATCTATGGTAGTGCTGAAGTGGTTGGCTTAATGTGTTTGTATATATTTTGCGAGGGCAATCAAGTGCAATTTGAGGAGTTAAAGCCGTCGGCAAAAAGTTTGGGAGCAGCATTTCAAAAAGTTAATTTTTTAAGAGATATAAAAGACGATTTTGAAGGTTTGGATAGAATGTATTTTCCTAATTGTGATTTTTCTAATTTTTCACAATCAGACAAAGATAAAATTGAGGAAGATATCCAAAATGATTTTTCTATGGCCCTTGCTGGTATTAAGCAGTTGCCATTAAAAGCGCGTTTTGGGGTATATGTCGCTTTTAAATATTACTATTCTTTATTTAAAAAAATAAAAAAAGTACACCCGCATTCAATTTTGAAAACAAGAATTAGAATTCCTGATTATGGAAAAATTTTCATTTTAGCCAAGGCAAGTATTCGTAGTCAATTAAATTTATTTTAAATAATTCAATAAGTGGAGCAAGTTATATTAGTAGATAAGGAAGATTGTGAAATTGGCGTAATGGAAAAAATGGAAGCACATAAGCAACCTATTCTTCATCGTGCTTTTAGTATTTTTTTATTTAATCCACAGGGTAAAATGTTATTACAACAAAGGGCATTAACCAAGTATCACAGTGCTGGCTTGTGGACTAATACTTGTTGTAGCCACCCACGACCAGGGGAAACATTGGAAAATGCGGTTGCAAGAAGGTTGATGGAGGAAATGGGTATTACCACAAAGGTTTCCCAAGCTTTTGATTTTATATATCAGGCAGAATTACCTGATAATTTAAACGAATACGAGTTCGATCATGTTTTTATTGGAAATTATGATGATGAAGTGCGTCCTAATCATTTAGAAGTAGCTAATTTTGTTTATCAAAGTATAGAGGAAGTAGAAGTTAACTTACAGTCATATCCCGAAAAGTACACCGTATGGTTTAAAATTGCTTTTCCAAAAGTGGTTGCATGGTATCAGTCTAATTCTTTATTAAGTTAAAATATATTTTTATGATTTTTTTATTTGTAATGTTATTGACATTTTTAGTAATGGAAGGAATTACATGGTTGACGCATAAGTACGTCATGCATGGATTTTTATGGGTATTGCATGAGGATCATCACCAACCTACTGGCCATATATTGGAAAAAAATGATGCATTTTTTTTAATTTTTGCGATTCCAAGTATGCTTTGTATATTTTTTGGCACTTTTAAAAATATACCGTGGTTGGCGGGCTTAGGAGCTGGGGTAGCGATGTATGGCTTTGCTTATTTTGTAGTTCATGAGGTAATCATACACCAACGTATCAAGTGGTTTACCCGCTCTAATATTCGTTATATCAAGGTTTTGCGTTGGGCGCACAAAATGCATCATAAGCATTTAGAAAAACACGAAAGCGAAAGCTTTGGTATGTTGTTTGTTGCAAAAAAATATTGGGATAAGGTTAAACGCGACGAAGCGATTCAAAATAATGGATAATTATTTATGAGTCATGCAAATCCATCGCTTCCTACTGCGCCAAGCTATGATTATATTATCGCTGGTGCCGGAGGTGCTGGTTTATCGTTATTACATTACCTACTAGCATCCCCTGTTTTATCCAATAAGCAAATTTTAGTGATTGATCATTCATTGCACAAAACCAATGATCGTACCTGGTGTTTTTGGGAAATGGGTGATCATGAATTTGAGTCATTGGTGCAGCATCGTTGGGATGCCATTTCAATTCATGCGGGTTCTTTTTCAAAAGAATTAGCTACAAGCCCTTTTTCTTACAAAATGATACAAGGGATTGATTTTTATAATTATGTAATGACTGCTGCCAAATTAAAGCCAAACGTTCACTGGGTCGAAGCAGCAATTTCAAGTATGGCGGAAACTGTTTCAGATAATATCGATAAGGAAGTGCTCGTAAAATGGGAAGGGGGATTTGCCCAAGGGAGGAAGGTATTTACAAGTATACTTCCTTTTCAAATGAATAATTTAGCTAGTGTAACTAAGTATGATTCAATCAATCAGCCAGCTAATAAATTACCTTTTTTGTGGCAACATTTCAAAGGAAGAATAGTTAGTTTCAAACAGCCAGTATTTAATCAACAAGTGGCAAGGTTGATGGATTTTAACGTGCCGCAACATGGTGCAACCGCATTTATGTATTTATTGCCTATTAATGAAATGCAGGCCTTGGTAGAATATACTTTATTCTCTGATCAAATTTTAGAAATTTCCATGTATGACCTGGCGTTAAACGATTATTTGGCCAAGCATTATCCTGATTGTGTTTACACTATTGAGCATGAGGAAATAGGTGCAATCCCGATGACCCATCAAAGCTTTTCAAATTTTGAAGCGCCTATATATGCTATTGGTGCATTGGGTATGGCTATTAAGGCAAGTACAGGATATGCTTTTCAGTTTATACAGCAACAAAGCAAGAATATTGTTATTCAATTAGAACAAGGGCTTGCTATACAAACGAATATACATAACACGAGACATCGTTTTTATGATGCTGTTTTATTGCATGTTTTATTTTATCACAAAATGGAAGGTGCGGAAATATTTAAAAGAATATTTGCCAAAAATGAAGCGGCTATTGTTTTTAAGTTCCTTTCCAATACGTCTAACTTATGGGAGGATATTCAAATAATGCGCTCTCTGCCTACCCGTATATTTTTACCTGCAGCAATTGCTGTTTTGCGTCGGCGGGCGTAGGTTTATCCTTTTTCGTTTATATTTTACTAATTTTGTCCTAGGGCCTTGTAGTATAATGGATAGTACATGAGTTTCCGAAACTCCAAATCCAAGTTCGATCCTTGGCGAGGCCACAAATCCTTTCAACGAAGTTGAAAGGATTTTTTATTAAAGAGTAAATCAAGCTTGCTTGAATTTACGAAGAAATAAAAAATCCCAACAGTACCGAGCATCGGG
>CAXNDZ010000007.1:0-28063 GCA_964201225.1 Chitinophagales bacterium | reverse complement strand
GGATGCTATTAATAAGCGTTTATATATCGCGAATGCAAATAACAATTGTATTGCTGTTTTTGATGTAGCCGAGCCTGGTGAAAGCGTTGCAAAAGGTTTTATACCTGTGGGTTGGTATCCAACTTCAGTACGCGTTGTTAATAAAAAATTATGGGTTGCTAATGGTAAAGGTTTTTCATCGAAAGCGAATCCTTTTGGGCCTTCTCCAGTTCGAGCAAAGGAGGAAGTGATTAGTCATGGCGCCAGTTTTAAACCAGGTGACCAAGTTGAATATATTGGCGGATTATTTAAAGGCAGTATGAGCATTATTCCTGTACCTACTGATAAGGATTTAGTAGCTTACTCAAAGGCGGTATATAAAAATGTACCCTATTCAATAGCTAAAACCAATTTAGCGGATTCGTCAGCACCCGGTTTTCCAATACCTATGAAGCAAAATCAAAGTTCGCCCATTAAGTATGTTTTTTATGTCATTAAGGAAAACAGAACTTATGACCAGGTGTTATCAGACATTCCTCAGGGCAATGGCGACACTAGTTTGTTATTATTTGGAAAAAATATTACCCCCAATCAACATCATATAGCGGAATCATTTGTTTTACTTGATAATTTTTATGTGGATGCCGAAGTGAGTGCAGATGGACATAATTGGTCCATGGGTGGATACGCAAATGACTATTTGGAAAAAACTTGGCCAAGTAGTTATGGTGGTCGTGGCGGCACTTATGGTGGTGAAGGACAAAGAGAAATTGCCAATAATAAAAATGGATTTATTTGGAATCAATGCTTTCGTAATGGGGTAAGCTATAGAAGCTATGGTGAATTTGTATCGCTTGGTAAGCCCACTGTTTCAATTTTGAAAGATCATTATTGTCCCAAGTACCCAAGTTATAATTTAGCAATTACAGATGCTTATCGTTTTCAAGTTTGGAAAAAGGACTTTGATTCCTTATTAGCTTTAAATAAAGTGCCTCAGTTCAACACCGTACGATTTGGTAATGACCATACCGAAGGTTTACGATTAGGTAGACCAACACCATATGCGCATGTGGCTGACAATGATTATGCAGTTGGTTTATTTATTGAAGCATTAGCGAAAAGCCCCATCTGGAATGAGACCGCTGTTTTTATTTTGGAAGACGATGCGCAAAATGGTTCAGATCATGTGGATGCACACCGCAGTACAGCTTATGTTGCAGGTGGTTTTGTAAAACGAAATTTTGTTGATCATACCCCTTATACTACTACTTCTATGTTAAGAACTATGGAGTTGATTTTAGGGATGCCTCCAATGACACAATATGATGCTGCTGCAACGCCTATGTGGAAATGCTTTGATTCAACCGCCAAACCTTTTGTATTTTCAGCGATTGCGCCTAAAATTAATACGAAGGAAGTAAACACAGTTCGTAATGAATGGCAACAAAAGTCGGAAAAATTAAATTTTGTTATGGAGGATAGCAACAATGATAATGAGTTTAATAAAATATTATGGCATGGTTTAAAAGGAAATATTCCTTACCCTGCACCTCGTCGCGCAGCATTTGTAACGCCTACGGAAAAAGATTAGTTGGAGGCTAATATTTTTAAGTAGTTTTGAGTAGTTTATGAAAATTAAAATTATTAAAAACAGATCTGATATTGGCGCAGGTACGCGCGGTTCAGATATGGGGATTGATGCAATTGAAATTGCAGCGATTAATCAGAATAATGATTTTTTTCATCGATATCAATATATAGATGTTAAAACGCATAACGAATCCATTTATCATAAAAACACAAATAACTTTGCTAAGCGTATTGAGCATGTAAAGGAACAATGTCAACGCGTTGCTGATGCAGTAAAGGAAACAATTATATCGGGTGATTTTCCTATTGTATTATCTGGAGATCATTCATCAGCATTAGGCACCATGAGTGGTATTAAGGCAGCGAATCCTGAAAAATCAATCGGTGTTATTTGGATTGATGCACATGCCGATTTACATTCTCCGTATACATCACCTTCAGGCAATATTCATGGTATGCCACTTGCTGCCGCATTGAATATGGATAATATAGCTGCGAAAATTAATGACCCTGGTGAAATCACTACAAAATATTGGAACGAATTAAAAAATATAGGAATTAGTGGATCAAAAATAGTTGCTACAAACCTAGTTTATTTTGGTTTGCGTGATTTTGAGTCCGCAGAAAAGAAAATAATAGACGCGCAAGAAATTTTATTTTTCGAAGTGCCAGAGACCAGAGAAAAGGGTTTGAAATTTTGTATTCAAGATGCAATGACTCGATTAGAAAATTGCGATCAAATTTATATCTCTTTTGATGTAGATTCATTGGATTGTGATCGAGTTTCCTATGGAACAGGGACGCCTGTACCTGTTGGATTTACCTCTGGTGAAATAAACGAGTTATTTGAACTATTTATTTTAACAAAAAAAGTTTGTTGTGTTGAGTTTACCGAGGTTAACCCACTTTTGGATAATAAAGGAAACAAAATGGCCGAAACCGCATTTGAAATTTTAGATGATTTGGTTAACCACCTATCCCTTTTATAATTATAGATCGATTTATTACAATATTAGTGGGTAATGTATTATTTTAGCGTCTAAATAAAATAATATGTCAACTAAAATTACCATTAACAATAACGGATCATTAAAGGTAGAAGGTGAATTCACCATTGTAGATCGTGCCGGAAATACGTATGATTTAGCAGGTAGGGAAGTGATTGGACTTTGCCGTTGTGGATTAAGTAAAAACAAGCCATTTTGTGATGGCGCGCATAACGGAAATTTTGAACACGAAGCAACTGCTTTCGCGCTTCCTCCTAAGAAAACTGTTTAAGTCTAGTTTATGTCCGAAATTAAAATGTCAACTGATTCCAGAAGAAAGTTTATTAAAAATATATCCTTTGCTTCCGCCTTTTTAATTACAGGCAAAGTCACTTTCTTAAGTGCCAATGATGTTATTGGCTTAAAAAGTAAAGTTAAACTTCGTTTTGTAGTGGCTTCTGATGTGCATTATGGTCAGCCAGACACTCCTTTCGAAAAAATGACAGAAACAGTTATCAATCAAATAAATTTATTTCATCAGCAAAGCCGATTAGATTTTTGTGTCATGAATGGAGATTTAATTCATAACGAAAAATCATTCCTACCATTGGTGAAGGAAAAATTTGATATATTGAAAATGCCCTATTATGTTACAAGAGGTAATCACGATATGGTAACGCCTGATTATTGGAATAGCATTTGGGGCACGCCTTTAAATCATAATATTGTAGTGAAAGGCAATGGCATTTTATTGGGGGATACTTCCAATGAACAAGGTGTTTATTTATCACCGGATTTATCCTGGCTAAAAAATACCTTGGAATCACATAAGGACAAGAACCAAGTGTTTATCTTTTTACATATTCCACAAGCAAAGTGGACAAAGAATGGCATAAGTTCACCTGGAGTATTTGAAATCATCAAAAAACATCCAAATGTAAAAGCTGTTTTTCATGGACATGAACATGATCAGGATGGCGTACAGATGGTTGAGAAAGTACCCTTTATTTTTGATGCACATGTAGGAGGAAATTGGGGAACTCCTTATAAAGGTTTTAGGGTAGTAGAATTGCTTAAAGATAATACCATGATTACCTATATGATGAATCCTACAGAAAAATTGAATGCGCTTAGTTTTTAATCATTCGAATATATAAATCCTCCACTTTTGTTCGTGCCCAAGGGGTTTTGCGTAAAAACGTTAAACTAGATTTTATACTTGGGTTACTATTAAAGCAATTTATAGGAATATGTTGTCCTAAAACCTCCCAGCCAAAATAATTGACTAGCTCGGTGACAATAAATTCGAGTGTTTTACCGTGTAAAGGATCATTAGAAGTTTGTTCCATATGCAATATTAAGTAATTTGCTATTAGGATGATGTAATTTGCTACTATGAAGCCACACCGATATTTTGTACTAAATAAGCCTATTCAGATGGTGTCGCAATTTGTGAGTAGTCATTCAGTTCCATTGTTGGGTAGTTTGAGTTTTAATTTTCCTGAAGGAACCCATGCCATAGGTCGTTTGGATCAACATTCAGAAGGGGTATTATTGCTTACCACCAACAAAAAAATAACCAAGCTTTTATTTCAGGGAGCGGTTCCACATAAACGAACTTATCTGGTTCAAGTAAAAAATACCGTAAGTGCTGAAACTGTTATAAAGCTGTCAAACGGTATTGAAATAACTGCATCCAATGGAACTGTATTTACAACAACACCATGTGACGTAAAATTAGTACAAAAACCACCTAATTTATTTGAGGCTGGTAAACCCTTGCATAAAAATGTAATGACCACTTGGTTACAAATAATCTTAACTGAAGGGAAATTTCATCAAGTTCGAAAAATGGTTGCCGCTGTTAATCACAGATGCTTGCGACTTATAAGAATTTCTATTGAGGATATTGTTATTGGCAATATGCAGCCTGGGGAAGTAGTTGAATTGGATGAGCATGACTTTTTTGCATTACTAAAATTATAAATTAATTATTTGTATATTTAATTGTGTTGAATGGAATGGGCGCTTTGTTGATTCTAATTAACTTAACAATATGAAAAAATTAATCCCGTTACTAGTTGTAGGTGCGTGTGTATTTTGTTTTAATCCTGTTTTTTCACAGCGCATTAATTACAAAAAAGTAGATACTATTATAAGCAACTTGGCATCTAATAATAAATTTAGTGGAGTAGTACTTATTGCCGAAGAGGGTAAATTAAAATACAATAAAGCAGTAGGCTATATTGATTATGCCAACCAAAAGCCTTTAAATAAAAATAGCATCTTTGAATTAGCGTCGGTGAGTAAACAATTTACGGCAATGACCATTATGATGGTTAAAGAAAAAGGGTTATTAAATTACGATGACTTAGTTGAAAAATACATCAATATTCCTTATAAGGGGATTACCATAAGGCAATTGCTTACACATACAAGTGGTTTGCCTGATTATCAAGCCGTCATGGATGTTTATTGGGATAAATCAAAAGTGGCAGGCAATGAGGATATTATTCACTATTTGAATAAATATGCACCGCCCAAATTATTTGAACCTGGTGAAAAGTATTTGTACAGTAACACGGGCTATGTTTTATTAGCAAGCATCCTTGAAAAAGTGAGTGGCCGAGATTTTATAGAATTTTGCAATACAGAAATATTCAATAAATTAAAAATGAATCAAACGGCCATTCGCAGTTTAGCCGAAAAAGCGACTATTAAAGATTTTGCCTTAGGACATGTTTATGTTCCAGAAAGGAACGCTTATATAAGAGCTGACTCATTTCCTTCTTCAAATTATACCATTTGGTTAGGGAATAGAAAAGGGCCGGGAAGGGTAAGTTCAACCGCAGACGATCTTTTAAAGTGGGATCAGGCCCTATATACCAATCAGTTAGTAAGTCAAACTACTTTGGCAGCAGCCTTTGCACCGATGCATTTAAACAATGGTGCTATTTCTAATTATGGGTTTGGTTGGGAATTGAGGCTAGGGGAAAATATAGTATGGCACAATGGTGATAACCCGGGGTATAAAACCATCATTATCAGGTTTTTAAAATCAAATAAAACACTAATCATTCTCTGCAATAATGCAACGGATGCGTTTGAGAATTTAACTGCCGAATTGAAAAATTGCATTCAAGCTCCTTTGGTTCGATAGCTACATGATGAATATCATTATCTAATGAAGTATTTTTTTACTTATCGTTGTTAAAATTTGGGTATATTAGTATTAGCGTCTGGCGGGTGTTGTTCTTTTACTGACACTACATTGTATTTACGAATAAGCTAAAAAAATATTTATGCCAACCATTAAAGATTTATTACGTAGTAAAAACAGAAAACTAATCACCGTTTCCAACTCGGCAAGTATTTACGATGCTTTAACAATAATGGCAGAAGCTAATATTGGGTGTTTAATTGTTTTAGAGGGCGATCACTATGTAGGCATGTTTACGGAAAGGGATTATGCTCGTAAAATTGTTTTAGAAGGTCGGTCCTCCGATTCAACCACCGTAAATGAAATTATGGTTTCAGATATTCCTATGCTGAATAGCAATGATACTATTGAACATTGTAGTAAAATTATGACTGAAAAAACATTAAGGTATTTGCCTGTGTTTGAAAATAGCCAATTGGTTAACCTGATAAGTCAAAGTGATATTATTAAATATACGATTGACACTCAAAAGTCGCTTATTGCGCATTTGCAGGATTATATGAATTTGAAGTAGCAAGATGTAAATGTGTTGAACCAGGATAATGTCTTCGAAACTAATAATCGAATTAAAGTAAGCTTTCTAGTCGTGCACAACCATATCGTATAGATGGTGAATAAGACCATCTGCTAGTCCAATTTTAGGTACATGTATTTCTGTAATATTAGCCCACTTGCATATGGCGTTATAAATAGTTAGTGCTGGCACAATAACTTCTGCTCTATCTTCTTTTACGGTGTATTTTTTCATTCTCTCATCTACGGTAAGTGGCTCCATTTCTTTATAAATTTCTTTCATAGTTTCATATGAAATTGATTTGCCTGTTTTTGCACCGCTTATGGAATAAAGTTTATTGATATTTCCTCCTGATCCAATGCCTATGATATTTTCGTATTTTTTTGAAAGTTCCTTTAAGGTTTCTTTCATATCATCCCAGGTTTCATCCTTTACTTTTTTTGTAAGTATACGAACAGTACCAATATTAAATGATTTTTGTAGTATAATATTGGATTTGTGATATAAAGTAAGCTCCGTACTTCCACCCCCGACATCAATATACAGATAGCTTTTGTCATTATCTAAAAGTTCTGCAATATGATTTTCGTAAATTATTTCTGCCTCTAATTCACCAGTGATTACCTCAATTTCAATACTGGTTTCGGATTTTATTTCTTTGATTATTTCTTTGGCATTTTCGGCGTCTCGCATAGCGCTCGTGGCACAAGCCATATAATGATCCACCTCATATACTTTCATCAAGTTGTTGAATGCCTTGATGGTATTGATCAGCATCTTCTTTTTTTGTCCACCAATAAATCCTTTCTCAAAAACGTCAAATCCTAATCGAACTGGAATTCTTAAAAGGTTCAATTTATTAAATTCAGTATTTTTCCCTTTTTTCACTACTTCACATATGAGTAATCTAACCGCGTTACTACCAATATCTATTGCTGCAAGTGTCAAAGTGTTTATTTTTTACCAATTAAGTAGTTGTATGTAGCTACCTGCGATTTGCAATGTTTTTTACCTACGGAAGATACATAATTATTACCTAAATTTTCATCTAAAATTCTGGCTTTTTGATTGTCATTTAATTGAATGTTGATAATTTCAACTAACTCCTTTTTTAATTTTATATCTAAAATAGGTGTAGCAACTTCAATGCGGTGGTCTAAATTACGAACCATCCAGTCGGCGCTAGAAATGAAAACCTTTTCATTTCCTTTATTGTGAAAAATCATTACCCTGGCATGTTCTAAATATTGATCAACAATACTAATGGCATTCAATTTATTTTTTAATTTTTCACTTCCCTTTTTCAATGTTAATATTCCTCGAATTATTAAGTTCACTTCCACACCTGCTTTAGTTGCCTTGTATAAATGATCTAATAGCTTTTGATAACTGATTGAATTTGATTTAATAATTATTTTAGCAATCCTGCCTTGTTTTGCATGTTTAATTTCATTTTCAATGAGTTGGATAATTGAATTGCGCATATTAATGGGGGAAATAAGTAAGTTCCTAGTTTTGCCAATGGGCTTATCTCCCAATTGCCAAGTTTCTAGGTAAGTAAATACCTTGTTTACTTCCATTAATAAGGGCTTAGAGGCTGTTAATAAACAATGATCAGCATAAATTTTGGCTGTTTTTTCATTTAAATTCCCAGTGCTAATAAAGCCGTATTGTATTCTTTTTAACCCTTCTCTTTTTTGAATAACACATAATTTTGCATGCACTTTTACATTAGGAATACCCACTAAAACTTTTACGCCTTCTTCTTCCATCAAGGTCTTCCATTCTAAATTTGCTTCTTCATCAAATCTTGCTTTTAATTCTAAAAACACAGTTACCTTTTTCCCATTACGCGCTGCATTAATTAAGGCATTAATCACTTTTGAATTGCTAGCCAATCTGTAAGCGGTTATTTTGATCGATTCTACCGCATCGTCCATCGCCGCCTCCCTTAACATATCAATGACTGGATCGTAGCTGTGATAGGGGAAGTGCAATAAAACATCTTTTTGTAATATCACTTTTGAAACCTGATATTTATTTCTAAAGGATGGGTGGATGAAGGGCTTAGGTCGTTCCGCTTTTTCCACTAAAACATCTGGGAAATCCATGAAATGTCTAAAATTATGGATATGCCCACCTGGTATGATACTGCTTTTACGGGTTAAATTTAATTTTTGAATTAAAAAATCGAGTAGTTCAGCATTCATCTCCTTATCGTACACAAATCGGACTGGTTTTCCTTTACGTCTGTTTTTAATTCCTTTTGAAATTTTTTCTACAAAATTCAAGCCCACTTCTTGGTCTAAATCAATTTCAGCATCCTTGGTGATTTTAAAAACATGCGCTTCAAATTTATTGAACTTGAAATGTGAAAATATAATTGGTAAATTATACTTCACAATATCCTCTAATAAGATGATTGATTTTGTGGCGCCTGTAGATGGTAATATAACAAATCTGCCTATTGATTTTGAGGGAATTTCAATTAATGAAAATTTTTCATGATAAGCATCCATCTTATTCTTCATCACGATTGCTAAATACAAACTCTTGTCTCTTAAATAGGGAAGCTCTGGTAAATTTTCAATCATTAAGGGAATAATGTATGGACGCACTACATTATCAAAATAGTCTCTAACAAATTCCTTTTGAACTGTATTTAATTTTCGCTCATTAATAATTAATACTTTTCGTTTTATTAATTCTTTATTAATGTTCCCCCAAATACGTGAAAATTCACTCTGTTGTTTTAAAACAACCCTTTGTATATCATCTAGTATGTTTTGTGGTGATTCAAGGATGTCAATGTTGGTGCTTTTCTTTTTATCAACATATTCAACCATCCTTTTTAAGGTAGCTACCCGTACTCTGAAGAACTCATCTAAATTATTTGAAAAAATACCTAAAAAGCGAATTCTATCTTTTAAGGTAACTGTGGGATCATTGGCTTCCTGTAAAACCCTTGCGTTAAAGCTAAGCCAGCTAATATCTCTAGGAATAAATTCATGCTTCATATGGAATACAATTGTTCTACAAATTTAGTTAATTCAAGATTAAGTAATATTCTGTTCATATTTTAATAATATTAAGGTAACATGCAGGATATATGGAAGTTACAATGTATAGCGTTATTTACATAAAATACAACCCATGGACAAAAGACCAATGGAAATATGTATCGTAAGTGACCTTCATTTAGGCACTTTTGGATGTCAGGCTAAGGAGGTACTTAACTATTTAAAAAGTATTAAACCTAAAACATTGATTTTGAATGGCGACATTATTGATATTTGGCAATTCAATAAGCGCTATTTTCCTAAAAGTCATATGGCGGTGATCAAGCAAATTTTTAGTATGGCGAGTAAGGATACCAAAGTGATATACATCACCGGTAACCATGACGAAGCTTTACGTAAATATGCCGATTTTGAAATGGGTAATATCCAATTAACTGATAAAATTGTTTTTGAAATCAATGGAGAAAAGAATTGGGTTTTTCATGGTGATGTTTTTGATAGAACAACCAAGGGAAGCGCTAAATTATTAGCAAAATTGGGTGGATACGGATATGATTTATTAATTCTTATCAATAGTCTTTTAAACTGGAGTTTAAAATTAATGGGTAAGGAAAAAATGAGTGTAAGTAAGAGTGTAAAAAATGGGGTAAAAAAAGCTGTTTCATGGATCAATAATTTTGAACAAACAGCTGCCGAGTTGGCCATTGAAAATAATTACCAATACGTAATTTGCGGTCATATCCATCAACCACAACAACGTGTGGTTACCACTGATAAAGGATCTGTTACTTATTTAAACAGCGGAGATTGGATTGAGAATTTAACTTCATTAGAATATTACGATAATGCTTGGTGCTTATACCAATATGATCCCAAACAATTTGAAGAAACAAATAAAAAAAGCAAAATCATTCAACTTCAGGATGAACTAAGTGTCATCACCCAGGAAGTTGCCTTTCAGGTATCCATGTAACCATTTTAGCAATGAAAATATTTTACGCTATTCAGGGGACGGGTAATGGTCATTTAAGTAGGGCGGAACAATTGTATCCCTATTTAAAAAAGTATGGGGAGGTGGACTTTTTTTTGAGTGGATCAAATGCTCAGTTAAACACACC
This sequence comes from Chitinophagales bacterium, assembly GCA_964201225.1. Classification (GTDB taxonomy): domain Bacteria; phylum Bacteroidota; class Bacteroidia; order Chitinophagales; family Chitinophagaceae; genus Sediminibacterium. Next base: position 17,636 of record CAXNDZ010000007.1, on the reverse strand, counting down.
TATTCCTATTAAATATAGAAGCAGAGGAATTAGTATGCAGTATAAAAATACAGGAGGACTAGATTATTCAAGTATTGCAAAATCACTCTCTTACAAATTATACAAAGAAGCAAAATCTTTGCCCATTGATCATTACGACCTAATCATTAATGATTTTGAATTTATTACCTCACTTTCATGTTCTCTAAAGCGTAAAAAAAGCATCCAATTTGGGCACCAAGCAAGTTTTCAGAGTAAATTAACCCCTAGGGCGAAATCAATCAACCCCATTGGTAATTTGGTTTTAGCCCATTTTGTAAAAAGCACCGCCTATCTTGGTCTTCATTTTGAATCCTATGACGATCATATATATAATCCAATCATTAAAGATGAAATTGTAAGTGCTAATAAAGTAAATGACGGGCACATTTCTGTGTATTTACCACAATATACGATTGCATATATTACTCCTTTTTTACATGCACAATCACAATTTCATTTTGAGGTATTTACAAAGGAAGTAACGCAGATAACTAATTCAAAAAATATTACCTTCTTCCCAATTAGTAACACTTCATTTACGAATAGCTTAATAAGATGCCATGCCATTATCACTGCTGGTGGCTTTGAAACACCTGCGGAAGCAATGTATTTGAATAAAAAGCTGTTGAGTATTCCTATTTTAAATCATTTTGAACAGGAATGTAATGCCGAAGCAATGAAAAAATTAGGGATTAAGGTTTTAAAAAAAATTGATAATAACTTTGGAGATCATTTCAAAAGTTGGATCAATCAAGATAATTCGGTAAAAATTTCATTAACACATTCCACCAATGACATTGTTGAAGTGTTAATGAATAATGCATTTACACATGCGTAATATATTAACCAACATAAAAAAGGGAAACAAATCTATTTACAACCATTAATTTATATCAAATGTATTTAATTCAAGATCAAAAAAACGAAACTATTGCTTATATCGAAAACATGATGATATTAGATACAAACCATGAGCATGTTATTGGTATTTTAATTGGGGATTGTTTTTTTGGGCATAATAAAAAAGTAGTAGGAAAAATCCTCAATCAAACCATGTATTTAATAAACGGAGAAATTGTGGGAAAGATTGAGCTGAATCAAGCTTATAAAAATTCCAATATTAAAAAAAGTTTAATGGTGGAAGCCTGGGATTTTTTAATGAATATCAATGAGCATACTGGCTCATGGATTGAAACAACAAAAAAATGGAGCAAAACTCCATTTCTCAGTCATCTAAACAATTAGTATTTGCTTTTGAGTAATAGCAGCTTCAGTTAGTTTACCCTACTGCCGTATATAATCCTTTCAATTATACCGCCAAGCTCTCCATGTGAATTTGGATTATGTTGCGTCATGATAAGCACCACCATCTTATCTTTTGGATCGGCCCAATAGCTGGTGCCGTAATACCCTCCCCAGGAGAACGAACCCTTATTTCTAAAATTTAAATTGGCTGATTTTTCAGAAGTAATTCCAAATCCCAAACTAAAATCATCCTGCCCATTAAATTTAAAATCTAATTGTGGACTTGTCATAATTTCAGCAGTTCTTGGTGCGATAATTTGTTTACCATTGTACTTGCCACCATTCAAGATCATTTGTAAAAATATAGCATAGTCATACGCGGTTGAAGATAAACCTGCGCCACCTGAAAAGTAGGTTTTAGGGATAATTGGATAATTTGGATTGATATCTCTAAAGGTTGACGACCATTCAATAATTTTATTGGCATCATCTTCCGTATAAACTGTCGGCATTCTTTCCGCTTTTGCTAATGGCACATTAAAATAAGTATCCTTCATTCCTAACGGATCAAATATATTTTTTTGACAATAGGCTTCTAAGGATAATCCACTCACCACTTCAACAATACAACCAAGTAGGTCAGTATTTAATCCATAAGTAAATTTTTTTCCTGGCTGATGTAGCAAAGGCAAAGTTCCAAGTATTTTCATTCTGTCTAATAAACTCGCATTAAAATCACCTAAACCTGAAGGGATGCCCGCTTTGGTATAAATCGCGTTCATATCTGGAGTTCCAATAGCTGTATAATCAATCCCGGAGGTATGGGTTAATAAATCACGAATGGTTAATTCTCTTTTAGCGGGTATTGTGGTATAACTGCTATCTTTTGAATTAAAATCCTTCAATACTGTTGGATTTTTAAAACTGGAAATTATGGTAGAAACGTTTTGATCAAGGCTTATTTTACCTAGTTCAAATAATTGCATGATCGCTAAGCTGGTAATAGCTTTGGTTTGACTCATGATGCGGTAAATTGCATTGTTTGGCATTACTTTTTTACTCGCTTCATTGGCGTATCCGAATCCTTTATGGTAAACGACCTGATTGTCTTTAACTATTATTACCGTTGAACCGATTAACCATCGATTACTTACATATTTATTTACAATTGAATCAATTTGCGCAAGCTTTGTGTAATCAAACTTGTTACTCTTTACTGTTTCAAATGAAAGTACTTGGCTGTTACCTTGAATAGTAAATCCGAAAGCAAATATGATAATACTACATGCAATAAGTAGTTTATTTATTTTTAATATTGCGGTTTTCATAATTAGTCAATTTTATATTTTAGTAATTTATTTTGCCGGGAACCAGGTTCCAAATTTAGTTAAGTCTACATTCCCTCCTGTTAAAATTACACCCACTTTTTTTCCTTTAAACAATTCGGCATTTCGCATCGCTGCAGCAAATGGGACTACGCAGCTAGGCTCAACAATAATTTTCATTCTTTCATACACCAATCGAAGGGCATTTATTATTTCCGCTTCAGATACTAATAATATATCCGACACATGTTCTTTTATAATCCCTAGTGTTTGTTCACTTAAGGTAGTTAATAATCCGTCAGCAATGGTTTCAATAAAAGGCGCTTTTTCAACCTTGCCTGATTTTAAACTTAAAACCGCATCTGCAGCTCCTTCAGGCTCTCCACCATATACTTTTAATTCGGGTTTAAAATATAAGCCACCTAAGCAAGTACCTGATAACAAACCACCGCCACCCACTGGTGTGATTACGACATCCAAATCGGGCACATCTTCCAATAATTCTTTAACACAGGTTGCTTGACCAGTAATGACACGATAGTCATCATAAGGGTGAATAAATTCCGCGCCTGTTTCTGCTACTACCTTATTTAATGCTTCCTCACGTGCAGCCTGATTCGCTTCACATATAATAACGTTAGCACCATAACCTTTTACGGCATCTACTTTTACTTGTGGTGAACTCTTAGGCATAACGATATATGCTTTGATGCCCAGTTTTTTTGCAGCATACGCCAAAGCCTGTGCATGATTGCCAGAGGAATGTGTTGCAATCCCATTTTTTAATTGGTCGGCACTTAGGGTGAGTGTTGCATTCATACCACCCCTTATTTTAAAAGCACCAATTTTTTGAAAGTTTTCACACTTAAAATAAAACTGTATCCCAGTCAATTCATTAATGCTCTGGTTGGTCATTACCTGCGTACGATGTATGTAGGGTTTAATGCGCTCATGTGCATTGATGATATCATCCTTGCTAATTTTCATATAGTGCTACATTTTAAAGGGCAACGAAAGGGTAATTTAATATATAAAATTGTTTGTTTCCTTGTATGAATTTAATGAATTATTCATCAATTTACTGCTCAATATATAACCAAATAACATTTTCGATTTTAATAATTCTATAAGATGAATTATATTTAGTAAACATTGTAAAAAATTAACCATGTCAACCACTACTTTAACGCCACAACAAATTGACCTATTTCATAAAGATGGTTATGTAATTGTGAAAAATTTTCTTACACCAGCTGCTGTTGAAAAGCTTTATAGTACTGCCATTGGCGATAATACCATGGAGAACAATGCCATTAATGTGACGGATCAAACAGGCAAAAATTCAAAATTATCACTGTGGTTTACACCAGGCAATGATGTTTTTGGTTATTTGACAAGGAGTGAAAGCATGGTGAATGGTGTCGCTGCATTGTTAGATAGTGACGCACCCGTTTGTCATTTTCATTCTAAATTAATGCAAAAGGAACCCAAAGTGGGAGGCGCATGGGAATGGCACCAAGATTATGGTTATTGGTACAAAAATCAATTCATGTTTCCGGATCAACTAATCAGTGTGATGGTGGCATTAACGCCAGCGAATAAACAAAATGGTTGTTTACAAGTGATTAAAGGTTCGCATAAATTAGGTCGTATCAATCATGGTTTTGCTGGGGAGCAAGTTGGTGCTGATATGGTCATGGTCAACAATGCACTTCAAACAATGGACTTGGTATATGTTGAGATAGAACCAGGGGATGCTTTGTTTTTTCATAGTAACATTTTACATCGCTCCGAAGCCAACTTGTCGGATCATCCAAGATGGTCCATCATTTCCTGTTATACATCTCAGTCCAATTTGGCGTATAATGAAAATTCCACTTCTTGGAAAACACCTATCGAAATGGTGCCTGATAATGCTATAACTAATTGGGAATCAACTAGTTTGTCCAATGCAGATTTTTTGAAAAAGGAGAATGATCCAGCATTAAAGGAGACAGGTTGGGAAAAGTAAAAAATTAAATTTGAGGGGGTGAGTCCTACTTATTTTGGTAGCTATAATCATTGCCAAAGCAGCGTCCTATTTATTACTTAAAATGTCATATTAGTTCCCCAATACTATTATTTATTTCTTATTTTTAGTAATAACATCATCCCCCAACTATTGGGGTTAATAAGTTTATTTTTATGTATTTATTAGGGATAGATATAGGCACTTCCTCCATCAAGGTGTCGGTCGTAGAAGCAAGTACAAGTCAATGTATCGCATCAGCACAATTTCCTGAAACCGAATCAGCCATTACCTCCCTTGCAAAAGGCTGGGCCGAGCAGTCTCCAGAAATGTGGTGGGAGCATATTCAACAAGCCATATTAAAATTAAACAGCACCAAAAAATTCGCAGCTACTGATATTAGCGCCATTGGAATATCCTACCAAATGCATGGATTGGTTTTGGTTGATAAAAATAAGCAAGTGCTTAGGGATAGTATTATTTGGTGTGATAGTAGGTCGGTAAGTATTGGTGACACTGCGTTTAATGCGATTGGTACTGAAAAATGTTTAAGCCATTTGTTAAACTCACCTGGAAATTTTACTGCATCAAAATTAGCTTGGGTGAAACAAAATGAACCAGCTATTTATGATAAGATAGCACATGTGATGCTGCCTGGTGATTTTGTTTCAATGAAATTCACGGGTAATATTACAACGAGTATTTCCTCCTTATCAGAAGGCATTTTTTGGGATTTTAAGAATAATGAATTGTCAAAAGATATCTTGAATTTTTATGGATTTAATCCATCTGTATTGCCCAATATTCAACCTGTATTTAGTAATCATGGTGAATTACTTCCTGAAATTGCTGCTAAATTAAATTTAAAACCAGGCATTCCTATTACGTATAAAGCAGGTGATCAGCCCAACAATGCATTATCCTTAAATGTTTTAGAACCGGGCGAAGTTGCAGCAACAGCAGGCACTTCCGGTGTGATTTATGCCGTCACAGATAAAATCACCTATGATCCACAATCAAGGGTGAATACATTTGCGCATGTAAATCACACTGACAACTTAAATAGATTAGGGGTGTTACTTTGTATTAATGGTACAGGCATTTTAAATAGTTGGGTGAAAAAAATGGTAGGTGCTGGCAATGATTATCCGCAAATGAATCAAGCAGCAAGTCATATTCAACCTGGCAGTGATGGTTTACAAATTATGCCTTTTGGAAATGGGGCTGAGCGTATTTTTAATAATAAAATGATTGGCGCACAATTTGTAAATATTGATTTCAATAAACACAGTGAAGCACATATTTTTAGAGCAGCACAGGAAGGCATTGCATTTACTTTTAGATACGGTATTGATATTATGCGCGGGAACGGTATGAACCCAAGCATTATTCGTGCAGGGTATTCAAATATGTTTTTAAGTGATGTATTTACAGACGCTTTTGTAAATGCGACCAATGTTCCAGTTGCCTTATACCATACGGATGGTAGTGTAGGTGCAGCGATTGGTGCAGGCATCGGTTCCGGTACTTATAAAAATGCCACCGAAGCGTTTAGTAATTTTAAACCCATTAAAGTAGTAGAACCAACCAATGCAAAAGGGTTTAATGAATTATATTTGGATTGGCACAAATCATTAGAAAAGTATTTATAAACAAAAAATAGATTAGTTAATTTTTAAACATCAAGTTATGTCAGTTGTATTAGGTGAAAAAGAATTTTTCAAAGGAATTGAAAAAATAAAATTTGAAGGACAAGGAAGTGATAATCCTTTAGCATATCGTTGGTATGATGAAACAAAAGTGGTTGCAGGCAAGCCAATGAAAGAATGGTTGCGTTTCGCAGTTGCTTATTGGCATAGCTTTGTTGGTAATGGTGCTGATCCTTTTGGTGAACCCACTTTAATATATCCATGGAATAATAATGCAGATGCGGTGGGCCGTGCAAAGGATAAAGCGGATGCAGCTTTTGAATTTATTACCAAACTAGGTTTGCCTTATTATTGTTTTCATGATGTGGATGTGGTTGATTTTACCAATGATGTTCATGACAATGAAAAAAGATTAGCTGCTTTAACTGCTTATCTAAAACAAAAGCAAGACGCGAGTGGCGTGAAATTATTATGGGGTACCGCGAATGTATTTAGCAATAAGCGTTATATGAATGGTGCATCCACCAATCCTGATTTTCATGTTTTATCACATGCTGCTACACAAGTAAAAGGCGCATTAGATGCAACCATCGCATTGGGTGGCGAGAACTATGTTTTCTGGGGTGGTCGTGAAGGCTATATGTCCTTGTTAAATACCAACATGAAAAGAGAAAAAGAACATTTGGCTAAATTTTTACACACAGCAAAAGATTATGCGCGTAAAAATGGTTTCAAGGGTACTTTCTTTATTGAGCCAAAACCATGTGAGCCTACTAAGCATCAATATGATTACGATTCAGAAACCGTAATTGGTTTTTTAAGACAATATGATTTACTGAATGATTTTAAATTGAATATAGAAGTGAACCATGCAACATTAGCGGGTCATACCTTCCAACATGAATTACAAGTTGCAGCAGATGCAGGCATGTTAGGTAGTATGGATGCAAATCGCGGTGATTATCAAAATGGATGGGATACCGATCAGTTCCCTACCAATATTAATGAATTAGTAGAATCTATGTTGATTATTGTTGAAGCGGGGGGCTTCAAAGGGGGTGGTATTAATTTTGATGCAAAACGCAGAAGAAACTCAACCGATGCTGCAGATTTATTCCATGCACATATTGGCGGTATTGATACTTTTGCGCGCGCATTAATTACAGCAGATGCCATTTTACAAAAATCTGAGTATAAAAAAATTCGTGCAAACAGATATGCTTCTTTTGATTCAGGCAAGGGTAAGGAATTTGAGCAAGGAAAATTAACACTAGAAGATTTAAGAAACTTTGCTATTGAAAATGGGGAACCTGCAGCAATAAGCGGACAGCAAGAATTAATAGAGAATATTATTAATAGGTATATTTAGGCAATGCAAACAGCCGACAAAAAACTGGGTCTATGGACTAGTACTTCATTAGTAGTAGGCAATATGATTGGTGCGGGTGTTTTTTTAATGCCCGCTACATTAGCTAGTTTTGGAAGCATTAGTTTAGTAGGATGGGTTTGTTCGGCCATTGGGGCTTTTTTACTTTCAAAAGTATTTGCGCATTTAAGTAGGTTGTTACCAGCGTCCGATGGAGGCCCTTATGCCTATTCTCAAAAAGGGCTAGGTGATTTTGCCGGCTTTTTAGTTGCATGGGGTTATTTGGTTTCGGTATGGTGCACCAATGCAGCTATAACTGTTTCTTTTGTCAGCGCATTAAGTACTTTCATCCCTGCATTAGCAACCAATGCAACACTAGCCATTATCACAGGGTTAGCGACTATTTGGTTTTTAACTTGGGTAAACTCCTTGGGTATATTTACATCTGGGGTCGTACAATTAATATCGACCATCTTAAAAATCGTACCCATTATATTAATTGGTGTTGTGGGATTATTTTATATTCAATGGGAAAATTTCTTACCCTTTAATACAAGTGGCACAAGTAACATTTCAGCAATTACAGCTACTACTACTTTAACTTTTTTTGCTTTTTTAGGTATTGAATGTGCTACGATTCCTTCAGGCAGTGTAACTAATTCGGCTGCTACTGTTGCCAAGGCGACTACACTCGGAACGCTTATTGCCACTGTGGTTTACATTTTAAGTACAGTGAGTATTATGGGTATGATACCAGCTGCCCAATTAAAAACAAGTGTTACGCCTTTTGCAGATGCTGCTGTATTAATATGGGGTCATGGTGCAGCTTATTGGGTAAGTGCAGGGGTTGCTATTGCTGCTTTTGGGGCCCTGAATGGCTATATATTAATTCAAGGGCAATTGCCATTTGCGATTGCTAAGGACAAATTATTTCCCACCATTTTTATGCAACTTAATTCAAAAGGGATACCGGTTTTAGGCGTGGTCATTTCAAGTGTATTTGTTTCGGTGTTAATGTGTATGAATTATACCAAAGGGCTGGTTGACCAATTCAAATTTTTAATGCTGATGACTACTTCTACTATTTTAATACCTTATATTTTTTGTACAGCGTCATATTTAATTATGCGTTTCAAATTACCTTTTCAATCAAGTAAATATTTAGCACTTGCTATTTTATTGGCGGCACTTACTTTTATTTTCTGCTTGTGGTTGATGATAGGGTTAGGACAAGAAACTGTTTTCTGGGGTTTTTTCTTAACCATGTCTTCAGTGCCCATCTATGTTTTTGCTGTTTGGAAGAGAGAAAAATCGGAAATTAATTCAACCTCTCCAAAACCATAATATTTAATATGAGTCAATTAGCGCATTCTGAATTTGGCAAATTAAAAACCGTATTTATAAAAAAAGCAAGTGTTGCTTTTATAAATGAGGAACATATAAATCAGCATTGGGAATCTTTAAATTATTTAGGCAAACCTGACATGACACAAGCGCTTGTTGAATATGATGCGTTTGAAAATATTTTAAAGGAGCATGGCGCTGAAGTTTTATATTTTCCAGAAGATGACCTAGTGAATATGGATTCCATTTATTGCAGAGATGCTGCTATTGCCACTAGTCATGGTATGATTATTTGTAACATGGGAAAGGATGGCCGAAAAAAAGAACCTGCTGCACAAGCGCGCGCATATGCGGAACAAGGCATACCTGTTTTAGGTACCATCATTGCGCCAGGTACTATTGAGGGTGGCGATGTGGCTTGGTTGGATGCAATAACACTAGCAGTAGGTAATACCTATCGTACCAATGAGGCCGGTATTCAACAACTCAAGGAATTATTACATCCAATAGGTGTGAGAGTGATTACTGCAGATATGCCACATTACAAAGGACCATCGGATGTATTCCATTTAATGTCGGTATTAAGTCCAGTAGATAAAAATTTAGCAGTGGTATATTCTCCCTTAATGCCGATTGCATTTAGAAATTTATTAATAGCACGTGGTTTTGAATTAGTGGAAGTGCCAGATGAAGAATTTGATAGCATGGGTTGTAATGTATTGGCATTAGCACCACGTGTTTGTTTGATGGTGAAGGGCAATCCTATTACTAAATCTCGTTTAGAAGCGGCCGGCTGTAAAGTAATTGAATATGAAGGTGCAGAAATTAGTGTGAAAGGCGGCGGAGGTCCTACTTGTTTAACACGTCCTGTAATGAGGTCATAATTTCGCAATTTTCTTAAAACAGTTATACGCCGCATATTTTGCACCTGTTTTTAATTGAGCGCTATAAATACCATTTGGGCCAGAGGTAAAATAGGCGGCGACACTTGCCAGTCCAACATATACACCTGCTTGCATTCCGAATAATTCTAACCCCAATACAATGGATGCGATAGCACAATTAGTTGCACCGCTAAAAACAGCAACAATCCCCATGCCTGCTAAAAGCGCCATGGGCAAAGGGATAAACCAGATTAATATATTACCTAAAGTGGCCCCTATAAAAAATAAGGGAGTTACCTCGCCACCTTTAAAACCAGCACTTAAGGTAAAGCTGGTTAAAATTAATTTGATGGCGAAGTCAAATTGACCTGCATTATTTATAAATGCATCTTGGATAGATGGAATACCCAATCCAATGAACTTTGTACTATTAAACACAACAATAAATAAGGCAATAATAATTCCACCAATAAATGGGCGCAGCGGTGCAAACTTTATTTTGTTAAATATATTTTCAAATAATTTTCCAGTGGAGGTGAATGCAAATGCAGTTAATCCAAAAATGATACCAGCAACAATGGCCCAAAGTGAAGTAGTCACTGAAATTGCAGGAATAGTTGGAATGCTGTAGAGCGTATGTTTTACTTGCCAAGCCAAAAAGGAATAATGTGCGATATAAGCAACGAAGAAACTTGCAAATACCTGATTGATTTTTATTTTTTTAATGCTTAATATTTCTATTGCAAAAATGGCGCCAGCCAAAGGTGTTCCAAATACCGCAGCAAATCCACTACTAATACCAATGATTAATATTGTTTTTCGTTCTGCTGTATTTAACTTAAAAAATCCAGTAAACTGATCTGCAATAGCGCCGCCCATTTGTACCGCAGTACCTTCTCTGCCTGCCGATCCGCCAGCAACATGGGTTAGCAGCGTACTCATAAAAACTAAAGGTGCCATTTTAAATGGAATCGGTTTTGGGGTTTCCCCATTTTCTAATGACTGGTGCGTTTCAATTAATAAATTATTTCCTTTATTCGCTGCGTCACCATAATAGTAATACAGTAAGCCAATCAACAAACCTGCCATAGGTAAAAAATATACAACCCAAATATGGTTTGTGCGCAATAGCGTTACATAATCAAGTGATTGTAAAAAAAATGCGGTCGCCGATCCCACTATGCCGCCGACTATTAAATAAATAGCGAGCCATTTTACCCCACTTACAATTGTGCTATTGAATTTGTTTAAGGACATTTCTCATTGATAATTTAAGCAATTTGAATTGCGTTTGCACAAGGAAACTAACCCTAGTCAATTTCGGAATTACTTTTTTTCTTGCTGATCATATAAATGGCAATAATCACCCATACTACATTTACAAACATGGAAGGGTAGGCTTTGTGAAAATAAGTGTTTACTACAAAAAACACCCCACCTATAATATTGGCTAAAACATAAATTTTGCTTGAGGCAGGCAATTTGCCTGTAATATTTAAGGCATAGGAGCCTACAATTAGGACCGAAGCAATCCAGCCCAATACTTCTATTAGTATACCCATGTAATAAAATTAAGTCAATTCGCCTTAATCAAGGGTGATATCTGCTTTTTAAACTTCAAACAAAATCCAAAATAATGACTAGTTTTAATATACAATGGATAAATCATACGCGCAACTTCTAGAAAATAATAAGCAATGGGTAGCAAGTCAATTGGCTCAAGATCCTGTTTATTTTGAAAAATTAGCCAACAGTCAAAATCCTGAATACTTATGGATAGGCTGTTCCGATAGCAGGGTGCCTGCCAATACCATCACCGGAACGAATCCTGGAGAAATGTTTGTTCATCGTAATATTGCCAATATGGTAGTACATAGCGATATGAATATGTTGAGTGTTTTATCCTATGCAGTGGAAGTTTTGAAAGTGAAACATATTATAGTATGTGGGCATTATGGCTGTGGAGGTGTATTGGCAGCGATGGGAAATAAACAGATTGGTTTAATTGATAACTGGTTAAGACATATCAAAGATGTATATAGGTACCATCACAAAGAATTAGATGCGATCGAAAATATGGAGCAAAGGGCTAGGCGTTTTGTGGAAGTAAATGTGATGGAACAAGTACATGATTTAGGAAAAACATCTATTGTGCAAAATGCATGGAAAAATAAACAACCCTTACATTTACATGGCTGGGTATATGATATTAATGATGGCATCATCAAAGACCTAGATGTTAATTTTACATGTACCAAGGATTTGCATAAGGTGTATCACTTAGATTAATCATAATATATTATTTATTTATAAGGGGGTTCAAGAACTTTTGTTCTAGAACCCCCTTAAGTATTCATGGAGAAGTATATATTATTTCCATATATTTTTTTAATTATTGAAAATCAATGTTTTATATAATTATAACATCTTCACTCCATTATAGTTAATATTAAGTTCACTTTGAGGTAACATTCCGGTAACATTAGAGTCTAATATTTGCGATATAAATAATTACATCGTGAAAAGGTTATTACTCTTAATTTGTTTCGTAGGATTTGCAATTATAACTCAAGCTCAAAAAGCTAAAATCACTGGTAAAATTACCAGTGTGAAAAACGAAGCCTTAATTGGCGTTTCGTTAACCTTAAAATCCGATAAAACACAGGTTGCTAAAACGGATATAGAAGGTAGATACAGTTTTACGATAGATGTAGCAAAAGCATATACCTTGGATTTGACTTATGTTGGTTATAAAAATAAGACGGTTAATGATATAAAGGCGACAGTTGTTGGTGAAGAGATTGTTTTAGATGTTTTATTAGAAGAAGCAAATTCTAAATTAACTGATGTGGTGGTTTCTGCTAGCAGATCAGCTAATAAAGGTGCTACTGACAATGCATTGATCGCATTTCAAAAAAACACCAACACGGTAGCTTCAGTTATTTCTGCTGAATCCATTAAAAGAAGTCCAGATCGTAATACTGCTGAAATTTTAAAAAGAACACCAGGTGCTTCCATTCAAGAAGGTAAGTACATTATTGTAAGAGGTTTGGCAGATCGTTATAACCAAGCAATGTTAAATGGCATATTATTAACAAGTACAGAGCCTGATCGTAAGACATTCTCATTCGATTTATTCCCTTCTCAAATCATTGATAACATCATCATCAATAAAGCTTTCGTTCCTGAATTACCAGGAGAGTGGGCCGGAGGATTGATTCAAGTTAATACTAAAGATATTCCTTCAAAAAATTTCTTTAATATTCAATTGGGTACAAGCGCTAATACTTTAGTAACAGGAAAGGATTTCTTTAAAGACCAAGGGGGAAAAACGGATTGGTTGGGTTTAGATGATGGCACTAGGGCATTACCTAATGGCTATATGACAAAATCGAATTTTGATACATCTAGTATTGGAGCTAAAACTGCCTTAGGAAAAACAATGTCAAATAATTGGGCCCCAGTAATGACTACTGCTAAACCAAATATTAGCTTACAAATGAATGGCGGTTTTGCTGGTACTTTATGGGGTAAAAAAATAGGCGGTATTTTAGGAATAAACTATGCCAATGCATACCGTTTCCAAGATAATGTGAATAATCAAAATGGTATTATTGATCAAAAATTCAACCCCATTTCTGCATTGAAAGATAGCAAGTATTTTCAGGATATCAATATGGGCGCTATTGCTGGTTTGACAATGTTTTTGAATCCATTAAATAAAATCAGTTATAAAGCTATTGTAAGCGTTAAGACTGCAAATACCTATAATTCAAGATTAGGTGTTGATTACACAAGGCAAGATTCGATAAAAGGGAATGAATTTGTATTTGGACAAAATACTTTTTTTACAAATCAATTAAACGGAGAACATAGTTTATCTCAAAAATTAAAATTCAATTGGTATGGTGCATTTAATATATTAGATGCTTATACGCCTGATCAAAGAAGAATTTTATATACAAAAGGTGTGGGGACTTCAAATCCATACGTATTAAATATTTCTAATTCTTTATCACAACAATCTGGTAGCCGTATTTTCCAAACTTTATCTGATTATATCTATACTGGTGGAGGTGATTTGACTTTGAAAGTTAAACAACAAACTATTAAGGCTGGATACATGATTCAAGTTAAAGATCGTTTGTATGATGCACAATTATTTGCTGTCTACTTACCAAGAGATAATGCTTCTTTAAGACAATTAGACGCTGCTTCAGCTTTTGTGCCTCAAAATTTCGGTAATGGTTCAGACAATAAATTTGCTTTCAATTCGATTCAAAATAGAAACTTCAGATATATCGCTAATACCATATTGAATGCTGGATTCTTACAATTTGATAATAAATTATCGGATGGAATAAGAGTAGTTTGGGGATTGAGAGTTGAAAATTTTGATCAATTAGTTGGATCAGTTAAGAAATGGGACCCAAGACATACCTATTCAAAAGTAACTGACTATTTACCTGGTGTGAATGCTACCATTAAATTAGGTCAAAAATCAAATTTAAGAGCAACAGTTTCACAAACGGTGATTCGTCCTGAATTAAGAGAATTAGCTGCCTTGAGTATTTATGATTTTGAACTAAACGCATCTGTATCTGGTAACCCATCATTAAAACGTACTAAAATTACCAACACTGATTTAAGGTATGAATTATATCCAGCTGCTGGTGAGATGTTTACTTTTGGTGTATTCTATAAGAATTTTGAAAATCCAATAGAGAGTATTTATAATGAAGGAGCAGGTGGATCTAGCTTATTTTCATTCCAAAATGTTTCTCAGGCAACAGCTTTTGGTTTTGAAATAGAAGGACGTAAAAAATTGAATAAGTATTTTACATTACAAGCAAATGGTTCTTATATCAATTCAAAAATTGATGACGCTTCTTTAAATTTAAGCAGAGCTTTGCAAGGGCAGTCTCCTTATTTGATCAATACTGGATTGTTATACGACGTGGTTGAGAAAGGATTCAATATGACTGTCTTATTTAATCAAGTGGGTAAAAGAATTTATCTAGTTGGTGATCTTCAAGCAGGTGCAAGTACTCCAGATGTTTTTGAGAATCCAAGAGCTTTAGTGGATTTCCAAATCAGTAAAAAGTTTGCAGAAAATAAGGCTGAGTTCAAATTTACTATTTCAGATATCTTAAATCAAAGACAGATTTTCTATCAAAATAACAATAGTAATACTGACTATGACAAGAATAATGATGCAACTAGATTCTCAAGAAAATTTGGTACCACATTTGGCGTAACACTTAATTACTCATTATAATACACAATCAAACACTTTTTTTAAATACAACAACAATGAAACAATTATTTATTTTATCTCTCGCTTTTTTAGCCATCACTGGTTGTAGAAAGATCGAAATGGACGGCGAAAAAGAAATCTTCGTAGTGACTAAGGAGGTAACTCCAGTGGGTGCTGTAAGCAACATAATCACTTTGTCTGGAAAAATCACCAAAGACACAACCTTGTATGCTAAAGATGTAAACTACCTTTCTGGTTTAGTTTATATAACTAAAGGAGTTACCTTGACAATTCAAGAAGGTGCAAAAGTTATGGGTAAATCATCAGGTGCCGATGTAGCTGCATTGGTTATTTGCCGTGGTGCAAAAATAATCGCAAAAGGTACTGTAGATAAACCTATCGTATTTACTTCTGCTTCAGCAAACCCACAATCAGGTGACTGGGGTGGGGTGGTTTTGTTAGGTATAGCTAAAGTTAACACAACGCTTCCTTGGAAAGGAACTTCTATTGTAGGTTTAACTTCAGTAGAGGGTGGTGTGAACGATACAGAAGTAGGTTATGGTTTAGCAGGATCTGGTGATGCAGCTTTCCCTACAGGAAATGATGACGATAATTCAGGTATTTTACAATATGTGAGAATTGAATATGCAGGTTATGCATACCAACCAGACAATGAATTGAATAGTTTAACAATGTCTGGTGTTGGTCGTGGAACAACTATTAGTCATATTCAAGTTACCTATGCAAAGGATGATGCATTTGAGTGGTTTGGTGGTACTGTAAACTGTAAGTATTTGATTGCTTATAAAACACAGGATGATGATTTTGATACTGACAATGGGTTTAACGGTAACGTTCAATTTGGTATCATTTTAAGAGATTCAGTAATTGCTGATATCTCTACTTCAGAAGCATTTGAATCAGATAATAATAGTGGTGGTACTACTGTAACGCCTCAAACAACTGCAGTATTTTCAAATATCACTGCAATTGGACCAAGAATTGATCCGGTTTCTGCTAAAGGAAATAGTTTATATAGAGCTGGTGCACATATCAGAAGAAATACTGGTATTTCAATCATGAATTCAATTATTGCAGGATGGCCTAGAGGAATTCAATTTGATGCTTCATCAGGTGTTCCGGTTGATAAAAATATTGTAGACAGCACAATTAGAATCAAGAATACTACTTTAGCAGGCAACACAGTAAATATTGATTACGTTCGTTCAACAGGAACAGCTGCAACATATGCTTCTAACGCTGATGGAGTTGCAGGCTTAACTACTTGGTTTTCAAATCCATTCTATGGTAATACAATTTTAACTTCTGCTTCTGCAGACGTTTTAAAATTAATTCAACCATTTAATTATTTGAATCCTGACTTTACTCCATTTGCAAATGCTAATACAAGTACAGCTAATATTGCTTCTACTTTGGGTACTTTAGGAATCGGTTTACATTTAGACTATAGCAAGAATGGTGCTTTCACAGATGCTAAATTACAAAATGCTTTCTTTGAAAAGGTAACATTTAGAGGTGCAGTTGCTACATCTGGCGTTAACCAAACTTGGTGGAAAGGTTGGACTGTTTGGAAATAAGATGTTTATTTAAAAAGTTTATGTTCTATAAAAAACGCCCCGATAATTCGGGGCGTTTTTGTTGAGGGAAGTCATCAATTAAAAATATCTTTTATTGAAACTAAAAATCTTTTAAACCTTTATTTATTACGCATTATAAGCATCCGCTACACCTTTGTGTAAAATTTTTCCAGCTTTAATATTTAATCCTTTCGCAAGTGCTGCATTTTCAACACATGCTTTTTCCCATCCTTTATTCGCAATCGCAATTGCGTATGGTAAAGTAGCTTGTGTTAAAGCGCGTGTTGATGTTTGTGGGACTGCGCCTGGCATATTCGCAACACAATAGTGCAAAATATTTTGTTCCATGTAAACAGGATTTTCATGTGTAGTTGGTTTACAGGTCTCAATACAACCGCCTTGATCCACTGCAACATCTACCACCACTGTGCCTGCTTCCATTAATGCCAAGTCCACTTTTTTAATTAAGTGCGGCGCTTTAGCACCATGTAATAATACAGCACCAATTACCAAGTCCACTGTTGGTAATTTTTCTTGTATCGCCATTAAAGTAGAATATTGTGTTACCACATTCGCTGGCATTACATCTGATAAATATCTTAATCTTGTTAAGTTGGTATCCATGATAGTTACATTCGCGCCTAGGCCTGCTGCCATCTTCGCTGCCTGTGTTCCTACAATACCACCACCTATAATTAATACTTCCGCTGGTTTCACACCTGGCACACCCCCTAATAATTTTCCTTTACCCCCGAATGGCTTACCTAAATAATATGCACCTACATTCACAGCCATTCTTCCTGCAACTTCCGACATAGGAACTAATAACGGCAAAGAACCATCAAGTAATTCCACTGTTTCATAAGCAATACATACTGCATGCGATTTCATCATCGCATCCGTTAATTCTTTGGATGCTGCAAAATGGAAATAGGTAAA
>CAXNDZ010000006.1:0-29195 GCA_964201225.1 Chitinophagales bacterium | reverse complement strand
TAAATTTAAGTGACGACACTGATAATGATTTATGCTTAATTAAAGATACAATAAACGGGGATTATTTATTTTCCCTTATTTAGTTGTTGTAAAATGGGCTGAATGAGGGCCGATTCAAAACCGCGTTGGTATAAAAAAGCCTGTGTTTTGGCCATCCGACTTAAGCCCCGTTCACCTTTAAGACTATTCCATTTCTTTTTGGCTAAAAATAGCAAAGTGGTATTATAGTCATCCAGGTCAATACATTTTAAAGCCTTTTTAATATTTACCGGGCTCACTCTTTTTTGCTGCAGTGCATATTGAATTTTACTTTTCCCCCATTGTTTTATTCGAAAATGGCCTCCTGCAAAAAGGGTGGCAAATCGTTCTTCATTTAAAAAATTGTCTGTAATTAAATTGGATATAATCTCTTCCACTTCACTTTTAGTCATGCCCAATTCGTACAGCTTATCGCGTACCTCCTGTTGGGCCCTTTCTTGATAGGCACAAAAATGCCGTATCCTTTGAATAGCCTGCTCTTTACCAATTCTAATTTTATTCATTTTGTAGATAAGAATGTCAATAAGAAATGCTAAAATAGCTTTTTAATCTTAAGATTTTACATTAGGTTTGTCTTGTTAGAAAAGTTAAATAAATACAAAGGAATTATGAAATTTATAGTATCCTCCTCCTCTCTTTTGAAACATTTGCAACAAATCGCAGGTGTTATTAATACCAATACCGTTTTACCAATTTTAGAAGATTTTTTATTCGAAATTGAAGATAAAAAACTAAATATTATTGCAACCGATTTGGAAACGGTGATGCGTGTCCAAATGGATGTGGAAAGCAAAGCAAGTGGTCGCGTTTGTATTCCTGCTAAAATTTTAATTGATTCTTTAAAAAATATTGCAGACCAGCCGCTTACTTTTAATATTGATAAAAATTACGCTGTTGAAATTACAAGTGATAATGGTAAGTATAAAGTGATGGGCGAAAATCCAGATAATTTTCCGAAAGAACCTACCGCCGATGATACCACTGGATTTAAAATGACAAGCACTGGACTATTAACTGCAATTAATAAAACTTTATTTGCAGTAAGTGGCGATGATTTAAGACCAGCAATGACTGGCGTATTTTTTGAATTATCAAAAGATGGCGTTCAGTTTGTTGCAACCGATGCACACCGTTTAGTAAGATATAAGCGTACCGATACTAAGGCTACACAAAACGCATCTTTCATTGTTCCCAAAAAACCATTGAACTTATTAAAAAATGCTTTGCCTGATAATGAAGATCCAATAACGGTAAGCTTTAATAGTAATCATCTTTTTGTAGATCATGGATCAACACAATTAATTTGTCGCTTAATTGATGCGAGGTTTCCTGATTATAAAGTGGTTATTCCTGCTGACAATCCTTATCGCTTAACTGTAAACAAACATGATTTTCAAAATGCATTACGTCGTGTAAATGTATTTAGTAATAAAAGTACCAATCAGGTTGCATTGAGTATCACTGGTAACGAATTGCAAATGGCAGCGCAGGATATTGATTTTAGTTTTGAGGGTAATGAGCGAATGAGTTGTGAATACAAAGGGGAGGATATTCAAATTGCCTTTAACGCAAAGTTTTTAATTGAAATGTTGAGCGCTGCAGATACTGACGATATTTTTATTGAATTATCTACACCAAGTAAAGCAGGCTTAATTAAACCATCAGAGCAAGCACCGGGCGAGGATTTATTAATGCTAGTGATGCCGCTCATGTTAAATAGCTAATCCGTTCCCTATAAATATGCCCCAGGGCAGATTTTAAAACCCGTTGATCTTCTCAGAACATCGGGTTTTTTATTTACATTTATGGTCTAAAAAGAAGCCCATGTTTGAAAGCATACAGTCCTATTTTAGTAGTATTCCAAGCCTACATCGCGCGCTTATTTTAGCAGGCGGAATTACATTTTTTTGGTTGGTTGAATCAGCCATTCCTTTATTTAAATTTCAATATAGTAAATGGCGCCATGCTTCCATTAATATTTTTTTCACCCTTACGACCATTGTAATCAATTTTGGCTTTGCCTTCTTAATGGTAAAAACAAGTGATTGGACGATTGCAAATAATTTTGGACTTTTAAATAGGGTGTCCTTGCCAATCATAGCGTCGGCCATAATTGGTTTATTATTACTTGATTTTATTGGGGCGTATTTGGTACATATGATTGAACATAAAGTAAAATTTTTATGGAAATTTCACATGGTCCATCATGCAGACACCCATGTGGATACGACCACAGCAAATCGTCACCATCCAGGGGAATCTGTCATTCGTGCGGTTTTTGCGATATTGGCGGTTTTTGTTTTAGGTACCCCCATGTGGTTGGTCATGTTATATCAAAGTTTAAGTGTGGTGCTTTCTCAATTTAATCATGCAAATATTAATACCCCATCTTGGTTTGATAAAACTATTGGCTTAATTATTGTTTCGCCTAATATGCATCGCATACATCATCATTTAATGCGTCCGCAAACTGATAGTAATTATGGAAATATATTTTCCTTTTGGGATAAATTATTGGGCACGTATAATAGCACACCCATGTCTGAAATTAAATATGGTTTAGATGTTTTAGATAACCAAAGAGACCAAGAATTATTATATCAATTAAAAATACCTTTTAATAAAAATATTAAAACGGATTATTAAATAAGTTTCATTTATGAAAATTGGTGCTTTTATACCTGCTCGTTATGCCGCTACGCGTTTTCCAGCTAAATTAATGCAAATATTGGGTGACAAAACGGTGATTAGGCATACCTATGATAACACAATAGCTACTGGTTTGTTTGATGAAGTATATGTAGTTACAGATAGTGAAATTATCTTTAATGAAATTATACAACATGGCGGGAAAGCCATTATGAGCAAGCGTTCACATGAAAGCGGTAGCGATAGAATTGCCGAAGCGGTGCAGGACTTGGACATTGATATTGTGATAAACGTACAAGGCGATGAGCCCTTTGTAAAAAGAGAACCGCTAGAAAAAGTTATTGCAGTTTTTTCGGATGCGTCGGTTCAAGTTGCTTCACTAATGCAGGTGCTAACGGATGCCACATTAATTCAGGATCCTAATTATGTAAAAGTAGCAGTAGATATAAATAACAATGCATTGTTTTTTTCAAGAAGCGTGATACCTTATCCTAGAAGTACCGATTCGCCCATAGTTTACTATGAACATATTGGTGTGTATGCATTTCAAAAACAAGCATTACTTAATTTTACTAATTGGCCAATGTCTCCATTGGAAGCAGCAGAAAAAATTGAGTGTTTGCGTTATTTGGAAAACGGGGTCTCCATTAAGATGGTCGTAACAGAATATATGGGTGTTGAAATTGATACGCCTGCCGATTTAATTAAAGCGGCAAAGCTTTTATAAGATGCATGGTAATTAATTAAAAAACCAAGTAATTCAATCCGCTATATAGTTTATCTTTGATTCATCCGCTTATATTAAAATTATACAAATGCAGTTTAAGAATTTAAAACTAGTTGACTATATTGTTTATGGTCGTGGCGCATTTAACCAATTAGATGAAATTTTGGCCCCACGCCGAAAAGATAATTTTCCGATGATATTTTTCTTGGATCATTATTTTATTGGTAAACCTTTAGCGGGTCGTATTCCATTAAGAGGAAAAGATAAGATTGTATATGTGGATGTAACACAGGAACCCAAAACAAAACAAGTAGATGCATTAGCGGCTGAGCTTAAAGCTCAATTTGGTGAAGTAAGCGGTATTATTGGTATTGGTGGTGGTTCGGCCATGGATTTAGCAAAAGCCGTATCATTGATGATGACCAATCCGGGATCCTCGGCTGATTATCAAGGATGGGATTTAGTTAAAGTCCCTGGTGTTTTTAAAGTGGGTATTCCAACCTTAAGTGGCACAGGTGCTGAGGTAAGTCGTACCACCGTATTGACTGGCCCAACACGTAAATTGGGAATGAACTCTGACTTCACGCCATTTAATCAAATTGTATTAGATCCCGAATTAACTAAAAACGCACCCGCGAATCAACGTTTTTATACCGGAATGGATTGTTATATACATTGTATTGAAAGTTTAGAAGGTACTTACTTAAATGAGTTTAGTAAAAGCTATGGTGAAAAAGCTTTGGACCTTTGCCGCAAAATATATGTCGAAAAAACTGGCTGGGATGAGCAGAGTGATGAACAATTAATGATGGCTTCCTATGCTGGCGGTATGAGTATTGCCTACAGTCAGGTGGGTGTTGCGCACGCAGTGAGTTATGGTTTAAGCTATTTATTGGGAACCAAACATGGTATTGGCAATTGTATAGTAATGAACCATTTGGAAGAATATTATCCAGCAGGTGTGGAAGAGTTTAAATTTATGGTAGAGAAAAACAAGATTGAAATTCCTGTAGGTATATGTGCCAACTTAACGGAAGCGCAGTTTGATGAAATGATTAATATTTCATTAAGCCTAAAACCATTATGGGAAAATGCATTAGGGTCCAATTGGGAAAGCATTATGACGCGTGACAAATTACGCGCACTTTACGAAAAATTTTAATCTCTGAATTCCGTCTATTAATGGTTTAAATTGATTAGTTTTATTCAATAAACTCCATTAACATGAAACAATTTTTAATGATTATGGTTATGATTGCTACTGCATTCATATCAAGTGGTCAGGAAGCAAATTTTACTGGTAAAGTAAAAGATGAACAAGGAAAGGCCTTATCTGGCGCTACCATATCTATCAAGGGAAGCAAAGTAAAAACACAGACCAATACGAATGGCCTATTTTCAATTAAGGCAACAATTGGAGATATGCTTGTAGTTAGTTTTAGTGGCTTTTCAAATCAATCATATACTTTAAAAAACAGCAATCCCATTGATATTCAACTAAGTGTAAGTAATAACGACTTAAATGAAGTAGTGGTGTTGGGTACAAGAAGTGTTGGAAGAACTAAACTGGAGTCCGTATCCCCAGTAGATGTATTTGATTTAAAAACCTTAACCTCTGAAGTTCCACAAACCAACTTAACAGATATATTAAACCATGTAGCCCCCTCTTTTAATTCTACTACACAAACAGTAGCTGACGGAACTGACCACGTTGATCCCGCTACTGTTCGAGGCTTGGGTCCCGATCAAACCTTAGTATTAATTAATGGTAAGCGCCGTTATACTTCCGCATTGGTGAATGTAAACGGAACTATGGGAAGAGGTTCGGTAGGAACGGATTTAAATGCCATTGCAGCTGCCTCTATAGATAAAATCGAATTACTAAGAGATGGAGCAGCAGCTCAATACGGATCTGATGCGATTGCTGGTGTTATTAATATTCAATTAAATAAAAATATTGGAACTGGAAAAGCCGTATTTAGTTCGGGTGCAAATATTACTACTTATCAATCTTACAAGCAAGCCGCTCCTGGTAGTTTTAAATTAGGCGAAACCTATCCTTGTCAATTTTGTATAAACGATCCTAAATATTATAATAATAGTGTTATGGATGGCCGAAAAACAAACGCATCTGTAAATTACGGCTGGCAAATTGGTAAAACAAAAGCAAGTTTTATTAATGTGACTTTGAATATGGAGCAAAGAGAACCTACCATTCGATCTGGCGAAAGAACAGGAGATATTGATAATCGTAAATCAGGTGACTCAGCCAGTAATGCATTAATGACCGCACTTGGCGTAGATCGTAATTATTTTCAAATGAGGGTGGGTCAGTCGCGCACTCGAAATTTACAAGGTGTTATTAATGGGGCATTGGCTTTAAAAAAAGGCGGCGAATTTTATTTCTTTAGTATTTTAAGTAATAGAGTAGGGAATTCAACCGGTTTTTACCGTATGCCTTATCAAAACAGTAATATACCTGCTATTTATCCAAATGGATTTTTACCTGAAATCACTTCTAATATTAACGACATTTCTTTAGGAACAGGATTAAAGGGAAAGATGGGAACCTGGAATTATGATTTGAGTAATACGTATGGTCAAAATAGTTTTGGTTTTAATATTGAGAATACATTAAATGTATCTGCATATTATAATAATCAAAGCAAACAATCAGAATTTGATGCAGGCACTTTATTATTTAGACAAAACACAACAAATATAGATTTTTCAAAAAAATTAGATAATGCAATAAATTTAAATGTGGCATATGGTGCTGAATTAAGATATGAAAATTACCAACAAAAGGCTGGAGAAGAAGCTTCTTGGGCAAACTACATGCGAAAAACTGGAGGTGTAACCGATGTTTTAAACGGTACCCCTACTTCTATAAAATTAGCGGATAATACTACAGGGATTCCTGCAGGTGGCGCGCAAGTATTTCCTGGATTCAGACCAGACAATGCAAAAAATGAGAGCAGAACATCCACTGCACTATATGTTGATTTTGAAATGGAACCAATTAAAAAATTATTACTTGACTTTGCAGGTCGTTATGAAAACTATTCGGACTTTGGCGGTAATTTAAGTGGAAAGGTGGCAGGACGATATAAGCTTTCGGATAACATTGCATTAAGAGGATCTTTAAGTACAGGATTTAGAGCGCCAGCTTTACAACAAAGATATTTAACTAAAACGTCTACTGTATTTCAGGGAGGTGTTGCTTATGACGACGCAACCTTACCTAATGACAGTAAAGCTGCGCAAGCTTTAGGCATCCCTAGTTTAAGGCCTGAAATTTCTAATAGTGCTAGCATTGGAACCACTTTGAAAATTAATAAATTTAGCTTAACGGTAGATGCGTATTCTACAAAAATCACAGATCGTATTATTTTAACAGATGCGTTTTCGGGTAGCGCAACAGGAGATGCCGTTTCGCAGTTGTTGTATACCACTTTATTGGCCAACAATGCAGCTAGGGGAATTTTTATGGCTAACGCAACTGACCTAAGAACTTCTGGTATTGATATCATTTCAGCTTATAATTTAAAGATGCCGAAAAAGCAAAGCTTGAAATTTGAAGTAGCAACTACTTTATCAAAGCGTGAAATTTTAGGCAAAACAAAAGTTTCTGAAAAATTATTAGGTAGAGAGTCCACCTATATGAGTCCTATTAATAAAGCAACATTAATAGACGGTAATCCTAAAGTGAAAGGGTATTTATCTCTTTCTTATAAAAAAGACGACTTTAATTTATTTCTTAGAAACACTTATTTTGGGGAGGTTACACATATTGAAGGCGGTGGGACAACTAACTGGTTTTATGTTCAGGTGCTAAGCCCTAAGATTGTAACCGATTTAAGTATTGGCTATAAATTAAATAAATCCTGGAGATTTTCTACTGGTGCTAATAATTTATTTGACATCTATTCTGATTTGCTAGTAGCTTCTAGGGGTTCATACAAAAGATTAGATGTAGTGCCAACAAGTCCTACTTACGATAAATTTGTTGAATCTCAATCGGCTTTTCAAAGAGGGGTTGTTAATAATAATGGTATTTCTTCCAATAACCAATTTAACTATTCACGTAGGGTAACGCAATTGGGAATGAATGGAAGATATTTGTATGCAAGAATCGAAATCACTTTTTAACAAGAGATAAGATATTTTAAATCATATAACAAACCCGCCCCGATACTTCGGGGCGGGTTTGTTATTAAGTGTATTCAAATACTATCTGCCAGAATAATATCAGTTCATTTTCATTTCAGCTCCCTTTTTAATAATCACACTATCATTAATAGGGTCTTTAAAAATAATACTATTTTCATTGATTAAGGGCAATAAAAAACGATGGGATAAAGAATCTAAATACATGTTTTTTATATAAAATATTTTATTAATTACTTTATCATCTTTCATCTCACTCCATTTTATAATCTTACACTTACAGCTGGCGTTTTCTAATGTATTGGTTACCTCTTTCAAATTACTTACATTACCTAGTTTTTTATACACTTCTCTAATTCCTATAATTTTATTATTATTTCCATAATCAAAATTCCAGGAAGCTGAAATAGCAGTAATGATGGTATCACTGGTTAATTCTAATAATGAGTGTCTTGGTGATTCAATTAAATTTTCATTGCCCTCTTCATTGTCTTTTGCTTCTACTTTTGAAAAAATAGAAACTATATTAGGGCCTTCGAATTGTGCGAATCCGGTATGATTAAAGCTAGCGCCATATCTGGTATAAATAAAATAGCCATTTTTATATTTTATTTCTACAATGTTGGGAACAATTTTTTGATACCTATCTGGATCAGATAGCCTTGCTTGAGGAGAACCGGTATAACATATCCACAAACCCTCTAGTCTTTCTTTTTCGCTTAATGTTATTTTATAAGGAAGGATATTTAAATCTTTTTTTAAGACATCAAGTTTATCATTGGATTCAAAATACATTTTAGATGGAATATAAAAACAAACCATTGCAATAACAACCAAACCGATGATGTATAAAATTGTATTCCATTTCCATCGACTTTTGACTGCGTTTTTTTCAAATTGGTATAACTTTAATTTTAATTCTTGATTTTCCTTTATAAGTGACCCCCCTTCATTTTTATGATCATCTGTATTGACGTTGACTAAATTTTCATCAATTGGATTTTCAAGAAAAGCCAGCCTCCCCATTTGGTATAAATAAATATAACATGCATCTACTAAAAAATTACGAGGATTGGCAACAAGACCAATAAGTGCATCTTTGATTTGACCGCCCGTAATATCATATTTTCTAAATGGGTAACTTGCCTCTTTTTCACGCTTATCCTGAGGGTATACATCATGTCCCAATTGCTGATCCGTAAATGGAAGCTCCTTGCTTATTTCGCTTAAGGTCATAGCAAGACCCTCGTAATTCTTACGATTTGTATTTTGAATGATCTCTTTACCGGTTTCACTCTGATATTTCTCAATACACTTGTGTAGTAAATATATTATTTCCTCTCTCCCCTTTTTAATCATAAAACATTATAATTCAATCTTTTATAAAATTTCGGTAATTTATTTATTCATTTCTGAAAAATATTTTTAATTTGTAAATCCTAAACTTGTACTAAATCTTCACTATTGTAAGTTAATAAAAATAATTTACAACAATATCTGAACTTTTGCTTTATTTCTAAACCAAATCTAATATGAAAATTAAACCTATCATTATCTTAGGTGTCAGCCTATTATTTTGTTTGTTACAAAATCCGGTCTTGGCTCAGACCACGGCCAAAAACGTACAACCAAAACTGATAAAAGGGACAGTGTTAAACTCAAAGGACAATACTCCTTTAGAAAACGTTTCTATCAAACTTTTGAATTCCAAAAAGGGTACCATTTCAAAAGCAGATGGATCATTTTCAATTCAAATACCAAATGGTGAAAAAGTTGAATTTAGCAGGGTAGATATGATTTCAAAGGTGATTATTTTAAAGGAAACCAATAATGTGGTCCTATTACAAGAGTCTGAAAACAACTTAAATGATGTTTTGGTGATCGCTTATGGCAATCAAAAGCGTAATTCATTTACAGGTTCTATAGGTACTATTAAAAATACAACCATAGAGAGTGCACCCAATTCATCCGTACAAGAAACCCTTCAAGGGAATATGGCGGGTGTTCAATCTACCAATGCTACTGGACAAGCAGGTGGTGTGCCGCAAATTAGAATAAGAGGTATTGGATCAATCAATGCATCTGCAACACCCCTATATGTAATTGATGGGATACCAGTAGTGAGCGGAGATATTTCTGGATTAAATAGTAATACCATTGCTGGTTTGAATGCGAATGATATTCAAAGTTTAACAGTGCTAAAAGATGCATCTGCAACTTCTTTATATGGTTCTCGTGCTGCAAATGGCGTTGTATTAATTACGACCAAGGCAGGAAAATCTGGGAAGGCTAAAATTAATTTTACCTATCAAAAAGGGTATAACAATAATACACTAGCACCCGATCAAAAAACATTAAATACGGACGAATATGTTCAGTATTATAAGGAGGGTTGGTTAAATTCAGGAAAACCTGCATCTTCTTTTGACTCCTTATTAAGTGCAAATGGCGTTAACCGCTCTGTTAATACAGACTGGTTCAATGAAGTTTTAAGACAGGGTCAATACAGTCAATATAATTTGAATGCGAGTGGCGGTACTGAAAAAAATACTTATTTTATTTCAGGAAGTTATTACAAATCAGATGCAACCACTAAGGGGATTGATTATGATAAAGCAACATTTCGTGTCAACGTAAATTCTGAACTTACCAAAAAATTAAGTTTGAAAGCGGGTTTTAGTGGAAGTTTTCAAAGGACGAGTAATTTTTTAGGAGGAAGCTTTTTTGCTAATCCAATTAGAGCGATGTATCGTTTGGCGCCATGGTTGCCAGTGTATAAAAGCGATGGTTCAACATATGAGTTGGGTTATAATAGTGGATATAATCCAGTAGCCGTTATTAATACGACCAATAGAAATGCAAAAACTTATAATTTTTCTGCTAACACTTCTGCTAAATATGAAATTGCTAAAGGCTTAACATTTGAAGGTACTTATGCATTAGACTTTAACCATGCATTTAAGAGTATCTATTATGATCCTAGAGTAGGTAACTTATATATTGCTGTAGGGGGAGCGATTGAAAATTATACACAAGACATTAATAACTGGGTGGCCACTAATATTATAAGATATAAAAAAGACTTCAATGACAAGAACAGTTTTGAGGCCTTTGCAGGTTACGAAGCACAAAAGAGAAGCGATGTAGACATCAGTATTGAAGTAAATGGTATTGCTCCTGGAACAACCACTCCTGCTGGTGGATCAAGCCCTGTATTAACTACAGGTACAGGAACGGCGAATAGTTTAGTTAGTAAATTTTTAAATACTAATTATACTTACGATGATAGATTTTTTGTATCTGGTTCAATAAGAGAAGATGCTTCATCAAGATTTGCAAGAAATTTTAGATCTGCCATTTTTTGGTCAGTAGGTACTGGTTGGAATATCCATAACGAGTCTTTCTTTAAATCGAATTGGGTGAATGAATTAAAGTTAAGAGCAAGTTATGGTTATACAGGTAACCAAGGGATTGACAACTTTGAATCTCAAGGATTATATACCGCAGGAAGTGATTATAATTTACAATCAGGCTTAAGCTTAAACCAATTATCTAATGACAATTTAACTTGGGAAAAAAACATCCCTTTAAATATTGGATTAGATTTCTCGGTATTAAAAGGACGTATCTCAGGATCGGTAGAGTGGTATGATCGATTAAGTAGTAATTTATTAATTAGCCAATCTATTCCAAGTTTAAATGGAGTTACTAGTATTACCGTAAATAATGGCGCAATGAAAAACAGAGGAGTAGAATTAACTATTTCTTCTGTAAATATTTCACCTTCATCTGCCAAAGGATTTAAGTGGGTAACTGATTTCAATTTTACCACTAATAACAATACGATTACAGATATTGATTCAGCTTACGCTGGCAATGCTGCATATAATCGTAAAATTGGAAATGATTTTTATACGCATTACCAACGAGGGTATGCAGGTGTAAATCCAGCGAATGGGGAAGCTTTGTGGTATACATCAAGTGCAAAAGATTCTACCACTAATGTTTTTACCACCGCATTACCTAGAATTAGTCATGGAAGCGCCTTGCCAAAGTTTTATACAGGTATGACGAATAGCTTTTCATACCATGACTTTAAATTGAGTTTTCAACTATACGCCTATTGGGGAAATACGATTTATGACGAGTATGGTTATTTGCAAAAAACAGATGCTAACCTAGGTTTCTCCGATCAAAGCAATGGCTTAAGTAAATATGAATATGCGCGTCGTTGGACTGCTCCAGGACAAATCACAGATGTTCCTAAACCTGTTTTCTTGGGTACCCAATCCTCTGCAGGTAGTTACGAGAGCTCTCGTTTTTTATATGATGGTAGCTATATTCGTTTAAGAGATATTACCTTATCCTATAATTTACCTAAATCCTTTTTAGCTAAAGCAAAATTAAATACGGCGAGAGTATATGTTAGGGGACAAAATTTATTTACCTACACAGTAGATAAGCGATTTAATACAGACCCCGAGGTTTCTGTTGATGGCACGATGTCACAGCGACCTCCGGTTTTTAGTACAATATTATTTGGCTTAGACATTAATTTTTAATTTGAAATAATTTTATTATGAAAAATAAATATATAATTACCATATTTACAATTGCTATTAGTTTAATAGCATGTAACAAAGATTTTCTTGAAATTAAACCACAACAGAGCGTGTTGACCGAAGATGTTTTTTCTAGTGTCGCTACTTCTCGTGCAGCAGTGAACGGACTATATTCATTAATGCAATCTTATAGTTATTATGGTAGAGACGCAATGGTCATTCCTGAAGTTATTTCAGATAATATGACCAGAAGTGTAAAGACTGGAAATAGATATACAGGGATGAATACCATGACGCACACTGCAACAGATGCGAATGTAAGCAGAATGTGGAGTCAAATGTATAGAGTGGTGACCAATGCAAATGCTGTTATTGCTAATGAAGAAAACATTAATAAGGCAGCTTCTACATTACAAAAAGAAGAGGCGGCTCAACTGGTGGGCGAAGCTTATGCAGTTCGTGCATTAGCTTATTTTGATTTAGTAAAGTTTTTTGCTAGACCACTTAACCATACCTCAGATGGATCACATCTTGGAGTGCCGTTGGTTTTATTACCCATTACTAGTATTTCAGAAGTGGTATATCCTGCAAGGAATACTGCAAAAGAAGTGTATGATCGTATATCATTAGACATAGAAGAGGCGTTAAAAAGATTACCTGCTTCAGGTAATGTAATATATGATGGTACAGCGAATAGTACTCTACAAAAAATCAGGTTCAATAAGTTTTCTACTTTAGCATTAAAGACAAGGGTTGCTATTTTTACTGAAAATTGGCAAGCCGCCATCGATGCTTCTAATTTGGTGATCGCATCTGGAAAGTATACCTTATATCCATACGGATCAATGGTGCAAGATTTTAGAACACAAAATAGCAGTGAATCCATTTTTGAAGTAGCCAATAATACAAATGATAATGCAGGTACTGATTCTTATGCATATTTGTCAAGCCAATCTGGCTATGGGGAATTGTTAGGAACCAGACAAACGATGAATAGTAAAAGTACTGGTACTACACTATCTACTTTCAAAGGACTTTATGATTGTTATTCAAATACGGATGTGAGAAGAAACTTTTTAAGCCTTGGAAATCGCAATTCACTTGGAGGCGAAGTAAATGTACCATTATGTACCAAGTACATCAATATTAGTACAAACATGGAAAACATTAAAGTTCTTAGATTATCAGAAATGTATTTATCAAGGGCAGAAGCGATGGCTAGATTAGCTGTAAAAAATTCTGATGCAAATAGTTTAACGAGTTCATTGGTAGATATTAATTTAATCAGAAAATCAAGAGATACCGCTTCTGCTACAAAAGCATTTACAGCATCAATATTAGCGGTACCTCCTATGGGCGCAATCAAGGCAACAGCCTTATTAGATAGTATTATAGTAGAGCGTCGTAAAGAATTCGCCTTAGAAGGCCACAGAATCTTTGACTTAAATAGAACTCAAACAAGTTATGTGAAAATAAATGCTGCAGGAAATAGTGCTTCAAGATTAATTCAATACACGGCGACTACCAGCAGTTATTATTACAGAACTATTTTGCCTATACCAGTGACACAGGTTCAAAATAATCCAAAAATGGTTCAAAATCCAGGCTTTTAGATTATTTTAAAAAATGAATAAACTGTTTTTTGCGCTATTTAAAAATATATCCTTAACAATCCTATTACTATTTGCATTAACAAATTTAAATGCAAATAGTAATAGAGATACATTACGCGTATTGTTTGTTGGTAACAGTTATATATATTATAATAACTTGCCACAGATGGTATCTTTACTAACTGATAGCTTGAACACCAAGCTTATTTGTAAAAAATCAACCTTTGGTGGAGCAACACTAGGAGATCATTGGAATAGCCGAAAGGGCTTACGTACCCGACAAATTTTAGCGCAAGAAAAATTTGATATCGTCATCATCCAAGACAATAGTATGTGGCCATTGGAACATGCCGATAGCGTTTTGATGTATGGAAAATTATTCTGCGATTTAATTAAATCTAAAAACGCCACTCCTTATTTATATAATACTTGGTCAAGGGAGGCTACCCCACAAACCCAAGGCGCTATTGATAAGGTATACCAGGACTTAGCCCTTCAAACAAAAGCAGTGTTGGTTCCAGTGGGCGCGGTTTGGGCGGAAGCCAAAATACAAAAACCTTCTACGCAATTATATTTTACTGATGGCTCCCATCCATCACCGTTGGGAAGTTTTTTAATTGCATTATGCTTTGTGAAAAAAATAACGGGCTTACTGCCTACTAAATTTGCTACTGTATATAATTATCCAGCAATTGATAATGAAAGTATTCGATTAATGCAGGTATCAGAAAGTGATATACTTTTTTGTAGCAGGTTGGTAAATAATTATTTAAAATAAATTTATTGAAAAAACTTTTTAAAAATCTTACCTTTTGGGTATTGGCCTCTATTACTGCCGGTATCTTAGTGGGATATATATCGCCTAGCACAGGAGTTGCGATGCAACCCTTGGGTAAGTATTTTATTGATGTTGTTAAACTGTTTATAAATCCTATTATTTTATTGACCATTATCACTGGTATTTGCGGAATGAGTGATTTAAAAAAAGTGGGAAAGATTGGGGGTAAAGCAATATTGTATTTTGAAATTGTAACAACCATCGCATTAGTTATTGGCGTAGTGGTGGCATATGTAATACAACCAGGTGCACATGTGGATACTTCGCATATTCAAAAAGTGGATATTTCTGCATACAAACAAGGGGCAGCTACATTTTCTTGGTCAAGTTTTTTCAAAAGTAATATTACTATTCAGGTTTTAATATTTGCGATTATCGCTGGTGTAGTGATAAGTAAATTAAAACAACGTGCATTTATCATTTCAAAAATTAACTGGGCAAGTAAATATGTATTTAAAGGCTTGCATTTTGTTATGTATCTCGCTCCCATAGGAGCTTTTGGTGGGATGGCTTATACTATTGGTAAATATGGGGTAAGTACATTGTTACCATTGATGAAACTAATGGCTTGCGTTTATATTACCATGGCACTATTTGTAATTTTTATACTAGGCGCAGTTTTAAAATATTGTAAAGTCAATATATTTTCCTTTTTAAATTATATCAAAAAGGAGTTGCTGATTGTTTTAGGTACCTCTTCCTCGGAGGCCGCACTTCCATCCTTAATGGAGAAGCTTGAAAAAATGGGTTGTTCAAAATCAGTGGTGGGACTAGTAATACCGGCAGGCTATTCCTTTAATTTAGATGGCACATCTATATATTTATCCATGGCGATTATTTTTTTAGCACAGGTGTTTAATATTCACCTAAGCATAGAACAAATATTCACCATCATTGCCATATTGATGATTACCTCAAAGGGAGCAGCAGGAGTTACAGGCAGTGGATTTATTGTATTGTCGTCCACATTAACGGCTACTAATATGATTCCTGTAGAAGGACTAGCTTTATTGTTGGGTGTTGACAGATTCATGTCTGAAGCGAGAGCAATCACCAATTTCATAGGAAATGGCATCGCGACTATTTTTATATCGCACACAGAAAAATTATTGGATCATCCAAAAATGCACAAGGCATTTAGCAAGGAATCCCCACTTGATGTAGTTTAATAACATATAAAGCCTATTGTATATAAGGAGATACTCCTTTAATTACATTAATAGGTTGTTCCAATTGTTTGTTTCCAATAGTCGCCTTCAGCTTATATTTTCCTGCATCTATAAATTTTTCGTAATGAACAAAGTAGGGCTCATCGCTTGTTCTTTTGCTTAGGGTTAAGTCCCAATGAAACTCATTCAAACCCTTGCTGCCATTAATTTTCATGCTCCAAATTTCTTTGTTTGCTTTATCAGTGATGGAAAGTTGCATGGGTTGCGCCTCTGTAAGCCAAAATGAAAAATTAGCTTTCTCAAAACTACGATAATCGGGTTCGCCGCCATTAGAGTTAAACCAGGGTCTTTGTATTTCTGTAACTTCAAATAAATAATCTTGCTCCTTTGGTAGCTGCAGATTCATCAATTTTTGAATAGGCTTTAAATTGATTTTATAAATCCCTCTTCCATGGGTGGCTACAACAAGGTCCATAGTAGGTGTATGTATTTCTAAGTCAGCAATGGCAACCTGTGGCATATTTTTTCCAAGTGTTGACCAGGTATTCCCCTTATCCATTGAAACGTACACAGTTCTTAAACCGCCAGCGTATAATATATTTTCATTGGTAGGATCTTCTTTAATAACATTAATAGGCTCATCCGGCAACCCTGCAGATATATTTTTCCAATCGCTTCCGTAATTTTCGGAAACATATAAATAACGATGTAAATCATCATAATTAATACCGGTCATACACATATATACTCTACTTGTTTTAAAATTGGAAGGGGAAATACTACGAATGTAATTATTTGCAATACCAACAGACTTCTCCTCCCATACACCGCCATCATTCTGCGATACCCAAAAGGCGCCCTTATCAGTACCAACATAAAGCAATCCCTTTTTTATAGTTGACTCCACTAGCGCACCCGCTGCGACTGACTTTTTTTCTTTCATTGCCGAGTTCGCAATATTTGGACTAATTACCTTCCAAGAATCACCCCTGTCCGTTGTTTTAAAAATATAATTTCCGCCATGATAAAGTGTTTTACTCTGATAGGAAGAAATAAAGTAAGGCGTAATATAATTAAAGATTAAAGTATCATTAATTGATTTTGGTAATCTAGGTTTTATTGAAACTGCGGTGTCTGCACTTCTATCTAATCTAGTGGCATCGCCATACTGCTGACTATAGTATACAATATTTTTATTTTCTGGATCTATTTGCGACACACATCCATCACCACCATCCCATGGATCAATCCACACATATTTCCATGGGTCACTAAAATTTGTATTTAATTCTTTCGAAGGTCCGTATACCGTTGCATCATCCTGTGTTCCACCATAGATGGTGTAATTTGCTGCATCAATGGCTATATCATAAAATTCTCCAGTGGGTATATTATTATAATGTATCCATGTTAAACCCTTGTCCATAGAAACATATAATCCGCCATCATTCCCTAGGGCAATATGATTGGGGTTGTTGGGATTTACCCAAAGCTCACATTGATCTAAATGTAATCCCTGTGCAATGCTTGGGGTCATTCGAGTTACGTTGCCGCCAATAAATGTAAATGTTCTACCCCCATCCATACTATGTGCTAATCTAATACCTAAGCAAAAAACTTCTTCATCATTTTTGGGATTCACATAAACATTGGTGAAGTACCAACCATATGCCGAAAATATTTTAAAAGGACTTGTATGTGTTTTTTTCCAGGTAAGTCCTCCATCTTCAGTTTTATAAAGTTCAGCAGCTTGGTTTTTGGGATTATTAAGATTATCTACTAATGCATATGCTTTTTTGGAATTTGTAAAGGAAACCGACAGGCCAATTCTTCCAACATTAGGTCCTGTAGGCAATCCATTTTTACAAGGGGTCCAAGTTTTACCACCATCATTACTTTTATATACACCACTATTTTCACCACTAATACCAGGATAAACCTCCCATAGAGAAGCATACATTATTTTTGGATCATTTGGTGATATCACAATATCATTTCCACCCGTCAATTCATTTTTATATAATACATGCTCCCATGTTTTTCCACCATCTATCGTTCTATAAATTCCCCTGTTTTTATTTGTAGTCCATAAATGACCTAATACAGAAACCAACACAATATTGGGGTTGGTTGGATCAACTGCAATTTCAGCAATCGACCAAGAATCCTCAAGACCAATATGTTCCCAAGTTTTTCCGGCATCATTGGATCTATACATGCCCGTACCTGGTAATGTATAATTTCTAGGTTTCTTAAGATGTTCGCCCGTACCTAAGTAAAGTATATTTGGATTAGAGGGCGCAATTGCAAAATCCCCAATACTAAAACCCGCTTGATCTTCAAATATTGAATTCCAACTTAATCCATTATTCACTGTTTTCCATAATCCACCCGAACCAAAACCAACATACATCGTTCCCGGATGTGCAGTATCTACTTGGACTACATCAGCCCTTGCACTATTTACCATAGGCCCTAATGGTACCCAATTTAAATTGAATTTACTTTCTTCTTTCATTTCTTTATAGGCTCGAAATGAATTTATTAATGGAGAGGGTGTTTGTTGTGCATGAGCAAAAAAAGACAAATAAAAAAATACACCAATCGTAGTTATTATAAATTTAGTTTTCATTAAATTATTTTAATTGAAATAAAGAAACCATTCAACACCCAAACATACTTTTAAATTTTAATAAACTTTAAGTTACAATTATAGTATATTTATATTGCTAAAATAAATAGTATGAAAAAAACTTTATTACTCCCTGTTTTCTTGTTTGCTTTACTTGTTTCTTTTGCGCCATTAATTGCACAGACTAATGTAAAGGACTCATTATCAATTCCTAAAGAGGAAAAGTCAGTCACCCGTCACTCGGTAACCATTGATGGGAAATTAATAACGTATACGGCAACGGCAGGCGCGCTCATTTTAAGAAATGATCTAGATGAGCCCATTGCATTTTATGGTTATACTGCTTACACAAAAGATGGGCAATCAGATTTAAGTAAAAGACCCGTAACCTTCTCTTACAATGGAGGTCCAGGCTCTTCCTCTATATGGTTGCATATGGGAGTGATGGGACCAAAACGTGTAATCGTTAATGATCCTAATGATAATGGACCTGCTCCCTATAAAATAGAAGACAATCAATTTTCAACCTTGGATATAAGTGATATTGTAATGATTGATCCTATTGGTACTGGAATAAGTAAGGCTGTCGGAAAAGCAAACAACAAGGATTTTTGGGGTGTAGATGGAGATATAAAATCAGTGAGTGGATTTATTAAACAGTATATCAATGAAAATAATCGTTGGCAGTCACCTAAATTTATTTTAGGGGAAAGCTATGGTACGATGCGAAGTGCAGGTGTTGCAAATTATTTACAGGATAATTTAGGCATTACTTTAAATGGAGTTATACTAGTCTCAACCGTTTTGGATATGCGTACACTTCGTTTTTTTCAAGGCGATGACATTTCTTATATTTTACATTTACCTTCTTACGCAGTATCGGCATGGTATCATAATAAAATAAAAAATAAATCTAAGGATTTAGCAGCATTTGCAGAAGAAGCCAGAAAATTTGCAGCGGGTGATTATGCAACAGCATTAATGAAGGGTGCAGATTTATCTGATGCAGAAAATGAAAAAATTGCGTCACAATATGCTGCACTCACAGGACTCAGCACAGAATATGTATTAAAAGCAAAACTGCGCATTAAAGAACCTCAATTCACAGAAGAATTATTGAGAAGTGAACATATGACAGTAGGTCGCCTAGATTCTAGGTATAAAGGGATTAATCAAAACTTATTAAGCGAAGGATCATCCTACGATCCGCAAAGTACAAGCATAAGCCCTGCTTATATTTCTGCATTTACAGATTATTATTATAATGAACTTAAGGTAAATAAAATGCTGACTTATAGAACTTCAGCATATGCAACGCCAGGATTTAAGTGGGATTGGAAACACAATAAAAATTTCAATAACGATGCGGTTCCAGCCAATACAGCAGTGGATTTGGCTGAAGCGATGAGTCGTAACCCTAACTTAAAAGTATTAGCAATAAACGGTTATTATGATTTAGCTACGCCATTTTATGCGGCTGAATACACATTTACACATATGGGTTTAGAAAAACGCATTCAAAATAATTTTATACTAAAATATTACGAAGCTGGTCATATGATGTATACAGATCCAGCATCAGGGAAACAGTTTAAAAAAGATGTTGCTGATTTTATAAAAGAAACTATCAAATAGCAGGAACAAAAAATTGGCCTTAATTAAATTTAAGGACTCTTTTTTTATCTCTTATGATTTATTTAAAAAAGTAAGACTTTTTTAAAATACTATGCTCCGCTTAATTAATTACTCCGCTTCTGCCACTACTTCTTTTACTTCCGGAATCATACGCTTCATCATTCCTTCGATACCTGCTTTTAAAGTGACCATTGAACTAGGGCATCCACTACATGAACCTTGTAACATTAAATTTACCACACCGTCATTATAACTTTTAAATTGTATGGCACCGCCATCCATTTCTACTGCGGGCTTAACATAGTTCTCTAATAATTCTTTTATTCTCTTCACAATATCATCATCATCTGCGTGCACTGTATTCGTAGCTTCTTGTTTTATTTTAGCTACTTCCTCTTCATTCACTACCACACCACCATTTTCTAAATACTCCTTTAAAAAAGTTTTAATGGTGGGTATCACGTCCTGCCAATCTTCCGTATCCGCACTTTTGGTCAATGTAATAAAATTGCTCGCTATAAATACACTTTTAATAAAAGGGAAGCTAAATAATTCTTTTGCCAAAGGTGATGCAATCGCTAACCTTTCCTCGGCGATATCGATACTTTTTCCTGGATATAAAAGCTTGTTTGCGACAAACTTCATCGTCTCCGGGTTGGGTGTCATTTCGGTATAAATGCTTACAATGGTATTGCCTGTAGTAATCATAGTTGCGCTTTTTGGTAAAATTGAATACAAAAATAATCAAAAATGAGGGTCAACAAGGCGTTTGCCCAATAATGGACTATATTTTTCCGATATCGACAAGGGTAAAACCTATGGAATGATGCTCAATTTGGCATAATTCAGCATGATCTTCTTTTCACCGTTTTTATCAAATAGGATTAATGCGATTGGGTTGTGCGCTGAGCCTTCAATTTCCTTGATGACGCCAAACCCAAATTTTTGATGTTCTATTTTCATGCCTGCTTCTAAGTCAGAAGGGTCGGCTGCGGTGAAGTTTTCCGAAGGAATATGGTTTTTATTCAATGTACTTGGCGGCGCTACCGGCATATAGCTGGGTTTGCTTGGCTTGTTGTCGGTATTTAATTTAGGCTTAGGCTCGCTCCATCCTTTGGTATTCCCACCATGCATACGGTCATAGGCATTGCCCCAGCCAGAACTTTGGTTACGTGCGCCACCACCTGCACTTGACTTGTCAATTTTGTCCTCGGGCATCTCTTCAATAAATCGGCTTGGATCATTTTGTACCAATTGTCCAAAACGATACCTCGAATTCGCATGGCTTAACCACAAGTGTCTTTTTGCGCGGGTAACCGCTACATAAAACAATCTCCTTTCTTCTTCCAGCTCCTCCCTTGTATTTACACTCATACCACTAGGGAATAAGGTTTCTTCTAAACCCACTACAAATACACAAGCAAATTCCAAACCTTTCGCTGCGTGCACCGTCATTAATTTTACGGAATCGGCTTCATTCTTATCATTATCCGCATCCGTGATTAAAGTAATTTGTTGCAGGTAAGCCCCTAAACCTTTATCGCCTTGTTCCCCTTCTTCATTGCTTGGACTTTCGGTCCACTCTTTAATAGAGTTTAATAATTCTTGTATATTTTCATAACGCGCTAAACCTTCAGTTGATTTATCGTTAAATAATTCTTTAACAATATTGGTATGCTTTCCTACCTGAACCGCAACATCATAAGCATTGTGCTTGGTGAGTTGATTTTGGAAATATTTTATCATCGTCACAAACTCCTCAATCGCAGTGAGCGTGCCTGCTTTAAATCCAAAAGCTTTTGCTTTTTCTAATACTTCGTAAAAAGTAATATTTTGTTCACCAGCAATGACCAAACATTTTTCCATCGTAGTTTTTCCAATACCTCTTGCAGGATAATTAATAATTCTTTTTAATCCCTCTTCATCCTTGGTGTTGGCAATAATTCTTAGGTAAGCAATGTAATCCTTAATTTCTTTTCTTTGATAAAAGCTAAGCCCACCGTATATCTTATAAGGGATACCTGTGCGTCTAAGGCTTTCCTCGAAGGATCTACTCTGTGCATTGGTGCGATATAAAATGGCGAAGTCGTTATTGTAAAAATGATTTCGTAATTTATTTTCTTGAATGGCATCCGCAACAAATTTACCTTCTTCATTGTCGGTCATTGTTCTAACCAACTTTATTTTTTCACCCTCCTCATTTTCAGTCCACAAGTTTTTTGGAATTTGTCCCTGGTTATTTTTAATTACATGGTTGGCAACCTCCAATATGGAAGCACTACTGCGATAGTTTTGTTCCAACTTCACCAATTTAACGTCATCATAATCCTTTTGGAACTGTAAAATGTTTTCAATGGTCGCACCTCTAAAACTATATATACTTTGTGCGTCATCACCCACCACACAAATATTTTCATGAACTGCTGCTAATAGTTTTGCAATTTGATACTGCACCGGATTGGTATCCTGATACTCATCAATTAATAAATACTTAAACTTGTGTTGGTATTTGTGCAATACTTCGGGGTAGTCGCGTAATAGTTCATGCATTTTAAATAATAGATCATCAAAATCCATTGCCCCATTTTTAAAACAACGCGCTACATAGGAAGCATAAATTTCACCAATCGCAGGACGCTTTGATCTTGCATCCTCTTGTTGAATCATGGTATTGGAATTATATTCCACTGGACCAATCAACGCATTTTTTGCAGAAGAGATGCGGTTGTGAACTATATTGGGTTTGTAGTGCTTGTCGTCCAAGCCCATATCATTAATGACTGCTTTTAATACTGATCTAGAATCGTCTGTATCATAGATGGTAAAGCTTTGCGGGAAACCCAACTTACTTGCTTCAGAACGCAGTAATCTTGCAAATACACTGTGAAAAGTACCAATATATAAATTACGCGCTTCGGTATTGCCTAAGGTTTTTTCGACACGCTCCTTCATTTCCTTAGCGGCCTTGTTGGTAAAAGTAAGGGCCAATATATTAAAAGAATCTACGCCACTATTCATTAAGTGTGCAATCCTGCTTGTTAATACTTTTGTTTTGCCGCTGCCCGCGCCAGCAATAATCATTAATGGACCATTCATATGAATGACGGCCTCTTTTTGCTGTTCATTTAAACCTTGTAAATACGCTTGCATCATACAAAGATACGACGAGTTACTACATTTATGAAAGATGGGGAAAAACAAAAACAAATAAAAAACCCCCACACCGAAAAAGTGTAGGGGTCAAATATTGATAATAATATATAAAACAAGCTTTATACTAAAAGCCCATTTTTTATGTAATTATTTTGTTTCTAATAATTTAAAGAATTGATCTAATTGAGGTAAAATTACAATTCTTGTTCTGCGGTTAGCAGCTCTGTTGCTAGCAGAATTATTTTCAGCCACAGGCATATATTCTCCTCTTCCAGCAGCAGTCATACGCTTTGGATCAATTGCGTATTTCTCTTGTAATAATCTAACAATGGTAGTTGCGCGCTTAACACTTAAATCCCAGTTGTCTTCCATAATAGTTCCTGTTCCTATTAATTGTTTTGAATCGGTATGCCCTTCTACCATGAATTCAATATTTGGTTGTGCAGCTAATACTTTAGCAACCTTGCCTAATACTACTGTTGCTTTGTCAGTTATTGAAAAGCTGCCACTTTTAAATAATAATTTATCTGAGATGTCAACATATACTACTCCTTTCTCAACTTTGATATCAATATCTCCATCACTCAAATCACCAATAGCTCCTTTTAAGTTCATTACAAGCGCCATGTTCATTGAATCCTTACGCGCCATAGAACCTTGTAAAGTTTGGATATAAGAATCTTTTGAACCAATATTTTCTAATGACTTTTTAATGCTTTCCGCTTGCGCACCTGATACTACTGACATATCTTGTAGTTGATTTAAAACAACATTATTGTTTTTCTTTAAAAAATCAATTTGCTTGTTCAAGTCGTCTATTGTGGATTGCATAGTTTTTGAAACGTAATTAAATTTTTCAGTTTCATTTTTTGCTTTAGTTGCTATATCCTGCGCATCTCTATATTTAGTTTGTAAATCAGCATAAGCCCCATTTAATTGGCCGTATTTTGCTTCTGCCTCTTGTAATTTTTTAGGGCTAACGCAAGAATAAGCACCAAGACTAATAATAGCAAGCGCTAAAAAAATTTTACTTTTCATACTGTATCTGTTTTTTATTAATTTATATAATTTAGCCAATGGCCATCATAAAAATAAGCATATAGTTTAGAATCTAAAAACTATTTTTAAATTTCTGCATTTTCTTAACAATCTATATCAGCTGTAATGCTGTATTCCGGAACGAATCCTTTAAAATCCTTGAAAAAGTCGATTATTTTTCGTTTATCAGCATGTTCGTCGTCTGATAAATAGAATGGTTCGGTAAAAACCACTGTTCTATTGAAAAAATCCATGGCGACCATGACCACCGGCACATTTGCTTTTTTGGCAATATGGTAAAATCCAGAGCGTAATTTGTACACTTTCTTTCTGGTGCCTTCAGGTGACAAAGCCAAGTGAAAGGTTTCCTTTTCATTAAATATTTTCACCACCTGGTCTACCAAATTATTATTTTTTGAGCGATCTACTGGGTAGCAACCCAAGTAGTTTAAAATCCAACTAAAAGGAGGAATAAAAAGTTCTTTTTTGCCTAAAAATCTAAGAAAATGGAAATGCATCTTTTTTCTTACTGCCAATCCTAAAAAAAAGTCGGTACTATGGGTATGCGGGGCAACGATATAAACTGCCTTTTTGAGTTCAAAAGGGAATCTTCCTTTTATTTGCCATCCCTTCACTGTGAAAAACCACCAAGCAAGTAGTTGTTGCATAAATTATAACTTAAAAATGATTCCAGCTCCAATTGCGCGCGCTTCAAAAAATGTTCTGATTTATTTAATGTTATGACTCCCCAATAAATAAAATGCTATAACCCAATAAAGGTACTTCATCTTGGGTATTCTAAATAGGATTAATGGCAGTTAATTTATCTTTTCTCCACTAAAATGGCATTGTTCAATGGATCCACCTTTTCGGCATTGAATTGCTGCACCAGTAGTTTAGGTGGCGAAGCACTAAGGGTATTTTTTTCATACCAGCGATCATAGTATTTAAGTAAAATAGCAAATGCTGCAATAATATTATTTTCATTAAAAAATTGTACCGCATTTTTAGTTTCTAATCCGCCTAATCTTTTTTGTATTCTAATTGTGGCATCAATTAATAGTTGCACTTCAAAACCGCCATAGCCTTGTACAATAAAATTTAATCTTTCTTCAAAAGGGATAATAATAAAATGACAAATACTATTACGCATTTGTAAAAAAAATGGCGTCGGGATCATCACGAGTCCAATGCGCTGGCTTTCATCTTCCACCCAAAAAGGTTGATCTGTTTTATTATTAAATAGCGCAGCAGCTAATTTATTTTCAAACATTTCCTGTGAAGGTTGTACCGCTTGTCCAATGGCACCAAAAGCAGATCCTTTGTGATTGGCTAATCCCTCCAAGTCAATGACCGTATTATTTCTTTGTTGTAATGCGTGTAAAATTTCTGTTTTACCCGAACCCGTAAATCCACCCAATACTTTAATGGGATACGCTTTAATAAATTGATTTAAAACCCAATTTCGATAGGCTTTATAACCACCTGTTAGTTGGTAAACTTTATAACCATATAGGTCTAATAACCAAGCTACGGCTGCACTTCGCATGCCTCCCCGCCAACAATGTACGAGTATGGTTGGTTTTGTTGTATTGGGTCCTTGCTGTTTTTCACGCACCCATTTTTCCACTGTTTCAATCATGGGAAGTAGCTTGGTTCCAAAAAGCGGTAAGCCAACTTTTATGGCCTCCTCCCTGCTTTGTTTTTTATAAGTAGTGCCAATAATTGCGCGTTCTTCATTGGTAAATAAAGGAAGATTTAAAGCCGATACAATATGTGCATGTTCAAATTCACCTGGGCTTCGGACATCAATGATGAGAAAATTAGGCGCTTGAATTATAAAGTCATCAATATCTATTTTTTGTACCGCCATAATTATAAAGTTAATTGCTTTATAGCAGTTTCAAGTGCTTCTATTGAAAAATTTGTAAACGGCGGTTTTATATAATTAAATTGACTTGCTTCATTTAAAGCAACACTTAATTTAAAATCACTTTGATCATAACAAATAGCCCATTTTTTTTCCTGCCATATTTTTCCTAATAATATTTGTTCAGGTTGCCCTGGTGTTGGGATAAGTATTAATTTTTTTTCAAAAGGGATTAATTCCATCAAAGTTGTATAGCCCCCTCTGCAAATAATATACTCAGCACGATTAATTTCCTTTACCAAATCAGCGCCTGACAAATGTGGGTACTTCGTGGCATTATTATTTTGTTCAAACGCCTCATTTACTTTTGGCGTTCCGGCTACCACTGTAAATTTTAAATTTAATTGATTGCCTTTCGACCATAATAAATTCTCAAGTAAGGTTCTTTGAGGTTCAGGGCCTGATACGATCCCTAAAAAAATAATTGGTTCTTGATGGGCAGCAATCTCTTTATGATCGTATTGTTTTAATCTTGACAA
Source organism: Chitinophagales bacterium (assembly GCA_964201225.1). GTDB lineage: Bacteria > Bacteroidota > Bacteroidia > Chitinophagales > Chitinophagaceae > Sediminibacterium. The sequence goes on along the minus strand of CAXNDZ010000006.1, from coordinate 2,561 downwards.
ACAACCCATATACCAAATGGGGATATTGGGTTTTAATTTTGTATTTGCTAAAATACCTGATAAATTATTTTCTCCCTCCATGTCGGGTATCCAGCAAGCAGTGAATCTTTTAAACCAAGCATATTGTATTTTTTGAAAACCAGGCGTGGCCCAGGCATAAGGCATTTGAAAGTTAAGTTGGTGCGTGATAAATACACTAGGCACATTTTTATGATAAAAACCAAAACGATTGTCGGAAATGATTATATCAAACTGTAATTCTTTTTGCTTTTGTTGCAACCACCTATATTCATAATAAATGCTGTAAATAATTTGCGGTATTTGAAAAAAAATAGCCAGGGGTAAAAGGGCACCTATCTTTGCATATTTTATTCGGTAGCCACGTAAATGTAAAAAATGGGCATTAGGCAAGGCTTCTCTTAATATGGCTTCATGGTATCCTTCTGTGGCGATATATATTTCATAGTTCAATTTTTCCAAGGCCTGAATAAGGGGAATACACCGTGTGGCGTGCCCCAAACCCCAATCAATGGGTGATATACAAATTTTAGCCTTATTCATAAAGCACTAATTTAGTCATTATTATACATGTATAAAATGTAAATTTGGTTAAGGGAAAAAGGCCATCAATATAGCTGGTACTGCTGCCCATCAATAAAGAATCATATGTCATTACTGTCAAAAGATAAATCCATTGCACTTTACGCTGCCCTTGTGTCTTTTGGTACCTATGTATTTATTTTTGGCTTTAGAAAATCTTTTACGGTATGCACTTTTGATGGACTCAGCTTTGGTCCCATTGCGTTTAAGACAGCCCTAGTCATTAGTCAAATGTTGGGTTATTTATTAGCCAAATTTTATGGCATTAAATTTATTTCAGGATTGCAAAAAGTAAATCGATATAAAATTATTTTTTTACTCACGGGTATTTCCTGGTTGGCTTGGTTGTTATTTGCCGTTGTACCTGCACCTTATAATGTTATGTTTTTATTTTTAAATGGATTTCCATTGGGCATGTTATGGGGTGTTGTTTTTTCCTATGTAGAAGGACGAAAAAGTACCGATTTTATTGGTGCTGCCTTAGCAGTGAGTTTTATTTTTTCATCGGGTTGGGTAAAATCGGTAGGCGCATGGTTAATGGAACAATATCATATTACCGAATTTTGGGTTCCGTTTTTTACCGGATTGGTATTTGCAGTTCCATTAATTATTTGTGTGTATGGTTTAGAAAAAGTACCACCACCCTCCGCAGAAGATGAGGCCCTCAGAACCAAGCGCATACCTATGACTGCACTAGATCGTAAGCAATTAATAAAACAATATTTACCAGGTATTATCGCCTTTGTAGCCATTTATTTATTCGCTACTATCTTCAGAGATATACGAGATAATTTTTCGGCAGATATGTGGAAGGAGATGGGCTATGGTTCAAAGCCAGCAATTTTTACCCAAACAGAAATCCCCATTACCATTTTTATTTTGGTAATTATCGGCGCTGTTGTATTAATTAAAAATAGTTTTAAAGCATTAATGGTCGCACATGTTTTTATATTGCTGGGCTTTATATTAGCAGGTGTTTCCACTTATTATTTTACACAACAATTGTTAGACCCTTTTTGGTGGATGATTTGGGTAGGGTTGGGATTATACCTAGTGTATATACCATTTAACTCCATCTTCTTTGACCGATTGATTGCTGCATTTTCTATGAAGGGCAATGCAGGCTTCTTTATTTATGTTGCGGACGCCGTGGGCTATCTGGGAAGCGTAAGCGTTATGTTGATGAAAGAAGGCATGAGTTTACAAATAAAGTGGACGCAGTTTTTTTCACAAAGCGTAATGATACTTTCTTTCGTTGGTGTTTTTATAACAGTTTACGCGATGTATTATTTTTTCTCCAAGGCCAAAACCACACCGTTAATACAATAACGCAAACCTGTAGGTGGCGGACCATCTTCAAAAACATGTCCCAAATGTCCCTTACATTTTCCGCATTGCACTTCGGTACGTGTCATGCCATGGGTATTATCGGGTGTATATATAATGGCGCCTTTGGTAATGGGATCAAAAAAACTAGGCCAGCCACAACCGCTATCAAACTTGGTATCACTTTTGAATAGTGGATTCCCACAAGCAACACAGTGATAGGTACCTACCTCCTTTGAGGTTTCAAAAATACTGGTGAATGGACGCTCTGTTCCCTTTTGTCTCGCTACAGCATATACTTCAGGTGATAATATTTGTTTCCAAACACTATCTGGCACAACGACCTTTTCCTTATTGGTAGTGGAATAATAAATGTTTTTTGACATAGTATTGTTTTTGGTATTGGCTTTATTGCTGGTTTGAGAACAAGCAGTTTGACTGATCAATAGTAATAAAAAAAGTAGTTTATACATAGACTAGATTGTAGTTACAAAAATACTAACAAGCATTCAGATAAATTGTTTAGTTTTTTGGTTTTTGTTGACTAAAATTTTAGGCGAGTTGTGTATATTTGTTGGCACCCTAATTATTTAGCATGTTCAATTTAATCTTATTCGGACCTCCCGGCAGCGGCA
>CAXNDZ010000005.1:0-30212 GCA_964201225.1 Chitinophagales bacterium | reverse complement strand
TATCGCATTGTAATTGAAACTGATTAATCATTTCCTTATAAATTTTTTGGTTGGCTAAATTATGCTCTTCTAATGGATCCTTGATCAAATTGTAAAGTTCAATATATTCTGGATGATGCGGATACCTAATAAACTTCCATTGCTTCGTTCGAATACATTCACTATTTGGAATTTTTGGCTCAATCATCAAGTGTTCACAAAAAATGGTATCATACCATTTTTTTACAGATCCATTTATTAGTGGCAATAAACTTTTGCCATGCATTTGCTTGGGTACAGGGATTCCTGCTAAACTTAAAATAGTAGGAGCAACATCAATATTTAATACCATTTGATCAAATACTTTTTTTGTTGTAGCGGATTTCCTTGGGTCATAAATTATTAATGGCACACGAATCGATACATCATGCATCAGCCATTTATCGGCATATCCCCTATCACCCAAATAATACCCATTGTCACCCATAAAAATAATAATGGTATTATCAGCGATGCCAAGTTTATTTAATTCATCAGTTATTCGCCCAACTGTTTGATCAACGGCAGTGATCATACGGTAATACCCTTTAACCATTTGTTGAAATTTATCGGGTGTATCAAACCGCCAATGCCAACGTTCCCTACTCATTGTGCCTTTTAAAAAATCAGGTAATGAATCGTAAAATTCATTCCTTGCAGTTGCTGGTATCGGCATTTTTACCGAAGCATACATGGAGTCCAAGGATGCAGGCCAAAAATATTGTTCTTTAGAATCATCATCTGCGTGAGGAGCACTGAAACTAAGTGATAAACAAAAGGGTTCTTGTTGAACAGATCCCTGAATAAACTGAATGGCTTGGTCCCCTTGTAAATCAGTGAGGTATTTTTTCTTTCCGCCCACCTCTTTCCAATAAGGAAATCCATTTACATTTTTTGATGAAAAAATACTATCAATAGAAGTTGCTAATTTAACGCCAAATTTTCCGACAAACCCGGTACGATAACCTGCATTTTTTAAAAGATATGGATAACTTATATCCATATACGCTTTATTTAGCGGGGGTTTACTAAAAGTAAAATCATGTGTTCGCTCAAATAGGCCAGTTAATATACTTGCTCTGCTAGCAGCACAAATGGGGGTTGTAACAAATGTATGCGTAAACCGAACCCCTTTCTTAGCAATATTGTCAATATTAGGTGTTACTATAATGGGGTTACCTGCAATGCCTAACATATCCCATCTTTGATCATCGGTAAGAATGAAAATAATATTAGGCCGATTTGTGTTATTTATTTTTTTCTGTTGACCCCTTGAAAATTGACAAAAGAATAAAATAATAAATAGTGCTAAAAAAGCATATTTGAATTCAGGGAAATACCTTTTTAGTAATTTTTTCATTATTTAATATTATAAACACTTAACTCATAAATGGACCAATGGTATAAAGGATCAGTGCCATTTTGTTTCACTCTGATATATCTAGCACGCTGTGACGGAAATTTAATTTCAGTAATACCTAAAGTTCCTGATCCAGTGGCTATTGGGGTACTCCAATTTTTCCCATTATTAGAAACCTCCACTGAATAATTGTTGGGTGAATCCCACAAAGCCCAGGTATTATCTAATTCAATTTTATTGAATTGTACTAGTTGTTTCATATCAAGTTCAAACCACTGCCCTTTATATTGCTTTTGCGTCATGTCGCGCCAACCAGTCCAATGATCACCATCAATGGCATTATTGGCGGGGACTGCTATTGGAATTTTATCACCCGAAAACATAAATAGACTATCATTAACAGATGCGCTTGCAGTCCAATTATTTTTATTAATTGGAATAGCTGGTATACTATTTTTAGCAGGAATTTTTGGTGAATTTAATGGCAACTGTCCGATTGCTAAAAATTGCCAATCGCCCGCATTGGTTTCAAACATGATATAATTTTCATCCTCACCATAAAAGCGAACTCCCTTTACCTGGTTTATAAATTGTTTATTCCAAATTAACTTTCCATTGACGCTGATGGTTTGAAGTTTGGTAAAAGATGCTTTTGGAATTCCCACTATCGATTTACTGAGTTGCGGGGTATGAAGCTTGAGTGAATAATTACTGCTTGTTTTAATGATACTTACTGATATATCACCAATTATAGCAGGTACAACTACTTTAATAGTTTGTAAAAAACCTTCTTTAGGCAATACCTGAAATGTTTTCCATCCTGCTTCAATAGGTGAAATGCCGGCAATGGTTTGTGAAAGGTTGATTACTGGTGGATTCCAACCATGATTAAGGGATGACCCTTCATCAAAAGCATCAATTCTAGAAGCCCACCAACGATCGTAATGCTCCCATAGTGTAGAAAAACTAGCAGGGATCATGGTTTTGTATCTATTGTACATTCTTAACAATGCATACTCCTGTTTGCCAATAGTACAAAGCGCTTCAAAAACCCATCTGTCAAAAAAACAACTGGAGTAGGTTTTTTTAGTTAAAACAAATTCATAAATAGCATTCCACTTCGTTCGATCTGCTAAGCCGGCATTTATTGCCATCGCGTTTGCACGATCATCCGGTTCATTCACCTGATCAGACATATAAAAATTGCCTTTCCAATATTTTTTATCAAAATCACTTTTTATACTATCCATTTTTAAATTAATGATAAGGGTGTCTGCTAAATTACCTGTCACCAAGGCCATCTTTTTTAGCGCGCCTAAATCTATATACATGAAACATTTTTCAATAATGGCTATATCTTTATTTTCTTTACCCCAATCAAACCATTGATTTTTTTTACCGAACTTATAGGTATTAAATAAAAAGTTTTTAGTAGCTGGATATACCGTTTTGATGGAAGCAAGATCACCAGTTTGTAAATAATAATACCACAACCCATATTCTCCTAAAAATTCCAACTGTTGTCCGGGATAAAATTTAGGATCTAAAGGGCGTAAAACCAATTCCTTCGCTAGTTGATGCGCATTAGAATCAAACGCATAAAAACATTGATTTAACTCAGGGGTTCCGTCGCCCCAAAAGCCAACGCGCTCTCTATCAGGACAGTCATAAAACCAATCGCGCATGCACAAGTAAGCGGTTCTCGCTCCTTTATTCCAAAGAATATTATAATCATTATCGTTACACTCAAATGATCCTACAAATTTAGTGTCATAACCTGTTTCACGATATTGTACAGATTTAACCACTGCACCTGCTGGTATGGTATAAATAGCGCCTTCACCGCTCACCCAGTTTTTTGCCTCATAAGTTTCTGATTGCTTATTTGCAACAAAACTTTCGGTTTTGGTTAAATAAAGTACCAGTGGATTACTTGAATTTAAATGAATTGTTTTTCCTTCCGCATTTTCAATTTCTATCAAAGGTTGAAAATGACAATTGTAGGGTAATTTTCCTACCAATTTCCAGGAAACTGTATCACTATGAGGAAGGGTTTTATTAAGTGAGACATAGTTTTTTAAACCATAGTCCTTAATCGCAGGATGTGAAAAATTTTGGCTTGTTTGCGAATACCCCGTTAAGCAAAAAAAAATAAATAAAAGATGCGCAAGGTTGGAAAATTTAAAAGACATAAATAATAATTTAGTTTATACCTGATATAAAATTGGATTGAGTGGCGTATCGACTACTTCTCCAATTTCTGCTCCAGGACACCAGGTATCCCAATCAGCTTGCTGATTTTTATTTTCAGGTGCTTTCAATTTAATATCCTTATCCATATAAATGATGGTCATCACTTTTCTCATTTGATTTGACTTATTAGGTCCAGCACGGTGATATAACCATCCTTTATGAAAGCTAACTTCACCTAAGTCAAAAGATTCAATGATATGTGGGAACCCCTTTTCTTTTAATTGCGCTTGTAAAAATGCTTGGCTATCATCACTAATTGCCTTATCCCTTCCTGAAGTTAATTGATTACTACCCGCACTAAATTCTAAGGGACCCCAATCCAATGGCGTTTCTTGTAAAGGCATCCAAGCAGTTATTGTTTTATCTGATTCCAAAGGCCAATAGTACTGATCAGCATGCCATGGGGTATGACCACCACTCGGTTCTTTATAAAGTGCTTGATCATGGTAAATTCTAACGCCAGAAACTTCTAATAAATTTGTAGCAATTTCAGCAAGTCGCTTACTAAACACAATTTCTTTCACATGATCTGAATTCTTCCAGATATTCATGATTTGTAAAAAGGCTTTACCATAAGTATCTCTATCTTCTATTGCTAATTGTTGGTTGTTTAATCGATTTACTTCCTCGGTAATAACCAAGTCCATATAAGCAATCACTTCAGCATTTAAAACTTGTTTTAATTTAATAAAACCATGCGTTCTGAAATAAATGATATTTTCATTAGATAACTGATAAGGCGTGTTCAAAAAATTTGAAACTAATTGGGGTATTTTGCTCATTACTTTAATTTTAAAAGTTGATTTGAATATTTGGATACCGCTTTTTAAATTGATCAACCCCACTTTGGGTGATTTTGGTATTCCAGCAATATAAAGTTTTTAAACTATTACTCAGATTTAATTTAGCTAATCCATTGTCTGAAACAGACGTACCGACAATATTTAAATAATTTAATTTTGTAAACTGATTCAGTAAACTGATTGCATCATCATTGAGCGAAGTATATGCTACATTAAGTTTAAGTATATTTTTGCAGCTACTTAAAGTAGCGATGCTATTGTTTGTAATTCTTGTATTCGCTAAATTCAACCAAACTAAATGACTATCAAGTATTGAAATTTTTTGTACCTGTACATCATTTAATACTGGAGCATTCATTGCACTTAAATCAAGATATCCAACTCCTTTGGCAATGGGATGTACAATTAAACCTAACTGCTTTAATGAATTAATTTTATTTGAATCAACTAAAAATGTTTGTGGTAAAGATAGCGTAGGGAATACTGGAGCTATTTTACTAGCGATTAGATTTTTTACAGTATCATTCAATAAAGCAACCCCTAATTTATCATTTATAGATGCACCATGTTGCACCCACCAATAGATTAAATTAATTTCCTTGTTATTGAGTTGGGGTTTTCCCTTGGGTGGCATGTGTTTGTCACTGGCTGGATCCAACAGCATACGTTGAATCATTAAGCTTTCCTGTGCATTAAAAGCAGTGATTGCCGGTCCTTTTTTACCTCCTTTTAAAATTAAATCAATGGAGGTGAGTTGCAAATTGCCTTTTTTCTTTTCACTATTATGGCACTGTATACATTTCGCATCTAATAAAGGATAAATTAGTCCCTCATACATGTTCACTTGTGCTTGTTTTTCTGGCGGCAATGCGGAAACGCTATCTATAGAAAGTGCTTTTTTAACTTCCTTATTACCGGCTGACAAATCCAGGGCCAAATAGTCAGCACCATGCGTTATACTGCCACCAAAGTGGCCTACTAAAAAGAGAACAACTATAATTATTCCCCAGAGTGATTTATTTAGTTGATTAAAATAGGAAAGCGCGTGAAAATATTTTTTTACAATCACTAACACAAAACAAAAGAAGCAAAGTATCCAACCTGCATATTGATGATTATTTAATAATTTTTCATCATAACCACCATCTAATGATAATAACCAACCCATTACTGCAGCAACGATAGCAAAAATAGTTCCAAGAAAGATTCCAATAAAAATTGCTTGGTCAAATTTAGTTTTACTTTTTAATTGGATTAACTCAAGTATAAACGTAAAAATTAAAATCCCAATAGGTAAGTGCACGACTAAAGGATGGAAATGTCCAATGAATTCAGTTATCATGCAATTAAATTATGTATCACATTTCCTGACACATCGGTAAGTCGGTAGCGTCGGCCTTGCGTTTTGAAAATAAATTTTTCATGGTCAATGCCTAACAAATGCATTAAGGTTGCTTGAAAATCATGCACATGTACTTTATCATTCACCACATTATGCGCGAAATCGTCTGTCTCGCCATAAACCAATCCTGGCTTAACGCCACCACCTGCCATCCAAATTGAATAAGCAGCAGGATGATGGTCGCGACCAAAACCTTCGGGCGTTAATTTACCTTGACTAAAACTAGTACGACCAAATTCACCACCCCAAATCACCAACGTATCATCTAATAATCCTCTTTGTTTTAAATCTTTTACCAATGCCGCTGATGCTTGATCGGTTTGCTTGGTCGCTCTTTTAATTCCTGAGGCAAGTGCACCATGGTGATCCCAGCCCAAATGATATAGTTGAATAAAACGAAAAACTTTTTCAGCCAAACGTCTTGCCATAATACAATTATGCGCAAAACTTCCTGGCACTAATACATCATCCCCATACATATCTAGAATATGTTGTGGCTCGTTGGATAAATCGGCAATATCTGGAATGGCCAATTGCATACGGTAAGCCATTTCAGCTTGATTAATTTGACTTTCAATTTCAGGATCATGCAAATTTTCATTTTGCAATTCATTGAAATTTTTAATAAAATCAAGTGCACGACGGCGATCCATTCGATCAATACCATCAGGTGTATTCAAATATAAAATAGGATCCTTGCCAGTCATAAATTGTACCCCTTGATGATGGGAAGGTAAAAAACCACTGCTCCAAGCCGCACTTGAAATTGGTTGATCTCCGCCACCTTTTGATAGCATGACAATAAAGGAAGGTAAATTTTCATTCATACTTCCCAAACCATAGCTCAACCATGATCCCATACAAGGACGGCCACTCAATTGATTTCCTGTTTGTGTGAAAATAACAGCCGGTTCATGATTAATTTGATCCGTAACCATGGATCTAACAACACATAAATCATCAATCATAGATGCGGTATGTGGAATTAAGTCTGACACATAGGTTCCATTTTTACCAAATTGACTAAAATTGGCTGCAGGCTTGGCGAGTGGAAAAGAATATTGATTGTTCACCATTCCAGAAATTCTATTTTTACCCATGATCGAAGCTGGTATTTCTTGACCATGCATCTCATATAATTTGGGTTTATAATCGAACAATTCCATTTGTGAAGGACCGCCACTTTGAAACAAATAAATAACCCTTTTTGCCTTCGGTAAAAAATGCGGTGACCCTAATGGTATATTCTGTTCTTCTAAAATTTGTGAAATTATTTTTTGTGATGGCTTGCCATTACAGCCCAACAAGGATCCAAGTGCAATACCGCCTAAGCCTAATGCAGAACCGCGTAAAAAATCACGTCTGTTTTGTTGGTATTTTATTTTTAAATATTCTTGCATGCCCATTATTTTCTTGTTAAAAATTCATCCGTATTCATTAGCGCCATTGCAATAGAAGCAAAACTTGCCAATTCTATATTATTATTTATTGTAGGTTTCATATAACCTATCTTAATTAATTTATTTGCTTTATCAGGATGCAATGTAAATTGTGCCCTTTCTGTTGTATACATTTTAGCTAATAAATTTAATTCTTTTAGATTTGGATATCTTCCAGTTATAATAAAAAAACCAAAATTTAATTTATCCTTTAATTCCAAGCCGGCTTCATTCATCATCCTTAAAGCAATATGCATGGAAGCCTCAATCATTTGAGGATTATTTAAAATAGCCAAAGACTGCATAGGTGAACTAGAAGCAGTTCGTTTTACAGTACAAACGGTCCTATCGGTAGCATCAAAAATTTGTAAAAATGGAACTACGCTGGTTCGCTTTCGGATGGTATAAATACTTTTTCTATACAATCCTTCCCCTTCCGTTTGCAGATATTGATACCTCCATATTTTATCACTTAACTGTTCCCATAAATTATCAGGTTGATAAGGATAAACACTAGGGCCGCCAATTTTTTGGACTAATAAATTACTCACAGCTAAAGCGTTATCACGAATCATTTCAGCAGGATACCTGTAACGTGGACTACGACTTAAATAAATATTTTGGGGATCTTTTTTAACTATAACAGCATAGTTCAATGATGATTGCTTATAAACAGCGCTCATAAATATTAGCTTTTGAAGTGCTTTGGTATTCCAACCATTTTCACGATACCAAACAGCTAAATAATCTAATAAAGCTGGATGTGTAGGCATGGCGCCTTGGTTACCAAAATCGTCAGAAGTTTTTACAAACCCATTGCCAAAAATCATTTGCCAGATTCTGTTAACCGCGACCCTACTGGTTAAAGGATGATTGGGCATAAATAACCACTGTGCCAATCCGTACCTATTTTTTGGCAAATGATCGGGATAGGGTAAAATTGCATTAGGTGTATTTGGAAATACTTGAGTAGTAGGGTCAGTATACAATCCCCTATTTAAAACATAGGTAGGGCGGGGCTTTGGCAAATCCCCCATCACCATTACTTCTTGCACAGAATCATATAAATCTGCTAATTGCTTTCTCGCATCATATAATAATGGATTTAGCTTTGCAAAATCTTCTTTTTCACCTTTTAATGGGAATTGTTTTTGCTGAAATAAAAATTTTGCTTGGGGTTGATTCAACGTATTACTGAATAAATAAAATTCATCTACTTCCCCTTTAGGCATTGACCTATCCAATGTTCTTAGACCGAAAACCAAACCAGGTTTTACATATAATTTATGTATACTAGGGTATGATTTTATATGTTTAACCAAATGATCATATTCTATTTGATTTGATTGCTTTTCCCCATTGACAAATAATTCTACACCATTTGCTTTACTATTACCATTATAACTGATAGCTATATGATACCACTGATTTGTTTTTAATCGTAGGGGAGATAAAACACTAATTGCATCATGCGGAAAATTATGTATTACCCTAAAATTTAATTGGTTATTTTTTAATACTAAATCAAAACCTTGATAACCATACCTATGATAATCCGACTTATGAAAAACAGTTGCTAAGGGATAATTTTCAGGTACTTTTAACCAAAGACTAAATGAAAATGGCTGGTACCTTTCAAAATTTCCAATTTTTTCAGGCGGAAAAGCAACCATGGTCTCGTCATTATATTTTAATGATTGGCCACTAACTCCTTGTCCAAATTCAGCATTTCTATAATTTGCATTTATAGATGGGTCAGCTTCATTAATAAAAAATGTACGCTTAGGATCCTTTTGATTTGTTTTATCAAAGCTTAACTTAGCCAGCACCATTTTTTGAAGAGACGTTTCAATATTTTTATCCCCTTGTGCAATAGCGGCTTTCGTTGCTTTATCCTGATCCAATTTATAATCGGTTTCTAATTGATTGATATAATTTTTAAAATTTTGGATTTTTAGTTCCTCTTCTTTTTTTGTGAGCAACAAAGTAGGTCCAGCTACCATGTCATCACTGCCATAATTAGGCCCGCCTTTTTCAAAAGTGCTATTAAAAAATGCAAATAAGGAATAATAATCTTTTTGACTCACAGGATCATATTTGTGATCATGACACTTAGCACAACCTAATGTTGTTGCCATTAAAGAAGCGCCCAATGTATTTGTGCGATCAGTTACATATTCCACTCTAAACTCTTCTTCTATGATACCCGCCTCTGAATTTTGTTTGTGATTACGATTAAAACCAGTAGCTAAAACTTGCTCCTGTGTTGGATTTGGCAGTAAATCACCTGCAAGCTGCCAAGTTATAAATTTATCAAAGGGTAAATTTTTATTGTAAGCATTAATTACCCATGTACGCCAAGGACTTTGATCATAATGTTTATCATCTAGGTAGCCATAACTATCAGCAAATCTTGAAACATCTAACCAATACTCAGACATTCTTTCACCATAATGTTCACTTGCTAAAAAACGATCTACTAAATTTTCATATGCTTTTGAATTATTGTCTAAAACAAAATCATTGATTTCTTTAACCGTCGGACTAATGCCTCGAATATCAAAACTTAGTCGACGAATTAAAGTTAGTTTATCTGCTTGTGGTGCCGGGTTTAAATCTTGTTCTTCTAACTTTTTATAAATAAAAGGATCGACAGCATTATTTATTTTCCAATTTGGATTTAAAATGTCAGGGATAGCTGCTTTTTCCGGAGCGACATAAGCCCAATGTGTTTTATATTTTGCACCTTGTTCAACCCATTTTATAAGTACCGCTTTTTCATAGGGCGTTAAAACAAGATTAGATTCAGGGGTAGGCATTCGAACATGTGGATCATCACTTAGTATGCGACGTACCAAATCGCTTTTGGCAATACTGCCTGGTTTAATTGCCCTATAGCCATCTTCCCCCTTGTGGTCGTATGCAATATCACTAATGTCTAATCTTAAGTTTGCTTTTTGTTTTTTTGAATCAGGACCATGACAGGCAAAACACTTATCTGATAAAATTTGTTTTACCTGGAAATTATAATCAATTTCATCTGGCAATTGTGCTATTTGATTTTGCACGTCTACAGGTATATTAATTTTTTCACAAGAAGTAAAAATTAATACTAAAACAATGGCAAAAAGGCGACAATTTCTTTTTTTCATGAAAAGTAAATACGTGAATTAAAAATAAAGAATAAATACGTGTATTAAAGATAAAGAATAAAATTAATGTATAGCACTGGCCAAAAAAGGTAAAATTAGTTTTTACCAATAAAAATATTCATCAAAGTTGTTGATTACCATTGTATTACGTAAAATACCAAAAGCGAGATTTAATCCTTTTTAAGCATATTGAATAAACCCCAGACTTAGATAACTTAAAGCACTTTATATTTGGATTAGAAAAAATAGAGATACATAAAACCATTATTTTTATAAAATTTTTAAAAATGCAATTTATTAAATTGAAATACTTGATCATCGCCATATCTTTTTCCTCTGCGATGTATGGTCAAAATTTTTATGTGTCAAAAAAAGGTAATGATAAAAATAATGGAAGTATTACAAATCCGGTAGCAAGTTTAACGGCAGCACAAAAATTGGTAAGAAATTATAAAGCAAAAAATACAAAAGGGATCACTGTAAATATTGCACCTGGTCAATATAATTTAACAAGCACTTTTGTTTTAAACGAACAAGACAGCGGTAAAGCTGGAAAAAAAATTACTTGGCAAGCAGACAAAACTGGTACCGTAACTATTACAGGAGGCAAAAATATTCAACCAAGTGCATTTAGTATAATTAAAGATGCTTCAATAATCAAAAGGTTAAATGAAAATGCTGCTGGGCATGTGTTACAGGTGCATTTACCTAATATTGGAATAACTGATTTTGGATCACACAAGCAATTTGGACATACCATTGCAGTTACGCCTGCTCCATTACAATTATTTTTTAATGGAGATCCAATGACACTTGCTAGATACCCAAATAAGGGATATATCAAAATGGGAAAAGTAATCGACAAGGGATCGGTTCCAAGAATGTTAGACAAATCTAACAGAGGCGGAAAATTTGAATATACAGATGCGCGACACGCAAAATGGCAGGGACAAGAGGATATATGGTTAAGTGGCACTTTCAATTATGGCTATGCCGATGATTATATAAATGTAAAGTCAATTGATACTTTGCAAAAAACAGTTCAGTTAGCCATGCCCCATTTGTATGGAATAGCAAGCGGCAGAGATTTTCAGCAGTATGCTGCCATCAATATACTTGAAGAATTAGATAGCCCAGGAGAATGGTATCTAGATAGAAAATCAGGCATCTTGTACTTTTGGCCACCAACTAATATTTCAAATGCTTCAATCATGGTTTCCATGCTTGAAGATCCAATTATTGCAATGGAAGGTGTGAGTCATATTACATTAAGTGGTATTACTTTTGAAGTTGCTAGAGGCATTGGTGTGTATATGGAACGCGGCAATAACAATACCATTGCAGGATGCACGATTCGTAATGTTGGTAATACAGGAATTGTTATGGGGCAAGGCGCATTAAGATTAAAAGAGGACATGTCCGTTGACGACTACAAAGGTGTAGCTGTTTCTAGAATCATTGGAGACTTTCAAAATCATATTTACAACAACACTGGATGGGATCGAATGGCTGGAAATAATCATCGCATACAAAGTTGCGATATATACAACACAGGGAGTGGCGGTATATTTTTAAGTGGTGGAAGTAAAGTTAATTTAATTAACGGCAATAATGTGGTGGAAAATTGTAAAATTCATGATTACAATTTGAGAAATAAATTTTTATGGGCAGGCATTAATGTGAATGGTTGTGGAAATATTGTTTCGCATAATGAAGTTTATAATGCAGAATTTCAAGGAATTTATGTTTATGGTAATGAGCACATTTTTGAGTATAACAATGTACATGATGTAACAACTAATTCCGATGACACCTCCCCATGGTATATTGGTAGAGATCCAAGTAATCGTGGCAATATTGTTCGGTATAATTATTTTCATCACACCGGCAATGCCAATAGAATGAATATGGGCATTTATTGTGATGATGCATCCACAGATGTTACCGTATATGGAAATATATTTTATGATTTAAAAGTAAATCATGGTATATTATTTAGTAATGGAGGCTGGGATTTAAAGATGAAGAATAATATTATTATTGAACCATTATCCAATAGTTATGTAATATCCGCCGCCTTTTATACATGGGCAAAACCACAAGCAGCAGAGTTTTATGGGAAAAATGGAATTCTTAGAAAAAGATTGACCGAGTCAATAAAGTTTGACCAACCTCCTTATTCAACAAGGTATCCATCATTATTACCTTATCTCGACGTCATTGTTGAAGGTAAAGAATGGCAGGGTATGCGTTCCAGAGGGAATGAATTTTCAGGGAATGTAATCATCGGTGGGCCAGAACAACCAGTAAAATTAATGGGTGGAGAATTTGCAACTACAACAGAAAATAACAATTTTAGTACAAAAGAAGATCCAGGATTTGTAGATATGAAAAATGGCAATTTTATGTTAAAAAGTAATTCGATTGTTTTTGAAAAAATACCAGGATTTGAACCAATTCCTTTTGATAAAATGGGATTATACAAAGACAAATACAGAAACTAAGAACTCTTTGCTTTCTTTTTAGTCTTATTCGCATGTCTACCTGTGCCATCCCCTTTGTCTAAAATTCCAGCTCCCGGATTTAAACTATCTAAAATACCTTGTAATCTATCTTTGATGGGTTTGGTTTTTTCATCTATTGCTGTAAGTTTTTCTTCAAAAGGTGAATTACTCATATCAAATAGTTGACCTGCACGATTTAATTTCCAATTAGCTTCTCTTACATACCAATCATTTCCTAATTCTGTGAAAATCCAAGTACGTGTTGGTTCTTTGCTACCTTTTAATTGCTTAGCAAAACTTGTTCCGTCTAATTTAATATTTGCAGGCAGTGGCGCTCCGGCTAGTTCCGCGAAAGTGGGAATAAAATCGGAGGCGTCAATTAAGTTTTTAGAAACAACACCCTTTGGTGTAACACCAGGCCAATTTGCGATTAATGGCACTAAACTCCCGCCCTCTTGCATCGTCCCTTTTTTACCAATAAGTTTTTTACCATTCACGGTGCCAATCGTAGCCGCTTGACCAGCAGTACCATTATCACCAAAGAAAACAATAAGGGTGTTATCTCTTATCTTGAGACTATCTAATGTTTTAATCAGCTTGCCCACAAGCTTATCCATATAATTAATATTATCATTATACAAACCCTGATAATCAGTGGTTCCTGGTTTGGTATCGGGTGTTGCCATAATTTCACCATGCACATGTACCAAAGAATAATATAAATAAAAGGGATCTTTGGTATGTTTTGAAACAAAATCAACCATCGTATTATGCATTAAATCAGGCATGTATACGTTATCCTTCAAAACTAAATCCTTACCATTAAGTACATATTTTTCTTTTTTATCTGGTTTATTGTGAAATACACCGCTACCAAAGAATCTCAAATACTCGTCAAAACCAAATTCACCAGGACCTAATGGCAATTGACCCCATTTGCCAATCATAGCACTCGTGTAGCCAGCTGGCTTTAAAATTTTAGGCATCATGGTTTCCATTGCTGGTGTAAATTCTCCTGTTTGATCTTGATTCACGGCACCAGTTCTAAAAGCATACCTGCCTGTTAATATCATTGCCCTTGAAGGACCGCACAAAGGGGCTGTATAAGCGTTTGTGAATCTTATTCCTTCCTTCGCTAATTTATCAATGATGGGCGTTTTAAATAAATCTGCGCCATAACTACTTACGCCATCGATTCCTAAATCATCGGCTAAAATAAAAATGATATTCGGCTTTTTGGTTTGTGCAAAAGCGGTTGAATTTAAAAGAAGAAAGCAAAGTGCAATTTTTAATATTTTCATAAGGATAGATTAAGTAATTTAGATAAGGGGAGATTTTATTTTTTCGTGATAGCTAATTTTGATTCCTGTGATTTAAAATAAGCTAGCATTTCTGCATGAAGTTTTTTTGTGACCGCTGTATATTTTTTATCATTCGCTACATTGAATTTTTCTAAAGGATCTGCATTATAATCATACAATTCTTCCCCAATGACAGATGCTGCATTAAAAGGAACTGTTGACCTAAATGCGTTTTTCATCCAAATGGTGTATCTGTACTGACTATTTCGAATTGAATAACCCATAATAGCTGGCGTAGTCTCAATACGACTATCTTGTTCATTCGCACCAGCTCTTGGATATTGACTAACAGAAAACTCCTTAACAGACATTGCTGGATTTTTCATTACTGACTTCAAACTTTTACCCTGAAGTTGGGAAGGAATAGCAAGTCCAGCTAAATCACATAATGTAGGAAAAACATCAACATGCTCCGATAATGAATTTGTTTTATTGGCTGCAATACCTGGTGATGAAATAATAAGTGGCGCATGCGTTGCTTGTTCAAAATTGCTGTGCTTACACCAAATATTATGATCCCCCAAATGCCAACCGTGATCGCCCCATAAAACAATGATTGTATTTGAAGCTAAGCCTAATGAATCAATCGTATTTAATAATTGCCCCACTAACGCATCTGTATAGGAAATAGCTGCATAATAGCCATGGATCAATTCTTTTTGTTTTTCAGTGGATAGTGCAAGTCCAAAACCTTTTTGTTTGGTTGCAGCAATATCAGCAGGGATATCGGTATACGCTCTTATTTCACCAGCATTATGATAAGCTACTGAAATTGGATTTGTGTTTTGCTCTTGAAATGGTTCTAAAACAATGTCTGCTCTTTTATATAAATCCCAATATTTTTTTGGTGCGATAAAAGGCAAATGTGGCTTTGCGATACCAACAGCAAAAAAGAAGGGTTCTTGTTTTTTACTTAACTGTGCTAAGATATCTTTTGCTTGTAAAATATTAGCACCATCATTATAAGCATTATCTGGAACATCAATACCTTCAGTTGTTGGACGTATTTTAATGTTCGCTTCATTATTGGCTTCAGTCTTGGTCATTCCTTTTGCCAATGCCTCTTTAATATATTTTTCAGATAATAATTTTGTTTCCGGCAATTGAAATCTGCCTTGCGCAGGCTCTCCATATGCTGGATCGTAATATTTATTATTGGTTTTATGATACGGAACACTCCAAGATACTTTGTCAATTTCTTTGTCCACATTTCTAGGATCAAACACCTTACCAATCCCTTGTGTTGAATACCCTTGGGTAATTAAGTATTGGGGTAAAGTAACAATAGAAGGACTTACATCACGTAATTGTGTTTTTAAATCCCAAATTTGGGTAATATCAGGACGCATACCCGTTAACAAACTCGCACGGGTTGGCCCACATACGGCTTGTTGGCAATAATTATTTAAAAAAGTAGTGCCTCTTTTTGCAAGACGATCAATATTGGGTGTTTTAATAAATGTATTACCATACGCCCCAATGATGGGCTTTAAATCATCAATTGCTATAAATAAAATATTAGGCCTAGTTGATTTTTGCGCAAGCGATGGGCTTGTGTAAAATAAAACAGCTATAAATACTATTTTAACATATTTCATGGCAATTGATTTTTAGAAATTAGAGTTGATTACTTTCCCTCTTGTGATTTAAAAAAAGTAATCATTTTATTATACATTTCTTTTGCAGTATTTGCATAATTTTTATCATCATAAACATTTACCTTTTCTAAAGGATCTTTGGAATAATCATATAATTCTTTTGCAAAAACCTTTTCATTGCTAAATGCATCTTTAGTGGTAAAATTATTCATCCAAATGGTAAAACGATATTTGCCTGTTCTTAAACTATACCCCATCATGTTTATACTGGTATATCCTGCTTTCTTTACATCCTCCTTACTTAATCTTCTAGGATATTGACTTATTGAAAACTCTTTTACAGATGCGGAATTATTTTGCATAATTGGCTTTAAACTTTTACCCTGCAATTGGGAAGGAATTGCAAGTCCAGCTAAATCACAAATAGTTGGGAAAATATCTATGTGCTCCGACAATGAATTGGATTTGCCGGCTTTGATACCTGGACCAGCAATGATTAATGGCGCGCGCGTAGCTTGTTCTAGGTTGGTATGTTTTTCCCAAAGGTCATGATCGCCTAAATGCCAACCATGATCACCCCATAACACCACTATTGTATTTTTTAAAGTTCCTAGTGAATCTAATGTATTCAATAAAATACCAATTTGCGCATCTGTATAGGAAACCGCTGCAAGGTAGCCATGAATTAATTCCTTTTGTTTTTCCTCTTTTAAATAAACATGTGGGCCAGGTTGATTATAAGTAGCGAACTCAGGGATGTCAATATAATTTCTTAATTCTCCTGACTTATGATAAGCAATTTCTGGTGCATCTTTTGCGTGCTCACGAAATTCAGCTAAAGGCATACTCGCACGATCATACATGTCCCAATATTTTTTAGGTGCAACGAATGGTAAATGTGGTTTATGAAAACCAACCGCCATAAAAAAAGGCTTATCATTTTTCGATAACTTAACCATTTCTTTTTTCGCAAGTAATGCAATCACGCCATCTTCATAGGCATCATCTGGAACATCAATACATTCAATGGAAGGACCTTTGATGCTGGTAGGCTCTTCATCATCATTATCACGTTTTACTCTTTCTCTTTTAACTAAGAACATCGCCTTATTTTCAGGCTTTTGGTATTGCTTATTCGCAGGGAAACCCAATCCATTGGCAAAATCAGATGCTTCAGGCATTAAGTAAGGTTGGTTCCATGAAACAGGATCAATTTGCTTGATGGCACTACTTGGGTGGTATATTTTACCAGTGCCCACTGTATTGTATCCTTGTGAAATAAGGTATTGCGGTAAGGTTAAGATATCCGGATTCATATCACGCATCTGTGTTTTTAAATCCCAAATTTTTGTATTATCAGGACGCATACCGGTCATCAAACTAGCACGTGTAGGTCCACAAACTGCTTGTTGACAATAATTGCTCATGAACACTGTGCTCATTTTAGCAAGACGATCAATATTGGGTGTCTTCACCATCTTATTGCCATATGCACCTAGTTCGGGTTTTAAATCATCGATTGCAATAAATAAAATATTAGGTTTACTACTTTTTTGCGCATAGGAAATTGTACTACTCATCGCAAAAGCTAAAATTAAAAACAGAATCACTTTTTTCATTATATTATTATTCATGGTTAAAATTAAATATTTAATTATTAGTAATCCAAAGGAGTGGATTTCTTATTGGTAAATTTCTGATGACTTCAGCGGTCGTAGGAAAGTGTTCCAACTTTGACCAAGTGGCAAGCCAATCTTGATTACCG
This sequence comes from Chitinophagales bacterium, assembly GCA_964201225.1. Lineage (GTDB taxonomy): Bacteria > Bacteroidota > Bacteroidia > Chitinophagales > Chitinophagaceae > Sediminibacterium. The sequence continues at coordinate 12,557 of CAXNDZ010000005.1, read as the reverse complement.
TAGGCTGTGTAGCCAAATAGTAAAAAAGGATGAGCAACAGGCCAGTTTTCCCAATACATGATATCCTTAGGCAAAGTCCAACTATTTTTATTTGCAACAAATGGATATAAAAACTCGATGCCCTTTTTCAAACTTAATCCATTAGCAGTTTTATATTCCCACAAATTATTTTCTTTGGTAGATAACACATGTGCTAATGTATACATGGCATCTAAATTAAAAAGCGAATACCCATAAGGTTTGGTCCTTTTTAGTTCCAAAGGGAAACTGCCATTCAAATCCATTTGTGAAGGAAGTAGCAGGGTTTTAAATCGGTTATCACAATAATTAAGTAAGGATTTATCATTAACCAACTTGGCAAAAACTGCCACTTGCATGGTCCAACAAGTACCATGATTATTTTTGGCTTCTCTTTCATCAATGCCATAGGGATGGGTGGTCACCCATTGTAGATATTGTTGAAACCATTTTTTTATTTCAATCAAGTCCTCCGCTTTAATTGCATGTTGCTTTTCTAAAACCAACACACTTTGAGCAACTTCCATCATTTGAATCATATCAATAATTCCTACGCCCCTTCCCGTTACCTTTCCCTTAATCGCTTGCGCATACAATAAAGAAGGGTTCATTTTGGTTGAAGTATCAACGAACCAGGCTTTACAATGTTGTATTGCTTTAAGCGCAAATTTGTTATCCTTGGTTAAAAGATAAGCGGATGTTAAATTGCCCACCATTTGACTAAAACGAATCATGGCAAGTCGATGTTCTGAAAAATTAGCAGGATTGGTTTGTCCATCCTTTTGAATATAAGGACCTGTTGGATTTGATGCGTCAGGCCACCAATAATCAGCTTCTGAAAAAAAATCATGCACCCCGCCAGCCGAGCGTTCACTTTGATATGAAGTAACAGTGATGGGTTTTGATTTTAAATCTTCATTCGCCTTAATTAAAATTACTTTAGAAAGTAATTGACCCGCTTTTTTAAATAAAATGGGCTGTGCCTTCGTCGGTTTTGAAAACAAAAAAGAGATGATAAATAAAATGAATAAATTTTTCATCAAAAAATTAAATTTGTTTATTCATGATAACAGTTTGACACAAAAAAAGCAAGTAAGTTTATTATAATTAAAAAGAAAATGTTTCAACCTTAATGATTAAGGTTGAAACATTTTAAAATATCGTTTAAATTTAGTAGCCTGGATTTTGCGGGATAACTAATTTAGTATTGTTGTCAATTTCACGTTGCGGGATGGGTAATAGTAATTTATCTTTTGTAACATACCCTTGAATCGTAGCTAAAGTTGGAGGAGAAGGATATTTACTATAATGGATGGTCCACATCGCACTAAAATTTGCTTTTATAGTAGCTACCGCATCTAAACTTGGCATGGTCGTATTATAACGAAGCATATCATACCATCTTACATTTTCAAATGCAAACTCTAATCTTCTTTCAGTCGCTAATTCTTTTTCAAATTGTGCAGTAGTGGTAACAGCTGCAGCAGTTAAAGCTGGTAAACCTGCCCTTACCCTAGTTTGATTGATTAATGCGATGCTTGCGGCACTATTTCCTTGTGCTTCTGCTAACATTAATAATACATCTGGATATCTAATCACATTCCAATCACTTTCGCCATCTCCTTTAATTGAAACTGGTGTAACTAATTTTTTTGGATATAAGTTATTAAGTGCTTTACCATATACACCGATGCTTACTGCATTACGATTGTCTAATACATTATAAACTGAATTTAATTCAGCACAAGGTGCATTTTGACCAGCTCCATCACCATTGATAATAGCAATACCGCTTAATTCAGGCGCGAATAAATTTGGAAAAGGAGAACCCTGTCCTATTCCACCTGCTTTGTATCTTACAGCAAACATAATTTCTTTGCTCATTTCACTAGTTACCGTAAAGTTATCTGCGTATAAAGTGTTTAAACCATAACCGCTATTGGCAATGATATCAGTTAACACGGGTATCGCATCTGTTTTGCGATTTAGTGTTAAATACACTTTTGCCAATAAAGCTTTTGCAGTCCAAGCATTCGTTTTACCCAAACTTGTTGGAGGAATTGATGCATACTTTAGGGAATTTCCATTAGCAGCAGCAAATTGCAAGTCTGCAATAATTAATTTATAAATGTCAGCAACAGTGGAACGATTCATACTTGTAGCTTCAAACGGATCTGCTGGCTCATGAACTAAAAATACGCCGCCAAATAAACGTACTAAATTAAAATAATGATACGCTCTTAAAGTTGCAGCCTCTGAAGCAGCTACCCTTTTTTCAGCATCAGTGATTTTAACTTTGGTAGCCTCTGAAGCTAGTGCTCCAGTCTCTGGCTTGTAGTTTACATTTAAGCTATTTAAAATAACATTAAGATTACGAATATTAAAATAATTCGCAATCCAATAGTTATAAATTGCCTGATGCGATGTATTTGGAATAAATAAATCCAAATCACTTAAATCACGATTGGGAACTGACTTACTATTAGAGCTATACATAATTGTATTGTCGCTTCTAAGTTCGGATAATTTCCACTCCTCTAATAATGGTTCTCTTAAACCGTTATAACAACCGCTTAATGCTATTTGAATATCAGCGTTTGTATTATAAAAATTTTCAGTAGTAATATTTGACTGCGGATATAAATCAATATTTTTTTCGCAAGATGCAAAGAAAAATGACGCAACTACAAATAATTTAATTATGTTTTTCATATAAAATATTTTTTCTTTTACTTTTAAGAATTAAAAATTAATATCAATTCCAGCTGTAATGGTTTGAGGAATTGGGAAAGCACCTCTTTGATACCCATCTACTAAAACTGAAGAATAAGGACCATTGTTAGATCTTCCTTCTGGATTTAAACTTCTATATCCTTTCGCTGTATGGAAATATAAGTTTTGAGCCGATAAGTAAAAACGCATGGAAGTGATTTTCAATTTTTTAATAGACGAAGTTGGTAAAGTGTATCCTAAGTTTACTTCTCTTAATGCAAAGTAAGAACCATTTTCAATCACATAATCAGTAAGCATCCAGTTATAACCATTGGTCGAAAACGGTGTCTTGCCGTCCCCTGGATTAGCAGCACTTACCCATCTATTTTGATTGTAAATTTTAATAGTTCTTCTAGACTCATTATAATTCGGATCACCATTAATTACCTTACCTCCTTGTACGCCTTGTACTAAAAAGCTAAAGTCAATGTTTTTGTATTTGAAAGTATTTGTAATGCCCCAGTTAAAATCAGGATAAGGGTTACCTAAATCAGTTCTATCGCTATTATCTAATATTCCATCACGATTTACATCCACTATTTTTAAACCGCCAGGAACTAACATGCCAGACAAGGATGATTTTAAATTGGAGGCTGTGATTTGTTCTTGTGATACCCAAACACCATCCGTTTTAAAACCATAAAAAACGACTAAAGGATCGCCCACTTTATTTCTGTATACTTCATTACGCTCACCTTGATTTAACAAGAAGGCTTCCGTACCCAATTTTAATATCTTATTTCGATTGCGTGATATATTAGCTGAAGTAGTCCAACTTAATTTTTCACCTTGAATATTCTTTGTAGTCAATTCAAGTTCAAATCCTTTATTTTCCAAACTTCCTAAGTTATTCCAAAACTGCGGTACACCCGTAAATGCCATTGCTGATTGTTGTAATAACAATTTATCAGTGGTAGATCTATACATATCTAAAGTAATGCCTACTCTATTTCTGAATAAAGAAAGGTCAATACCATAGTTATTTTGATTGGTGGTTTCCCAAGTAATATTAGGATTAGAAAGATAGTCGGTTGAACTTACCAAACCTGGTGAGGAAACGCCTGTACCAGAACCATAGGTATAGTTAGCACCATATAATAAATCTAAAAAGGCAAAATCAACAATACGGTTATTACCAGATTGGCCATAACTTGAACGCACTTTTAAATTACTTAACCAGCTAATGCCGCTCAATAATTTCTCCTTGCTTAATACCCATCCACCAGAAATGGAGGGGAAGCTACCCCATTTTTTTCCTTGTGCAAAATAGGAGCTACCATCCGTTCTATAACTAACTGATAATAAATATTTATCATCATAAGCATAGTTAATACGACCTAAATAGGATAACAAGCCAATTTGATTATTAGTTCCAGTGGTTCCCGTTTTGTCTAATTGCGCTGCACTATTTAATGTTCTAATATCATCACTTGGAAAATCATTACATGTTGTTCTTTGATTTTGAACTTTAGTTGTTTGCGAAGTAAATCCAGCTAAAACAGCAATGTCACTCTTTTTAACCGACTTCTTATAGTTCAATGTATTCTCTGATAATAAATCAGTGTATTTGTTATTAGTGAACACGCCTATATTATTAGAACCTTCACTGTTATAATCTCTCTCATAAAAACTTAATCCATTCGCATAGTTCATTAAAGTAGATCCAACCGTTTTAAAAATAAGTCCTTTTGCTAATTCAATGCTTAATTCAGCAGAGGATTGCAATCTGTATTCCATCATTGAAATATCTGATCTAGTTACATCTGAATAAGGGTTTTGTTGTGCTGAACCACTTGGATTTGCAGTGGTAGCCGAAGTCCATGAAGTACCATCTGGCATTGTACCTGAATACTTTAAACCAGAAAAGTGTCGTGGATGTGCAAAATCACCAGGCAAAATACCAGCGTATTGCGGATTGGTATTAACCAATGCTGCGGAAGCAGCATTATGATATACTGGTAACCATGTTGGCGCTCTCCAGAAATTGGTAAAGTTTTGAGAAGGAGATAATTTTTTAGCAAAGGAAGGGTTTAAGTTAATGCTTAATTTCACCTTATTACTTAAATCAATATCTACTTTAGTTCTGACATTGAATTTTTCATAATTACTTTTATTCATCATTCCCTCATCATTCTGATATCCTCCAGATACATAATATCTAACATCTTTACTTCCACCTGTTGCACCTAATTGAACGTTGGTGAATTTACCTGCTCTTAATGATTCGGATTGCCAATCAGTTGATTCCCCATTTCTTATTTCATTTTCAATGATATAAGATGCCCTATCTCCATCAACCACCGTGTTGGTAGATTGCACCACAGTTGGATCGGTTGATCTTAATTTCATTTCATTAAATAACATCCCAGCATATTCTTCCGTTGTCATTATATCGTAACGCGTGTAAGCCTTTTTTTGACCTGCTGAATACTTGAAAGTATACTTTGGTTTACTAGTAGTTCCTTTTTTTGTTGTCACCATAATAACACCACTCGCACCTCTTGATCCATAGATCGCTGCTGATGCCGCATCTTTTAAAACTTCAATAGATTCAACATCCGCTGGGTTTAAAAAAGACAAACCATCCGGAACTGGTAAACCATCAATAACAATTAATGGACTTGCGCCAGCATTAAGCGAGCTAATTCCACGAATACTTATTTTTGGTGCTGCTCCTGACTCAGAGGAAGTATTTTGAATATTTAAACCTGCAATTTTACCTTGTAAGGCTTGGTCAACTCTTGATACAGGTGCTTCATCTAACTTTTCATTTTTGAATTTTGAGATGGCCCCCGTTAAGCTTGATTTTTTTTGTGTACCATAACCAATAACGACAACATCGTTTTGTTGATTCACTTCTGGGTTTAAAGTAATATTAATTACTTTTCTTCCATTAATGGTAATGTTTTGGGTAACGTAGCCTACAAAGCTCACCTTGAGTGCCTTAACATCGTTTCCAACAGAAATGGTAAATGTTCCATCTTCTTTGGTAGCTACTCCTGTTTTATTATTGGATAATACAGAAGCACCACTTAAAGGTAAGCCAGTGGCTTGGTCGGTTATTTTACCTTTGATTTCTTTATTTTGCGCCTGCACAAGTACAGTCAAAAAGAACAAAGGAATAATTGTAGCAAGTAGTTTAATCGATTTCATAGCAGCAATTGTTTTCGAAATTGTTTTAAAAAATTAATCGTATTGATAAAAATATCAAATTAGCTGTAATCTTAACACTTTCTACAAAATCGAAGGGAGCATTTACTGGTGTATTATATTTACATTAAATAATACAGGTATATATAAATAAAAGGGAAATTATAGAATATGTTCTATAGTATATTGATAGACAATACACTAAATGTTATAAGAAATATATATAATAATTTATATGAATTTTTAATTTTTACTATATCGTTTTCGTAGATTTTTTAAAAAAACCGCAGACAAGGACTTAAAAAGCAGAGCGAAACTGCTAAAAACAATCGGAACCACAAAAAAGCACAAGTTTGAACCGCTAAAAGCACGAATAATTAGTAAATAGCCTTTAAACCAAATTTCAATGCTATTTTTTAGTCAAACTTAATTGCTTAATAATTCGAACAGTAGCATCTTCAGATTGTATGGCAATAGGTTGTATCTTTTTTTGTTGGTAACTACCTAAAGCCCATTGCATAATTTTGTTGTCAGGGAAATTTGCTTGTTGTTTTTTTATCCACTCCATACCTTGACTTGTTTGATTCAATGCAGTATAGGCCCATAATGAAATCAAATGATTCCCAGCATAAAAATTACTAATAGTGTTTGAACGTATTGGCATGAAATTAACAACGGCTAACAACATATCATTTGCTGCCTTGGTATTATTTAAATTTTTATAGCATAAATAAGCTAGCCAGTTTTCCGTACGAATATCAATGTCATCGTCGTAAGGTTTACCTGCTCCTAAATTTTCTGGCCATAGTTTAGCTTCGTTAATAAAATTAAGTGCAGCGGTATAATTTTTTTCATTAAGTTGAACCAAGGCCTGCATCAATTTTGCTTCCCGATACAATTCATGACCAATAGTTGCGCCTTCAAATGGAATAATATTTAAGCTTGCCAATAATTTATCAGCGGTGGTATACTGCTTATTATGAATGAGTGTTTTCGCATACAACATACCAATGATATAATTATCCGTATGTGCTTTATAAAAAGGTGCTACTACTTCAAGCGCCTTTGCAAATGCAAACTGAGTATTGTATAATTCAGTTAGGGTTTTAATATAACGCCATTGATTTTTATCAAGCGCGATGGCTTTATTTAAATCAGCGATGGTGGCTGTTAATATACTAGGCTGTGTAGTTTCGCTCATAAATAAAGCAGCACGGGTAGCATAAACTGGTGCGTAATCAGGTTCCCCTTGCAAGGAAGTAAAAATAGATTTGGACTGCGCCACTTTATTGCGATCCTTTAATAATAAAGCTAGATAGTATTTTGGCTTCCAATGATTGGATTGCTTAGTAGCCCATTCAAACACATCGAAATCCAAATTACGGAAAGGGAAAACAAAATCGGGCGCTGCGCTATTTGCCGCAGCTAAGTCAGCTGTAAATGTTTTGTTTTGTTTCGCATGGATATACGCTAACCAGTATTTCACCAAAGTATTAGCAGGGCAAATTGCCAGCACTTGCTCGGCTTCATTTAACAAGCCCACATTATAATAATCGTTGGCGATTTGTAAATAAGTTTCAAAAGGCTGTTCATTTTGAATCAAGTTGTTAAATGAACGCAGCGCCTGATTTATTTTTTGTTCATCATAAGCTGCACTATGCCTTAACTTATAATAAGCATCAAAATTCACAAAGTGATTCAAAGGATCATAGCCTTTAATTATTTTGATGGTTTTATCATAATTGATTTGATCATTGGTATATCGAAAAGCAATCGCTTGCAATTGAAGTGCTGCAATATTAATGGCGTTATAGGTAAGTGCTTTATTCGCATAGTCAATTACATTGGGGTAATTTTTTTCTGCTAAATATAATTTAGCCAACTCCGTGTATGCGCCTGTTTTGTATTCGGCCGATAAAGTAGCCAAATCAAAACCATCTTTGGCATCAACCGAATTGCCTAATGCAGCATTAATGATGCCATAGTAATAGTTAGCACTGCCATTATGGGTATCAATGCTTAAAGCCTTTTTAACTAAAGCTAAAGCAGTATTATAATTGTGGTTGCGATATTGCAAGGACGACATTTTAACTAAGGCTAGCAAATTATTACTATCCATTTTAAGTGAAGTGGCAAGCGCCGCCTCTGCTTGGTCATATAATTTTTGATCCATGAATTCCTTACCCTTAACATAAAAACCATTTGCGTTGTTCCAATCGAAATTGGAAGGCGATTCTACAGGGCGACTCAACACATTGGAACTAGGGGAACTGCTATAATTCAATTTAACGCCACCAATGCTCACTGCATAGTCGCCTTGTGCTGGATTGTATTTAATAGAATCAACAAAATTAATAGTAGGTGCTAATGAAACTTGTTTTGAATAAATTACCTTATCGCCTATATTAATTTCAATTACATCATTAATTTGTTGTACTGGGCAAAATAAAATTTTAAGCCAGCCATTATTTTGAACCATATTCAATGCTCCATAAACTGAAGCCTCCACCATCCCCTTGGTTTTATTTACTGCATACCAATATTCCTTCCAAGTATCGGTACTATAAGGTGCAAAGTTTACATGCTTAAATGGTGTGAACGTACTTTTTTCTGCATTTTGATTAAACAGTTTACCCGATTGCACTTCAGTGTATTGTTGATCGGTATCGGTTAAGTATTTTTCCCAAATCATTCCTTGACGTGATAAGCCCCAAATCCATATTTTTTTACCAGCCTTGTCATCATGATTACTATAACGCACCATGCCATAATCATCGTCATGCCAATAGGTACCGAAAAAATTAGTGTACTTACCAAACACATGGTATGATTTATACGTACCAAAATTATTGTTGTTATAAAAGGAAATATTTTTACCGTTGTCTTTGTTAATTGGCCAATCATTGTATTCCCCTTCATGGCCAATATATTTATTACCTGGATAAATGTATTCCAAATTACCACTCACTTTTAAACCTACATTCATCCAATGATAATAAGGCTGTTCTGTAGGTGTACTATTATACCAAAATGATTGTGTCGTGAAAAAAGCTTTGTCCTTAGGAAGGTTTATTTCCATGCGCCAATTGGTAAGCGTTAATAAATCAAGTACACCAATGGTGCAACTAACACTCCCATCCTCTTTTTTAGTGATAATATAATCCACCGGCGTAGCGCAATTAGGGGTGTGGCCAATGATACCATAGTTGGCTTCAATACCACCACTGGTCCAAGGACCGCGCATAGCAACATCTCTAAATTTTACGGTATGATTATAATATAAAAAAGGCTCATTGGTTTTTTTATCTATCGCGGCCCAAATTTTACCTCCAACTTCTGGTAAAATTAAAATTTTGATAAAATCATTTTCAATTTCTACTACTTTCCATTTTTTTTGAACACCGGTTTCGGTGAAACCATCAAAACGGAAGTATGGATAAATTTTAGAAAAATTAGCAATAGGGTCAGGATCCGAAAAAGGATAAGTAGTAAACTCCTTTTGATATTCACTATACTTTGCATCCTGCTGCGCGTAAACAAAACTGTAGTTTGATAATATCAAACAAAGCAAAAAGCCAATTAGGTATTTCATAAAATATATTTAAAGTACTTATCTATGAAATTATAAAAATTAGCGCAGTAATCGTGTAATCGAAACAGCTAGTTGATAATATAACGGAAAACATAATTTAATGGGTAGATAGTACAGAAACCTTGCCTTATTCTATCCCCTCTAATTATATAATCTATTTTCGCAGGTGCTCCTATTTTATACAGGATCATTATTACATAATAATTTGATTATCAATATTTTAAATAAATATAAGTTGAAGTTCACCTTGATGAAATTAGAATGAATCTGGGGAAAATGCGCTATTTATTATTAAGCTTAATATAGACCAATGCTTGTTCGACATCCATAACTGGAATGCTACTTTTATTAAAGCCTTTCTTATCCCTTGAAACAATAATATCAATTTTCGTATTAGACAAGGCAGATGAATATTGAACAGCATCTTCAAAATCTAAAAAAGCAGATTTTATGGCATCCTTAACTACATTTTTAGTAGTATCCACTATTTCAGAAAGTTCCAATAATTGAGAAAGCATATTAATTACTTTTTTGTGCGACTTGTATTGCTTATTTAAAATATAATAAATATTTGTGTAAGAAACAGCAGCTATATATACTTTTTGATTATTATTTGCATATAAATCAAACAATTCAGTAGAAGCATTTGAAAATGAACCTCTATCTGAGAGATAGTCTATGACTACATTGGTATCTAAAAATATATTTTTCATTTTAACTTATTATAACGTTCTAATAAAATTTGACCCAGCGCTTCTTTGTAATTAAAATCCTTAGGAACATGTAAGACCCCTTTTAATTTTGCCACTTTAGGATTTAACTTTTTTATCGTGTTTGACTTATTTAATTTTGTACCTTTTTTTTCACTGGCCACCGCCTTTAAATAATTCTCCACCATGGACGACAAACTTGTATCCGCTTTTTTGGCGTATTTTTTTGCATTGTAAATCACGGCATCTTCCATGACTAAGGTTAATTTTGTTTTCATTACACGTGTAATTTTATATATAAATGTACGTGTAAATAGGTAACTAATAAAAAATAAATGCTGGGATAAACCCTTTAGAATCCTTTCTAGGAAGTATATTTGTGGCATGGGGCAGAAAAAATTAATCAAGTTTGCAGCGATCAAGGAATACGAGAATGTATTGGAATACCCCCAAGGCATGCTAGGCAAATGGAATTCGTTTTTTGAAAACCTAGCCACAGGCCCCTACCCAATTTCATTGGATGATCTAGCGGTTGTTAAAAGCGATACTCCAGCACAAACACCAATGAAGGCGCTTACATTGGAGCTGGCTTGTGGTCGTGGCGAATACGCAGTAGGACTAGCACGCATGTTTCCAGATCAAAATTTTTTGGGACTGGATGTCAAAGGAAATCGTATTTGGAAAGGTGCCAGTATTGCAAATAAAGAAGTAATTAAAAATGTAGCTTTTGTAAGAACGCAAATTGAACAAGCCATTCAGTATTTTTCCAAAGAAGAGGTTGCAGAAATTTGGATCACCTTTCCCGATCCACAATTAAGATTATCCAAAGCAAAAAAGCGTTTAACACATCCGCAATTTTTAAGGTTGTATCAGCAATTTTTAAAACCGGGAGGTTCAGTGCATTTGAAAACGGATAGCCCCAACCTATTTGAATTTACCATGGCAGTGATAAAGTTATTTGACTTAACCTTAGTAAAGCAAAGTGAAGATATATATGGGGAAACGCATATTGATCCAAGATGTGCGATCAAAACCTATTATGAAGGCTTAAATATCGCCGGGAGCAATCGAATACATTATATTGAATTTAAGATTGACAAGGAATTACCCAAAGCCAAGGATGAGCAACTAAAGGAAATTATTGCTGAATTTGAAGTGACCGAAACCCATGATGCCAAAAGAGAAAGAGGGATAAAGCCAATAAATTGATTTAGGGCAAACAAAAAAGTCCTTTAGTTGTTATAAGCGATAAGGAACTACCGAAAATTAAATAAATGATTGAAGGAATACAATATTATAAGGACCCGGACGGGAAATGGGTATTTACATCAGCTTACCACAAGGAAAGAGGTTATTGTTGTGGCAATGCCTGCAGACATTGTCCTTATCAATATGAAGCAGTTCCAGAACCAGTTAAAACGAGGTTATTACTTATAAAAGAATTAAGTAAAATTAAAAGTCCCCATGCAATACACGGCAAAGACGAATGATTTTTTTCATAACGTATTTGATGTTGTACGCCTTGTTCCCAAAGGCAGGGTTACCAGTTATGGTGCCATTGCAAAGTATTTAGGTACTGGCGGAAGCTCCCGAATGGTAGGCTGGGCAATGAATGCATCTCATCATGTAAAACCAAAAGTCCCTGCACATCGTGTTGTAAATAGAAACGGCATGCTAACAGGTAAGGCGCATTTTGAAACGCCTACTAAAATGCAGGAACTCTTAGCCAAAGAAAAAATAAAAGTCAAGAACGAAACCGTCCTTGACTTTGAAAAATTATTCTGGGACCCAGTAATCGAATTGGGGCTTTAGCTATAGTAAGGCTTTATCATCATATATACCAAGGGGCCTGTGACCGCTACATAAAACCACAAAGGCCAGGTACGTTTTGCCATCTTTTTATGCGCTTCAAACTCCCCTGTCAATGCACGATAAGTAGTGAATAAAATAAATGGTAGAATCACTGCGGCTAAAACAATATGTGTTGTTAAAAGTATTAGATAGAAAGGGCGCACATTGCCTACTATCGCTTTTTCAGCATCAGAAACAATACCATCAAGATTAGTATCACCAAATTTAGCTTCGCCTGCTAATAAGTGATGTGCAATGTAGGTAACCAAAAATAAAGCAGAAAGCACTAGTGCGGTAAGCATTAAGTTTTTATGCAGTTGGTACTTCTTCTGTTTAACTGCAACTAAAGCATATACAAGCACAATAGCTACTATACTATTAATAACCGCATTCATGGTAGCAAAAATATGTTTATCAAATGGCAATTCAACTTGTAAGCTAAACTTGCTTAAAAAAGTAACTGC
>CAXNDZ010000004.1:0-30538 GCA_964201225.1 Chitinophagales bacterium | reverse complement strand
TTATTAGTAATTCTCAAAGTTCATTATTAGTAAATGACAAATTACCGATTGATAGTTTATATGAAAATGTAAATGAAAATCTAATATTAAGTAAGGTTTTAGAGTTTGAAGGGGTTAAAAAAGAAGAACTTAAAACTAAAGTTAAAAATTGGGGTTCCACTAAATTTGTAAACTTAAAAGAAGTTTTGGTAAGTGAAACAGACGACCAAATTGTTTTAAACTATATTGATAAATCATATTTTTATAAAGTAGGAAAAATGATTGTAAATAATGAATGGTATGTCCGATTAGTAATTCAATTTAAAGATGGAAAAATTCGATGTCAATATTTTGAAGATGGAAATGTATTTATACCTTCCCAATATGGTGTCCCTTCTGTTGAAAGTAGGATATATCATTTCAAACAATTTTTTGAAGAGGAAAATGGTATTTTGTATTCAAAAAAAATATCTAAACTGGGATTTGTATCGTTTAAAGAGAGTATTATTTCTAATCTAAATTCACTAAAAGAAAGTATACTGAAAAAAGACACATCAAAAGAATGGTAGATTATGAGTTTAGGTTAACATCACCATGTAAGTTATAGATTTTATCTACAAAGATAAAAAAATCATCTTCAGGAAAAACTTCATACAATACACATCCGTTCTCTAAACAGAGTTTCTTTTTTCTAAAATCCCTCTTTTGATTTTCTTCGAAGGAAACTTCCCCACCAAAAAATTCAACAGGAGAAGTATGTTGTTTTCCTTGATATTCTATACCAATATTTAAGTCTGGAATGAAGATGTCTAAATGTTGTCTACCTAACCATTTTGGTTTACCATGTTGAATTACTCTATGATTAATAAACTTTTCTTTTATTAGATAATAAAGTTCTGTTTCAGAAATCCATCCCTCTCCAATTTTAGGAAGTTCTCTAATAACTCTTAAATCATTTTCCGAATCCCTTAATTCACTTTCATAAAATGAAACTACTTTTTTAATTTCGTTCCCAACATTCTCATCAAACGAAATTGAACCATAACTATCCCATTTATCAATATATTTCCTAAATCCAGATATTATATCAGATTTATATGAAAAAGATACCCTTTTAAAAAAGTATTTCTTAACCTCATTAAGATTATCAATACCATAATTTGTTAGTAAAGAATTAGATGTAATTCTCCAAATTAAATCTGGATTTATATTATCATCGTTTGTTTTATTTAATAAGAAGAAATAATGTAATAAATTATAATCATTGAAATTTTCATGAAACTCTTTAAATATTAAATGTTTCAAATAATCATATTCTCCATTTTTTTCTATCAAATCACTAATCCAATCAGTAGTATAGTGTCGTAAAATAGGATAACATTCTGATAAAATCTTAAAATAACTTTTTTTGATAGTATACTCTTCATCTTTAATTAATGTATCTCTTAATTCTATTAACAATGTAAATAGATAATTAGTTTCTCCACAAACATCTAAATAAACCCCGTTGAAAAACGATTTTTTAAAATATTCATAAAACTCTTGAATATTCCTTTCTTCAGATTGTATTTGATGATAACTAACAATATATTGAAATTCCCAGTGAGGTATTTCTACCTCTGATTTAGTAAGTTCTGAATTTAGTAGTGGGATAATTTTAACATGTTTTGTATCATTCCAATATTTTACTTTTCCTCCTAACTGAATATGGGTATATTCGATTATAGATTTAAATTTTTTAGGTAAATGAATGTTTCCATCCACTTTTAAAATTGAACTTAAATCGGTAATGTTTGTATCACGGAGATTAAGATTTCCACCAATTTGATTTAAACTACCTAAAGATTCTAATTTAGTATAACGAAGATTTACATCCCCATGAACTACTTTTAAATATTTAAAAGAATCTAATTTTAATTTGTATTCAATATTCCAAATGGTAAAATCTCCTTCTATTATTTCTAAATCTCCTAAATCTTCAAATTCAGTATCCCCTAAAGTAAAATGTTTAGTTATCCTTTTCACACCTTTGAGTTTGGTGATATGTAAACCTCTGATTTCTAAAGGAACATTAATAATTCCATTTCTATCAATATACTTATTTAATTCATAATAAGTATAAATTGTAATAAATGTATTGTCTTCCTTCCATTTTATAAATTCTTCATATTCAGTCATCATATCAATTTGGATATTTCAATTTACTTATTTTTTCTTTAAAATACCTACTTCCATCCACCAATCTAATACCCATACTTCCAATCTAACTTTAAGTTCAACCTCTTTTTCATTATCTGTATTATAAATAGGTTCCTTCTCGTTGATAATTCTATCATTATTTCTTCCTTCTAATATCTTAATTTCTTTCTCTACCACCTTTTTAGGTATTTGGACATCCTTCCTATCTTCAGAGAATGTAATCCTACCATAGTAATAGGAATACTTCTTTAATAGAGTTTTTCTAATTATTGTAATCTTCGGTGTAAATAAGTTTTCATCCACAACACCTTTTATTTTCACTTTAAGTTCTTCTAACTCATCTTCCAAAGGTTCTAATTCCTTTCTAAACTTATTTACAATTTTTAGATGAGGTTTTAATTTATCCATTCTATCATTAATCATTCTCATTAGTGTTCTTTCTCTACCTAATAACCTTTGATGTTCTTTATCTAAATTCTTAAACTTCGTATATTTTAGTTTTTTAGTCATTTCAAATTTTTACTTTTTTAAAGATATTGTATTTTTGGGTATAAATTACAATCAAACATAACAAATAAAATATAACTATTTGATTATATGCATTTTATATCATTTTTTATACCCATTATTTGAATATAAATTTGGTAGTTCAAGAAATTCGTCGTATATTACAGTATAGTTTGGGAATAATATCCCATCCGTCCTATTCTGAATACCTTATATAATAGATTAGGACACAGAGATTGAGATTTCGGTAATTAACTCTCAATCCAATTTACCCTTCATTCAGAGAAGTTAGAAGTAAAACAACCTTTAGGTGTGGTATTCACCTATATCAATCCCTTTCGGAATAGATGAACTAATCGGAGTAATAATACTCCTATGTCAGTCCGTATTGGATATGATGAATAATGTCTAAAAATATAACAATGACAAAGAAACAAAACAAAATGGATAATAATGTTATTATCAAAAAAAATGAAATTGGTGTAGATTTTACTACACACCCAACATCTGGTAAAAATTTATTAAAATTTTTAAAAGGTTCATTCAATGATTATGAAAATGGTAATCATTTTACCACTCCACAAAAAATAGAAAGATTAAAGTGGTTTTATGGTAAGTTGAAAAATCATATTAAATACCCATTCAATCATAAAGAACATGGTGAAGTCGTTGGGTTTGAAGTCCCAAAAGGAATATTGAAAGAACTTCAACTATTGATGAAGTATAGTATTACAAAATATAATTTTGAAAGTATAAATAGAAATTGGTAGAATATGAGTATGAATTATCTCAATGAACGAAAAAGGTATTACAGAAGTAAATACCCAAAGATAGAAGAAGAATTAGTAATCAATCTCCATAACAAAGACGAACACATTGAGTTCTTAAAGGAAAAGATTAAAGATTTAGAAACGGAATTACAATTATTAAAAACAAAAATTAAAGAAGATGAATATAATTAAAATTAACAAAAATAAAGAGATGAAGTATGGTTGGATGAATGTTGAAGATATTAAAACAGACCCTCAGTTTTTTATTAGACAAAAAAATGAAATAGAATTAAAGAAATTAAAAAAATACAAACATAAAAAACCAATTGAGTGTCTTGAAATAAACGGATATGATATTTTATGTGATAAAACAAATGAAAATATAGTTGTTTGTGTTGATAGAAGTTATAATTTGTATGAGGGTGTAAATAGTCCAAGACTTGATAGTATACCCGATGATAATTTCTTTTATATACCAAAAAAAAGTATAAAAGATTACAACTCTTTATGGGTGTTAACTAATACTGGTTGGGATAGTGGTAGACCAAGATTATATCCATATATTCTTATTAAAGAGAAAAGTGAAACCAAATACGATTTATGGAGATGGGATAATTCAAATTTTGTAAGAGTAAATTGTTTAACTCATAATTGGGACAAAAAGAACTATGATAAGTTTTACAGGTCTGAAGAATATAAAGAATTATCTAGTAATAACCCAAAATCATTAATAAAGAAAAATCAATTTACCGAACTTGGAAGAAATGAAAAATGTTGGTGTAGAAGTGGTGAAAAATATAAAAGATGTTGTATGAATAAACCACAAATAAATAATTACGATAATGACATTGTGATAGAAAGTTATAATTAAATCAATAACCCCCACTCAAAAGGTGGGGGATTTTTTATTTCAACAAATCTCTAACTAATCCTTCATATACATCTTTAGTCAAAAGTTTCTTTTTATACAAACCTTTTAATTCAATCAATCTTTCCTCTTTAGTCATTTCTTTGACTACTTTCACTTCTTCATTTTTTACAAAGTCAAAAACTCCTTTCAATTTGTCTTTATTCACACTAATATATCGTGAAGTCATAGAACCACCATTTGAATGACCTAATTGATTTTGAACACTATACATATCTACCCCACTTTCATTTAAAATAGTTGAAAAACTCTTTCTACTATTATGAAAACCAATTACCTCATATAAATTAAACTTCTGTTTGGTTGTAATCTTACCAACCATTTTTATATCATCTACTTTCCTATTTAACCCAACAATCTGAAGGATTTTTTTTAGATGAACATTTCCCTTTGTATTATAATTTCTTCTACTTTGGTCTTCTCTAACTTTCTTCCCATTTCTATCCTTATCAATTGGTAGAGGAAAAAGGTATTGTTTAGAACTAATTCCATCAACATATTTCATCCAAATTTTCTTACTTATATAATTTTCAACAATTTGAACTTGTTGAGAAGTTTTGATTTGGATTGGAGTGAATTCCTTTTCGTCATAATCCTTATCATCACCTTTAATCAAACAAAGATTACTCCACCTTAAACCAGTTGAAACTCCAAATAGAAATATATCTTTTATTACCTCATAAAGTGTAAATGTTCTAATTTCCCCACTCTTTGTTTCAACATTCAAAAGATAATCCTTCTCTTTATAACGATGGTAAAATTCGGTTGATTTAGGATTTACCTTCCCCTTTTCATCTAAATAATCAAAATCATTAAATTCAAAAAGTTTTGAAATCTCATCCTTTTTTAAGGTCACAACCACTTTGTAATTTAAAGGTAGAGATACTCTATATGATGTATCTCCATATTCGGTTTTTCTATTCTTCTTACACCAAACCACAAACTGACGAAATTGGGATATAATCTTTGAAATGGTTGAATTACTTAATTCTTTACTAATAAGGTAGGTTTGAAGTTTACCAAAGAACTCATCCAAAATCTCATAGAATTCTAATTGATTTTTATACTCCTTTTGAATAAACTCTTTAATATGAACGAACCTACTTCTTACAGATTTTGAATAGGGAGTATCTTTATCAGTTGGGTTTAGTTTCCTTCCTCCACTATTTTTATCAATATGGGAGAGGTATTCCTCTATGACATCAATCACAGACGGAGATAGGTTTTGTGATGGAATTTGAGAATGGAACTTCTTCTCCCTTTTAAACTTTTGGTATTGATAATTTACCATTTCCGTAGTAGGTTCCTTCTTTTCTTCATTTACTATCCTACTAATAATTTTCTCTATACCTAACTTAAAGTCCCTTAAAAACTCATTGTAATCCCCATAATTAGGTTCTGTTCTTAAAATGGGTGAATACCCTTCCCCACCACCAAAGTCCTTTTTTTGAACCTTTATAGAGGTTGAGAACTTCGTTTCCTTCTTATCATTTTTATAACATAAAACCACATAGTCTAAATCTTTAGACCATTTCTTCTTTTTTGAATTTTGGGTAGGTTGTAATTTGAAGTATAAACCCATAAATGGTAATTTTACCCCACAACTTACAACTTTTACCCCTAAATATGATAATTCTTACCCCAGTATATTTTTAAAAACACTATAAATAACTGATTATCATTATATTACGATAATGGTTTCAATACAGGTCAGGCAACCAAAGAAAAAGTCAACAGAAATGTTGGCTTTTTTCATTTAATGATGTTTGTGAAACAAAAGGCTGAGAAGGGTGAAGTCAAATTCAAGCTTGCTTGAAATTTGAATAACCCGAGCAGCCTATTCATTGCGAAGCAATGAATCATTATTAATTATAGTAACAACAACGATACTGTTGACTTTTTTATGCTGGGATTTCCCTACATAATAGGATCACCGAGCAAAGCGAGGTAATCCTATTATAATTAATTTATGATCTCCTAAATAGGATCACCGAGCGAAGCGAGGTAATCCTAGTCAGGCGTTATAAGTGGTTATATTTTAATAACTTATTTAATTTAAGAGGGCTAAGCCCCTATTCACGGATATCTCATCAAATAATTTATTAACCACATCTACTAAAGATGTCAATTTTAGATTGTAAATTCATAAAAAGAAACCAAAAATGAAAGTATTTAAATTCAAAGAAGAAGGAGTTGACCCACTTAAAATGGTAAAAATTTTATTTAAAAAAATGAAAGTCACTATTACTTTTATATGCTTACTCCCAGTATTTCTGATTTTGTTTGCATGCAAGAAAGAAAATACAAGTTCAATAAATCCAATAAATGTAATCACTGAACCAACGCTTGAATTTGAAACAATTGTAAATAATTATGAAATCATATGGGGAATGGACTTTCTTCCAAATGGCGATTTGATTTTTGGTGAAAAAAAAGGAAAACTACACATAAAGAAGTTTAATTCATATGAAATCATTGAGATTACAGGACTGCCGTCCATTAAAGCTTCTGGGCAAGGAGGATTATTGGATATTAAAGTTGACCCTTCCTATAAAGACAATGGTTGGATATACATGACTTTTACAAGTAGTGATCCTTCTAGCAATTTAAAATTGAATAGATTTAAGATTTTAAATTCAAAGATTGTTGAACTTCAAAACTTATTCACAGCTACAGGCCCTAGTGGTCATAATGGAAGTAGGATTGTTTTTGATAAAAAAGGATATCTATTTTTGAGTATTGGAGAAGGCCCATCCACTGGAGGAGGTTCTGCAAACACGAATAAAAATGCATCAGATCTGAATTCGCCATGGGGTAAAATACACAGACTTAATTCAGATGGTTCCATTCCTAGCAGCAATCCATCTTTTAATGGTAACATAAATTCAATTTTCACAATTGGTCATAGAAACCCGCAAGGACTTACATTGAATCCAAAAACAGGTGCTGTGTGGGAGTCAGAACATGGACCCATGGGTGGTGATGAAATAAATATCATTTCATCCAAAAGTAATTATGGTTGGCCTGCTTTATCCTTAGGTAAAAATTATGATGGAAGTACTATATCAAAAAATCATGATGCTGAAGGAATACAAAAACCAGTTTATGCTTTTATCCCTTCCATTGGTACCTGTGGTATAACTTTCATCAATGGTACCAAATTTAAATCATGGAGTGGTGATTTAATTGTATCAGGTTTGGCATCTCAAAAATTACATAGATGTATTGTAAAAGATAATCAGATAATTAAGGAAGAAATTATTTTAAAAGATAGTGGGAGAATAAGGAACGTAATTCAAGGACCCGATGAGTCACTTTATGTTTCCGTTGAGGGACCAGGAAGAATAATTAAGATAACACCAAGATGAAAATCATAGTTTGTTTTTTGTCAAACCTATAAGTTGAAGCTTTATAATTAGAACTAACAATGCACATGCAACAAAAACTAGGACTAAGCTATTTGGTCGCTTTATCAATAACCATCTTCCTTGCAATAATTGATTCCGATCCAATTATGAGCTATATCAGCATGGCAAAAGATATACTGTTCATGTCCTGTATCATTTGGATTTTAATTATCTTAGTGTATGCAAGTATTTATCAACTCAGCATAATTGTAAAAAGAGTATTGCCGAAATTAAAAAACTAATTCCCATGAGAGAATCATTATTAATTATATCGCTAGGCATTAATATTTACTTAATGTTCAAATCACTAGAACTCACTCGAATGCTATATGATAATGCAATCATTGACCTCCCAACAAAAAGAAGCTTTACCCTACTTTCTATCGTAATCCCGATATGGGGTTATATCACCACAAGCCTTAAATATAAAAGAAGCTTGAAGCGCTCTTAAGTAGCTTGATGCTTAAATCAGAATTTTAACTGCTTGACGCGCTCTTAATTTCCAAGCACCTGCTTCAAAAACCCACACATAAAATATTTTTAATTTTATAGGGGCTATTTTAGGGTCTGTAGAGGTTACTGCATTAAATGTGTGACGCACATAACCCATATTTCCTTCCACCTCAACCGTTTGATCCGCAATATTGATGGTTACGAAATCACTCTTTCCGTTCACCATATTATCGATGAAAGTTTTTTGATCTTCAACAGCTCCTGCTGAATGTCCATAGGACAATTTAGGGGATGTTAGTGTATATAAAGTGGATTCATTAGGATCGATTAACGTTAATCTCAACTTCTCCATTGTTTCAACTAATTTTTGTTCCTTTTTTTCCTGTGCTTGAACACCGAATACAACAAAGGTCAATAATATTGCGAAAGTAAATTTGATAAATTTCATTGTGCTGATTTTAGATTGAATAGGAAAGTTAATAAAAATTAAAAGAACTACAAATAAAATAGGGTACAATCATTGCACCCTATTTACATGTATCAGTTAGGTTATTAAGTAGCTAATGGTGGCCCTTGCGGAACAAATATTTTTTGTCTAGGTCGTTTATTTTGGGTTCTTGTCGCTGTAAAAGTAGCTGTTCTATATTCACCCATATGAATATTCCCTGTCATAGTCTCACCCACTACTTTACCAGAGAAAATATAGGTTAAATTATCAGCCGCCTGACGTTCTTGACTTTTTAACTTTATTTCGTTTCCCTCAATGGTACCAACACACTCACGCGTTGAAAAATCTCCCTTATGACTTCCTTGCAACCAATTTCCTTCCTGGGTCAATGTAATTTGATGTGCAGATTTACTACTAAAAAATTGGATATCAAATTTCCAAGTGCCTGTCAATGAAACAGCTGGCGCTTTTAAATCATTACTTTTAGCCGCCCTGGTTTGTGACATAAAATTATAAATACGTTCCGCAACTTGTTCTGCCTCCCCTGGCTGCATTTGACCTGTAGTAATGTTTATACCGTTCATATTATCCTTACTCATGCTTCCCACTGCAATACGCGGCTTGTTTCGGCCAAATTCCTCTGCCACTTCCTCCCCTGTTATATTAAATTTGTTGGGATCCCAAGTAATTCTTAATACGGGCGAACGATTCGAGTAGGAAACGGGCTCAAATACGGAAGTACTGATTCCTGATATTTTAGTGACTCTTTTTGAAATCAAATCCAACCAAGATAACCATGTTTTCCATTCTTGTTGGTGATCCCTTGTTGTCCATGCTTGCACTGCAGCTAGCATACCTAACATTTCCTCACGACCTACTTTATTATCACGACAAGGGCCATGATGTGGCGCACTTGCTTGCCAAGCCGACATTAATATATCTTTTTGCCCAATGACAAATCCAGCACATTGTGGCCCACATATCGCTTTACCACCACTATACGCAACCATATGCGCTCCTCTTTGTAAATGGATATTAGGTATGGTTAAAACTTCAGCAGCTGCATCCACCAATATTGGAATATTTTGCTCCTTAGTTAATCGAACAATATTAACCAATGATAATGGCGCATCATTGTCTGCAGGATCATCTGCCATAATATAAATCATTGCCGTTTTTTTATTCACTGCTTTAACTAATTCTTCGGGTGTATTTACATCAATAATTGTCACACCAATATTGCGAATGGAATGATCGTAAACGTTTCTTGACCCAGCAGGTATAATAACTTCAGTTTTTTCGAAGCCTGTTAAATTGGGGATACAAATTAATTTTTCAGGATTACCTCCTGTAACACATGCCGCCGTGACATGTTTCATCCCTGCTGCACAACCTGCTGAAACTAGCGCCCACTCAGCTTGTGTCACTTCGGCTATTTTTGCATGTACCGCATCCCCCAATTCATCATACTGCACAAAATTATGCGCCGCCGCTTCCATTGCAGCGCGCACTTCAGGCCTTTCAATAGATCCTCCAATAATGGTAAATGTGCCCCTACAATTAATTAAGGGTTCTACACCTAGTGATCTGAAAATATTTTCACCATTTTCTATAACATTAGTAACTGATGTTGATTTGCCAAACAGCTGCGAAGGTAGTGCAGCTGTAAATGGAAGAAGCGATAAACTTTTTATAAGATTGCGTCTTTTCATAGTAACGGGTTTAGTATTAATTTAATATTTAAAGTTATTAAAATGCTTAAGGTAATTTACGAATTAATAAACGAATGATTGCAAAAGCAATCAAATACATACATCCACATATGGTAAATAATATATTATACCCAATACTGATATTTCCTAACGCTTTATAAGTGTCTAATAAATAGCCTACTAATATTGGGAATAGTATTCCTCCAATAGCACCAGCCATACCGCCAATTCCTACTACTGAACTAACGGATTCCTTTGGGAACATATCCGAAGCCATCGTAAAAATATTAGTCGCCCAAGCCTGATGCACTGCAATCACCAAACTAATTAAAGCTACCGCCACCCATACATTCGTGACAAATTGTGCCAGTATCACCGACAACTCAATAATCGCGAAAATAAATAATACTGTTTGTCTTGCATTTAATACACGCCAGCCCTTTTTTATTAAATGGGATGATAAATAACCACCCATTACACTACCGATAGTGGTAGATGCATAAATAATCATCAACTCAATACTTGGTTTTTTTAGATCAATATGAAAAGTGGTTGCAAAATAGGAAGGCAACCAAAATAGAAAAAACCAATATATAGGATCAATTAAAAATTTACCTGTAACGTAAGCCCAGGTTTGTTTATAGGTAAACAATTTACGCCAAGGGATATCAAGTTTAGTAATGGTTTCATTTTGTTGATCTGATTCAATATAAGCGCGCTCAGCTAGAGTAAGCCTTTTTTGTTTTGCTGGAATTTCATAAAAATATAGCCATGCAATTAACCATACAAACCCTAAGGCACCTGTAATCCAGAAAACTGCCTGCCAGCCATAATTATTATATATATAGGGTGTGATGAATAAAGCAAAAACTACACCCACACTTGTACCTGCATTAAAAATGCCGGTGGCCAAACCTCGTTCCTTTTTAGGAAACCACTCTGCAACTGTTTTTACAGCAGCAGGAAAATGGCCAGCCTCCCCTATACCTAAAAATATGCGCGCTACACTAAATCCAACAACCGATTTTGCAAGCGCATGAAACATTGCTGCCGTACTCCAAATAATTACTGTAAATGTATAACCAATTTTAGTCCCTACTTTATCAATCACGCCTCCTGCAACTAATAACCCAACTGCATACGCTGCGGTAAAAGCCATAACAATATGTGAGAAATCAGTTTCAGTCCAATTAAATTCTTTTTCTAAAATTGGTTTTAATAAACCTATAATTTGACGATCTAAATAATTAATACAGGTTGCCGTAAATAATAAAGCAATAATAATCCAACGATAGTTTTTAATTTGTTTCATTATTAAAACTGCTTACTTGGATAATTGCATTTGTTGGGCAAATAATGTAAAATGATTCAACATGGCTTCACTGTCTCTTTTTTGTATTATTTTTTTATCAAATAATTCCGAACCAATTCCTAAGGAAGTTGCACCCGCTTTCATAAACGCCAACATATTACTTAAATGTATTCCCCCTGTTGGCATTAGTTTTACTTTATTTAAGGGGGCTAATACCGCTGAAACGTAAGCTGGGCCAACGACTGAGGCAGGATATAATTTAATCATTGACGCGCCTAATTCCCAAGCTTCGTAAATTTCAGTTGGACTAAACGCGCCAGGAAATATAGGCACTTCCATTGAAACACACTTTTTAACTACTTCCGCTTTAAATATGGGTGTTACGATAAAATTTGCTCCAGCATTCACAGCATCGGTTAAATCATCAAGCGTACATACTGTTCCTGCACCTACATTTAATTCGCCATTATATTGATTTGCCAATGAACTAATCACCGATAATGCTTCTGGCGTATTGAGCGTTATTTCAATAGTAGTAAACCCGGCTTGCTTATAGATAGGTAAAACAAAATTAATATCGGACACAGTTAAGTTTCGTATAATACCTACTATAGGCATTTTATCAAATAACTCCCATGAAAATATTGGTCGATCCATTTTTATATAGTTTGAATGTATTTTTTGTAAACGGTTAATTGCCCTACAACGGTTGCTTTGTCAAACAATGCTGGTGCAATAAATATTGCATCCTCCATCAATCCTAATTCCTTCAATACAATGGTGTAATAAGAAATTAAATTGGAACTACAACAGACCACTAATTTATTAGTTGCTGATAAAATATTCCCTTTTTTCAAATAGTCAAATTCACTGCCTATCAATAAGCCACTTAAATAATAAAAATTTTGTTCCTTATTTAATTTGTTCAAAATATCATTGACCCTTACCTGAAATAAATGATTTAATAATGAGCCGTCCTTTGAATCATGAATACCCTTTATAAATGCCGACTGATTTTCTGGGTTTGCATTTCTATCTTCCTGAAGAAACGCAATGGATTTAGATAAAGTACCATGCCCTCTTAGTATATGAAACAATTCGCCGGTGACAAATGTCTTTATTGAAATAATATTTTTATCACTCACGCTTATATGCTTTGAATGTGTGCCAGGTAGCACGAATATACCATTGTCGGGTAGCACATTATTTAATTCAGCCGTATGATACAAACCTATCATCTGGGTTTCCTCACCACGCATTAAATCATCAGCACTACAAACTCCTGTAACTAATAGGATTGGCGCCCCATTTTGTTGAAACCTACATTCAAAAACGCTTGTTGCTGTTAAAGAAAAAGGTAAATTTTCATAGGGCAAATTCATCATACCAATGGAAGATATCGCCATGCCTGAAATAACCAAGGGTAATGTTGCAATATCTATTTCAAGGTTATGGGGTATTTCCCCCATCTGACTTTGAATATATTGTAAATAGTAATCAAAGCGATGCTCTGGGTTTTCGTCATTTCGACTTTGCCAACTATTATAGTGGGATAATATTCCATTTTCAGCATGCGTCTCCGCGATCACTTCTGCCTTCAAATTAGTTAACCTTAATCGAAAGCCAGTGGTACCCCAATCACAACATAAAATATATTCTGCTTGCATATGACTAGCAATCTAATTTTCATTTAAAACAAATTCTAAATAGCGAAACACTATTATTTAGCCAATAATAAAATAGGTGTTGTAATACCATTTAAATCATACACCATTTTACCATTTCTAATAGTTGCTTGACATTCAAATTTCTTAGTGCCTGTTTCTTTATGCCCTATACGATCAAAAAATCCAAAATTTCCTTCGCGAATTCCTAAGATAGCTAAATCTGCAACTGAACCCACGGATAAATTTCCTAACTCCTCGCGCTTAATTGATTGTGCGGGCGCCCATGTGCTTGCCTTAATGATTGCAGGTACTTCCATACCCATAGTCATAAAAATGGACATCACATTTAACATATCCTTCATTGCATTATTCATACTTCCTGTATGCAAATCAGTACTTATTGTATTAGGATAAAATCCTGCTTTAATTGCAGGCAATGCTTGATCAAATGCAAAACTTGCACCACCAAAACCTACATCAAATATAATACCTCTTGCTTGCGCCTCTTTTATAAACGGTTTCAATTGACGCGTTTTAAAATCAACGATTGGATCTCTTCTTTGTAATTCAGTAAATGCATGCGTATAAATATCGCCTGGTCTTAAATGTTTGAAAAATAATTCCTGTATGGATAAAGGTGCATGTGAGTCATCACCTCCAAAATCAACTATCACTGGAATATCACCTGCTAACTTACCAGCAGCTACAGCGTTATCCACTGGCGTCCATTCTGCATTTTCAAAATGCGCTACTTTAAACCCTACAATATCTTTTTTATTTTGCTTTGCAACATAGGCAGCCATTTTAGCATCCATATCTCTTGCGTCTTGCTCATACGCACCGCCACGCATACCCTCACCTACAATATTTAAAAATGACAAAACCCTTGTTTGAGATACATCAATGACATTTTTTTTGAAAACTGAAAAGTTTTTCCAGCCAGCACCGCCGCAATCCACAATAGTGGTAACACCGACCCTAAATGTATAACCATCAGGCATTAATGCACTATTCCCATCACTTAAACCACGATCGAGTTGCGTCCCTGCAAAAACATGACCATGAATATCAATCAAACCTGGTGTAACAATTAAACCTTTTGCATTCACTACTTGCCCTGCACCCGTTGCATTTATATTTTTTGCAACACTTGCAATTTTACCATCTTGTATGGCAATATCCATAATTTCATTGACGCCATTTTTAGGATCAATCACCAACCCGCCTTTTATAACAATACTATACGCTTGCGCATTAGCGTTATAAAAAAATACGGTCATACATAAAATAGAAATAAATACTTTTTTCATAATTTATTTTTTAAAAGATTAAGCTTTTGCTAATAATAATTCCTCCCTTACACGCTTTGCTACAATTTTCTCTTCCCCTTCTTGTAACATAAATACCGTAATGTTTATCCCTGTCCCATTGGCCATAACTTCAATGGAAGGGCTTCCATTTCTTAATTTCAACATTAAATCCTTGTTGCTCGTTTTCACTTTTGATTCATCCCAGTTTATAAAAAGAAGTGGCGTATGATTCGCAATGGGTGGAACTGAAACTTCTGTTGTTACGCCATCAATTGAATTAACAGCTGTTTTAATGCTATCAATTTTCGATTCCCACATTTTCCACTCTGCATCGTGGTCTTGATTGATGTACTTTTCAAGTGCCACATACATGCCTACTATTTCCTCTTTATTCACTTTCATTACGCGACCTATATTTCCACCACGCGGTGGCGCACTTAAACGCGCTGCAGCGATTAAATCCTTTCGACCCATCAATATCCCTGCACTTTGAGGACCACACATTGCTTTTCCCCCCGACACACATACTAAATCAAATCCAAGGTCATTATACTTCCATAAATTGGAAACTGGTGGCACATCTGCAGCCATATCAATCATGGTTGGGATTTTATGTTTTTTTGCAATCGCCACCCACTCCTCATGTTGGATTTTACCCATCGGTGCGTAGGTATTCAAAAACCACATCATGGCCGTTTTTTCATTGATTGCTTTTTCTAACTCTTGCACTGTTTCAATTTCAACAATAATTGCACCCGTATTTGTTAATGCATGCACGTATCCAATGTTATGCCCCTTTTGTACAATTACTTCTGCTTTCATTCCTGTTACATTAGGCAATTGCGCCACTTTTTTCATGTCCATTCCAGTCAAAACCCCTGCAGTGCCTAACACTAATGCACTCCAACATCCAGCAGTAACAGTTGCTGCTTCCGCATGACATAATTCAGCAATTTTTTCGCCCACTTTATCTTGCACTTCATCCAACATGGCAAATTGCTTTGCACTTTGCTTAATGGTTTCAACAACTTCGTCATGCATTAATGATGCAGTCATAGCAGTATAAGTACCAGCCGCATTTATAAATGTTCGAATGCCCAATTCCTTTAATATATTCCTTTTAGCAGCCGGCGCTTTAGCAAATGCTTTTGTTGGTATTAAACCTGCTGCAACACCTGTCCCAATGGGCAACATGCTTGCGTATTTAAGTAAATCTCTCCTTTTCATATTTCAAATTTTAAAGTAATTTAATGAAAAAAGGATTTAGTTGTTACTAAACCCTTTTTTTTACGATTGCTAAACCCATATTCCCATAAAAGATCTTATAACTAATTTTGTTGGCCTGTTTTTGGTCCTACGTCCCACCACATTCTGCCCTGCAATAAGTCAACTGTTTCTTCAGAAAAACTTTGTCTCTTGATGGCCTCATTATAATTATCCTTATTTACATTACGCTCATCCAATGGTAGCGAGAACCTTCTCCACATTTTTCCTGCAGTTACATTTCCTGGATAAGACACCAATGCACCTGAAGTTGATTTCCAATTCGCATAATTGAATATGGGGTATTTTACCCTTCTCCAATTTGAATACACTTCATAATCATCCCCTAATAAGGATACCCACTTTTGTGTAGCAATTTGTTCAATTTTTTGATCAAGCGTACCAGCAGTTTTAAATGGATTCGCTAATAAATACGCATCAACTGAAGCTGTAGAAATTACACCCGAATGCGGTGCCACAGTTGGCCATAAAGCCCATTGCGCCATAGCTGCACGCACTGCTTTATTATAGGCATCTTCGGCAGTAAGTCCTACAGTCCAACCTTTTACAGCTGCTTCTGATAATAATAAGTATGCTTCTGCAGGTCCCATGGTGATAATAGGCGAGCCTCTATCAATATATAATAAGGATGGTTCTGAATAAGTATCAAAATCAGATGGCCTGGTATTAATACTACCATTCACCATCCCTTTTTGTTTTGCAGGCGTTATGTCTGCAGTATAGCTACCACCTGACGGCACCCAAACTACTGATAATACTGGCAATCTTGGATCAGCTGTCGCCTTTAAATGATCGATAAATTTAGCCGCCCACTTACTTCCCTCCACATTATCACCACCTGGGCTAGTAAAGTCACCTGCAATCATCCCGTCTACTCTTGGATTAAATTGACCAGTAACATTCGCAAATTTTATATAAGCAATATCTGCATTGTCAATCATAACCCCACCAGTCGCTGCTTTCTCTACCCAAGATTTTGCAGTGGCAGCATCTACTTCAGACATGCGCATACCTAAACGTAGCATTAAAGTGTAACCAAATTTTTTCCATTTGTTTACATCCCCTTTAAAGTAAGGATCCGCAGCACCAAATACATTTGCTTTTGCTGGATCCATTGATTTTAAAGCTGCTTCTAATTCAGAAAGCATGGTCGCATAAATAGATTTTTGAGTATCATATTTTGGTTTCAAACCATCTATCCCTTTCATTGCTTCGGAATAAGGCATGTCACCCATTAAATCAGTTTGTTGGTGAAAGGCTAAAATTCTTAAAATTTCACATGCAGCTTTTTTATTAACATCATCAGCCGCAGTTAATTTTGCTTTTAACTGAACCAACCTATTCCATTGATTATTATAAATAGCGAATGTTCCAGCGGTTCCATTAAAGTTGTAAAATTTATCGCCCACTGCTGGCACTTCCTTATACGTTGAAAAATATTGCAAGCCTTGCCCTAGGGCCCGATAGTTTTGTCCAGGAACACTTGCAAGTGCAGCGGCTGTAAAAGTATATTCAGGAACAATATACGTGATCGCATCAGGGTTAATATTGATGTCAGTTAAGCTTCCTTTTTTGCAGGAAGGGAACGAACTCGTCAAAATTATAAGCCCTGTTAAATAAAGTATTTTTGATATTATCTTTTTCATATTCTTAAATTTAATTGAGTTAGAATTTTATGTTCAAGGTAAATCCAATATTTCTCGTCGTTGGCATCGCCACCCCTTGGCTACCTTGCGCATTTCCTACAGTTTGTTGCATCTCTGGATCTATTCCTGCTGCTTTGATCAATTTATCTTGATACAGAATTGCAAGGTTTAAACCAGTAAGTCCAATAGATGCTGATTGTATTTTCATGAATTTAATGGTACTAGGAGGAATATTATACCTAATGACTAATCTTCTCAATTTCACAAAATCTGTTTTATAAACGAATTGACCAGGATAAGCACTTCCTAAGTTATTGTAGTAAGTATCCAAGTCAACCTGCGCCCATTGTTTGGTAAATGGCGCACCAGTTTGATCAACACCAGTTACTGTTAATCCTGCAGGATTATCTCTACCAGGTAATGTAACAGGGGTTAAACCAAATCTTGTAGCATATTGCATTAAGTTACTATAACCTACTGCACCAAATTTTGAATCTATATCCACTGTCATGCTGAACT
This sequence comes from Chitinophagales bacterium, assembly GCA_964201225.1. Taxonomy (GTDB): domain Bacteria; phylum Bacteroidota; class Bacteroidia; order Chitinophagales; family Chitinophagaceae; genus Sediminibacterium. The sequence goes on along the minus strand of CAXNDZ010000004.1, from coordinate 12,397 downwards.
TCTTATAAGAGAAAGTATTACTTAATCCCATCAAATAAGGTGAGTTACCCACCCCTAAATCCTTTAGCTCTCTATCTTCATAGCCAGTTGCTTTGTTATAGATTAAAGTTCCGTTTGCATTTCTCTTCATTACAAAAGCACGTACAGTTGAATAAGGCAAACCAACTGCGTTAATCATATTAGGGCCTCCAATTGCATTACCTAAAGTAAGTACATCAATCCCTGGCGCCAATTCTATAATTTCACTTTGGTTGTAACTAAAGTTGTAAACGATATTCCAACTAAAATCATTTTTCTTAATTGGATTACCACTTAAAGTAACCTCCCATCCTTTGTTCGTTATCAATCCCATATTTTGTGGACCCGCTGTATACCCTGTTGCATTTGAAATTGGCGGAGCTAAAATGTCATTCTTTGTTCTTCTAGAATAATAGTTCACATCAATGCCTAATCTATTGTCCAACATTCTTACATCAAAACCACCCTCAATGGTAGTTGCGGTGATGGGTCTAATATTTGGGTTAGGTAATATATTTGGATTACTTAATGTTGGAAGCCCATATGCGTTTAAATTACTAATGGAGTAAATTTGATTAATGCTACCCGCATTTACAGTGGCACTCCCTACTTCAGCCCATGATGATCTTAATTTTGCAAAGTCAATAAACTTAGGCATTTTAACTACGTCAGATAAAATGAAACTACCCCCTACTGAAGGATAAAAAATGGAATTAAACCCTGGATTTAAAACGGAGAACCAATCATTTCTTCCAGTAACGGTTAAGAAAAATAAATTATCGTAATCCAAATTCGCTTCACTGAATAAAGAATTAGTAGCATCAGATGCAATACCTGCTAGCGATAACGAACTTGAATTTGCTAAATCCCTATTCACCAAATTGGTGATACTATATAAATTCGGCACAATCCATTGTGCACCATTAGCAGTATTACTACTATAATCATTTTTTTCCTGGTTCGCTCCTGCCATTAAATTCAAACCAATTTTATCGCCCATAAAACGATTATTATAATTCATAATACCTTGGAAAGTAGTTTTATTAGATTGTTCCTTTCCTGATCTAAAATAGCCCAATGGCGTAAATGCATTAGTTTTTGGAACATAGTTTGATTCCGTATAATAAAGTGAATTCAATGCTACAGTACCCTTAAAGAATAAATTCTTCGCTAAATTAACTTGTAAACTTGTCCTTCCAATTAATCTTTGTTGATCGTCTTTATTATTTATTTGATAAGCAGCATAATAAGCATTCACGGCTGCTGGTACTGGATTCCATTCAAGTTCTCTGCCCGTAGCTGCGTTAATACCCGGCCTTGTAGGATCCGTTCCTGCCATATTCCTAACATCCACCACATTGGCTGCCAAGTATACAGGCCATGCAGCGTTTAATTCTGCATAACCAACACTTGGACGATTTACCCCCTTAACGATATTATATTGTACACTAGATTCTAGCGTAATGAAATCATTTTTACCCATCTTAGCCCGCATATTCATATTAATCGTTTTACGGAAAAATTCTGAATTAGGTTGTTGGTCTCTAGCTCTTAAATCACTTAATGATAAACGTATTTGCGTTTTTTGAGAACCTGCACTTAAGGAAACGCTATTTAATATATTTTGACTTGGTTGATAAAAATTTAAAATATTTTGTTTCACATTCACTGGCGAGTAAGGTCTTGCTACACCATCAAATTGCATTACTTGCGTGCCATCCATTTTTGCACCATAGGACAAACGACCCGAACTTAGTGCCGCTGCAGCAGTTGCAGGCTTCACGCCATCATTTCCTTGACCATATTCGTACTGATAATTTGGGAAAATATAAGGGGTACCTTGATTTATATCGGTTGTATATTCAATACCAATTCCTTTTTGAACATTTCCTTTTTTGGTTGTAATCAGCACAACCCCATTGGCCGCTTGACTACCATAAAGCGCAGCAGCTGCCCCTCCCTTCAATACTGAAATGGAAGCAATGTCATCAGGGTTAATACTTGAAATTCCATCACCTCTATCCACATTTAATTGTGTTGAAGAGGTGACTGGACCTCTATTTTGGTTGTCAATCGGCATCCCATCTACCACATACAATGGCTGTTGATTTCCATTTAATGATGTATTACCTCTTATAATTACCCTACTCGAAGAACCAGCACCTGCGTTGGATTGGACCGCATCCACCCCGGCAATTTTACCTGATAAGGCACTCGCTAAATTATTCATTCTACCTTCTGTAAAATCCTTTCCACCTACTTCTTGCACTGCATAACCCAAACCTCTTCGTTGTTTGCTAACACCAAATGCAGTAACAACCACCTCACTTAATGATGCATTTGCTTCTGCCAATTTTATCGTAAGATTATCTTTACCCGTTGCATTTACTTCCTGCGTTGCATATCCAACATATGAAAAAACAAGCAATTCATTATCAACAGTATTGATGGTGAATAAACCTGTAGCATCAGTGGTGGTTCCTATTTGTGTCCCCTTGATGGTAACACTTACACCAGCTAAGGCTTCCCCCTTTGCATCCTGTACCTTACCTGTTATTGTTCGATTTGCAATTATAGCAGCTTCAGCAGCTGATTTTGGACTTACCGGAGTCATATTTGGTTGACTAGTCATCTGTGGTAAAACAGAAATTAAAGGCGTGTTATTTTTTCTTCTATCCTTTTCTGCTTTTTTTAAAATGATTGTATTTTCAATAATTGCAAAAGTGATAGGCTGATCTTTCAAAGCCACTTCCAATACATTCTTGAAATATTCATTTTTTACCACAATAGTGACAGGTTTGGTATCTTTCATTAACCGAGCATTATATAAAAAATCATAACCCGTCTGCGTTCTGATTTCTACAATAATTTTTTCGATACTTGAATTTGTTTCATTTAAAGTGACAAACTGATTCGTATTTTCAGCTTGCGCCTTAACTGAGACAAAAAAGAAAATAAAAAATGTAACCGATGCCACTTTCAATAAAAATTTTGATTGTTGCAAGTTAACTGCTTCAACAATCTCATTAACTAATTGGCTCCACCAATTTTTTAATGATTTGATTAGGACTTTTTTCATTTTTTGAAATTTATATTTTTACGAGCCTTTAATGATTATTGTACTTCCACTTATCTCATAATCCACAATACCACTTAATTGTAACATTTTTAATACACTTGAAATTTTCACATTTCTGGAGATATAGCCAGTAATATTTTCAAATTCCATTTCATCCTCATATTGTATATCTATATTATACCAGCGCTCTAACTCATTTACGACATCTTTAATATTGGTATTTTTAAATAAAAAGTAGCCGTCTTTCCATGCGAGTGCTTGGGCTTCATCTGTAATCATTATTTTAGTTTGAATATCCCCTCTTTTAATCACCGCTTGTTGACCTGGCTTAAGGATTTTTGCTGGTGCAGCTGATTTTTCGTTGATTATTTTTACAGAACCTTCTAATAAGGTCGTTTTACTATACTCCTCGTTGTCATAAGAATTAATATTAAAATGGGTACCTAACACTTCCACTATTTGATCATTTGAATACACATAAAAAGGAACACGCTTTTTGCGCTTATCCTCCAATTTGGCGATTTCGAAATAGGCTTCCCCAGTAAATGAAACTTTTCTTAATTTTTCATCGAAGTGAACTGGATACTTTAAAGTAGATGCTGCATTTAACACCACCAAACTACCATCTGGCAAGATTACTTTAAATTTACCACCCATCGGTGTTGAAATCGTGTTGTACTTATTCAAATCATTGTTAGATAATTTATTTGAATTCCTAATTTTATAAATCAATTCTCCTTTATCCGTTTTTAAAATACTTACCCCACTTTCTTGCGCAATTTCGCCATTGGATGCTTCATCTAATACTATTTGGGAATTATTGCCCAAAGTTAGGATGGCAATGTTTTTTGCGGGCTGCTTGTCTTCAATTTTTGCGACACCTTGCGCTATTGGCAATTGCGATTTGCTAGCTAGTGAACTTCTATAAAAATAAATGGTCGTAGAAAATAAGAAAATAACCAAAATGGAAGCGGCGATTTGCAAATAAGGCATGCGGTTTAAAGTACTTTCTTTTTTAACCTGCTCCTTTATTCCAAATTGAATATAATTAAAAATTTTATCCTCAAGCTTACTTACATTTTCAATGGACTTTGACGCCTCAATGGAATTTGAATTTTCCTCGAAAAATTCATCTAGTTTTTCTTTCTCTTTTGTGTTAGACTGACTTTTTAAATACCTGTCTAACAGGGTCAGTATTGATTTTTTATCCAAAATATAGTTTTTTCTCCCCTATAAGAGTAAAAAACGAGACCTATCCCCTAGTCCAAATTGAAATAAAATAAAATAAAATTATTTACAGGCTATTTTTAAGCATGCCGAGCGCCTTACCAATATGATTTTCAACGGTTTTTGAAGAGATGTTGAGCTGCGCTGCAATTTCTTTATGGGAAAACTGATCCTCCCTACTTAAAACAAATACCTCCTGACACTTCACTGATAATTTTGCAATAAGAAGCTGTGTATGAGCGAGAAATTCCTTGTATTCAATTAATTCCTGTGCATTATATGTTTTATCAGGCTGGTTAACTTCATTGGTATCTAATTCAGCTATTCGCTTTCTAATGACCCTGAAAACCTCATGTTTTATGCAAGCAGATAAATATGCATTCAATGAAACCGTCACTGATATTGTTGCGCGTTTGTTCCATAATTGAATAAATAAATCTTGAATAATATCCTCCGCAGCTTGTTTGTCTTTTAATATGGAAAAGGCTGTCAGGTAAAGGTTTTGCCAGTATTTTTTATATATACTTTCAAACGCTTGCGTATCATTTTCTCGCAAACGATTCAATAATTCAACGTCAATATGATTAATGTTTATAGTCATATAGCAGGCAATCAATTATGAATATACGTCAATTAAATAATATATTAATCACTTAAGTTATGCACCAAATTTAAAAATTATTCATAAAATTCTCAATTTTTGAATAAAAATATTTAGTAGATTTATGATGCTTTAACAATTGCTATTAAAACGAAAACCATGCAGCTTAAAAAATTACCCCAATTATTTATTTTCACAATTTGTTTGTTTTTAACGAGTTGTAGTAATTTTTTCAGTGAAAAAAACGGCGGCTTAATTTTACCCGATGGCTTTGAGGCGGTAGTGGTGGTGGATAGTTTACCAGGCAGAGCAAGGCATTTGGCTGTAAATGAAAATGGGGATATCTATGTGAAAGGGAATCGCTTTGTGGAAGGCGGAATGAACTTTGTTTTAAGAGACGAAAACAAAGATGGTCGCGCTGACATCATTAAAAATTTCGGTCCAAAAATTAGAGAGGGTGCTTATGCAACCAGTATGCGCATTCATAATGGTTATTTATACACGAGTTCCGAAATGTTGGTGTACAGATACAAACTTAATCCTAAGTCGATGGTTCCCATGGGCGAACCAGAATACATTGTTATTGATAGTGGTCGCAGAAGAGAACATGATGGAAAGCCATTGGCCTTTGATGGCAAAGGACATATTTTTGTTCCCTTTGGTGCGCCATCAGATGCTTGTCAAGTGGAAAATAGATTACCTGGTTCTCCTGGCATGACCCCTTGTCCCATCTTAGATTCAAACGCAGGTGTATGGATGTTTGATGAAAATAAATTAAATCAATTCAGAACCGTTGATGGTGTAAAAGTGGCCACTGGTTTAAGAAGCTTAGTAGCAATGACTTGGAATACACAGGATAATACCTTGTATTGTGTGGGTCATGGCAGAGACGGACTTGTAAATACTTGGCCACAATATTATAATGCATGGCAAAGTGCTTTGTTACCTTCCGAAGCTTTTTATAAATTAAAACCAGGGGCAAATGCGGGTTGGCCTTATTATTACTTTGATCAAATGAAAGGGAAAGTAATGTTGAATCCTGAATATGGCGGTAATGGTGAAATTGAAAATAAAGATACGACCATCGAAACGCCTATTGTTGGTTTCCCGGGACATTATGCACCTAATGATTTATTATTTTATACAGGTGATCAATTCCCTGCTCGTTATAAAAATGGCGCCTTTGTTGCATTTCATGGATCCACCATTCGTGCTCCCTATCCGCAAGCTGGATACATTATTGCATTCGTTCCTTTTGTAAATGGCAAACCACAAAAGTGGGAAGTTTTTGCAGATGGTTTTACCGGTAGGGATACTTTAGTGAACACAAGCGATTCTAAATACCGTCCCATGGGATTAGCGCAAGGTCCAGATGGCTCCTTATATATTTCAGAATCAGAAAAAGGAAAAATTTGGAAAGTGAAATTCAACGGAAAAAAAGAGGAGTTCACAGAAAAGAGTTTGGCAAAAATGAAAGAAAGAGAAAACAGAACCTATGTTAAAAATCCGGATATCGTTTTAGATAATTTAGAGCGTAACAAAGTAGCCATTGGTGGAGAAAAACTATATCAAATGAATTGTTTGATGTGTCATCAAAAAAATGGGAAAGGCGATGGCGTCAGATTCCCTTCAATTGCTGCATCGGATTGGGTGAATGGGAATAAGGACACCTTAATATCTGTCATGTTAAAAGGACTGGAAGGACCTATAAAAATTAACGGCGAGCCCTTTGTTGGTATGATGCCTAAATTTTCACAGCTTCCTGATCAGGATATTGCAAGTGTACTAAGTTATATTAGACGCAACTTTGATAACCATTCGGATTCTGTTACAAAAACAGAAGTTGCAGTTGTTCGTCAAAGATTAAGGTTAATCAAGATCAAACAAATGCAACTTAAGAATATTAGTGAAACAAATTAATTTATTTTACATAAATAGGATTCGCTAGTCCGTTTAAATCAAACAGTACCTTGCCACCCTTGATCGTAACTTCACATTCAAGTTTTTCAGTACCCTTTAATTTGAATCCGGTTTTATCATAAAAACCAAAGTTGCCTTTTCTGATATTAAAGATGGCAATATCAGCTTCAGCACCTAAAGATAAATTACCCAATAGTGGGCGATTAATAACCTGTGCAGGCTTCCATGTACTTGCTTTGATCACTTCCACCAATGACATGCCCATATTTAAAAATTTGGACATCACACTTAATTGATCCTTCATGGAAGTGTTCATACTACCCGTATGTAAATCAGTGCTGATGGTGTTTGGATAAAGACCTGCTTTTAAAGCTGGTATTGCTTGTGAATAATTAAAACTTGCCCCACCATAACCCACGTCAAAAATGATCCCTCTTTTTTGTGCCTCTAATACAAATGGCTTAAGATTATTTTTCTCATCTACAATTTCCTCACGCGCACCACCAAGCGCTGCATAGGTATGTGTGTAAATATCCCCTGGTCTTAAATGTTTAAAAAATAAATCTTGAATGGGTAAATTAGGTTTAGATCCGCCAAAATCAATGATTACAGGCATCCCAGCTAAATTACCTGCTTCCACAACACGATCTGTGGGTGTCCAATCTTCCCCATTGAAATGAGCTAATTTAAAGCCAACAATATAATCATTGTATTGTTTCGCAGCACTTGCAGCAAATTTTGGATTCATCTCAGCCAAATCCTGCTCATAATTTCCACCACGCATTCCTTCTCCAACAATATTTAAAAAAGAAAGGACCCTGGTTTGGGATACATCAATTACATTTTTCTTAAAAGTGGCAAAATTTTTCCATCCTGCACCACCACAATCCACCACAGTCGTTACCCCTACTCTAAAGGTGTAACCATCAGGCATTAAAGCACTTAGTCCATCACTTAAATAATGATCTGGTTGTGTACCTGCAAATACATGCGCATGCAAATCAATTAAGCCAGGTGCCACTATTAATCCAGCAGCATCCACCACTTGTTTTGCATCTTTTGCATTTAAATTTTTGTCAACTTTAAATATTTTACCTTGTTTAATGGCTATATCCATGATTCCATCGATGCCATTTTTTGGATCAATTACGTGGCCGCCCTTAACTAACACATCATAGATGGGTCCTGCATTTTGGGCGATCACCCCCAAACTAAATACAAGTAAAACCAATAATAGTGCATACTGCTTTTTCATATGAATTAAATTTAAATAATAAGAAAATCGTTTTTGATGTAGGAAAGCTACACATTTTGAAAATGAAATCAATTGCTTGCATAAAATATTTTTTAGAATACCGCTCATCCCAAAATTTACCAAGCGAAATTCTATTGAAGTAGTCTTATATGAGAACCTATTTAAAAAAAGTGTATAAAATGTCGGTTACACTTAACAAAATATGCGATTAATTCATTAATTTTTGATTCAAAATATAATCGATTGCCATGAATTTTATTGCCACACTATTAGTAACTAACTTACTTAACTTTTCGCCTGCCGACACTAATCAATATCAATTAGTAGTGGGCTCCTATACAAAAAAAGGAAACCCAGGCATTGAAGTTTATGCTGTAAATGCAGTAACAGGAAAACCTAGCTTATTGTATACCAAAGAAAATGCAAATGCTTCTTATTTAACTTTAGCAAATGAAGGTAAATTAATGTACGCTGTTTCAGAAGGATCAAAAGATGCTTCCTCTGTAAATTCATATAAGCTAAATAGCAATAATGAATTTGAAAAAATAAATAACTCAGCCATTAAAGGAGCGGGGCCTTGTTTTATCACTTATCGTTCCGAAAGTAAAACAGTGTATACTGCTAATTATAGTTCGGGGAGCTTGAGTGTTTTTAAAACAAATGAGGATGGTGCATTACTCCCCATTGCACAAGAAATAAAATACAATGGATCCAGTATTGACAAAGCAAGACAAGAAGCATCACACGCACATAATGTTGTTTTAAGTCTGGATCACTCCTATTTATTAGTCACTGATTTGGGTGGCGATAAAATTTATCAGCATAAAATTTATGCAGATGGATTATTGGATGAAAACTATACTGCCATTTCAATCACGCCAGGAAATGGTCCAAGACATTTTGTTTTTGACGCCACTGGTAAACATGGCTATTTAATTAATGAAATGTCAGGTAGCGTGGATGTTTTTGCAATTGATCAAAATAAGTTTAATAAAGTACAAAGCATTATTGCAGATACTTCCAGCACCAAGGCGTCCAAAGGCAGTGGTGACATTCATATATCTCCTAGTGGTAAATGGTTAATCACAACCAATAGAGTGACGAGTAACGAATTGACCATTTTTAAAATTGGCGAAAATGGGTTGCTTTCCAAAATGTATCACCAACCCGTAGCAGAAAAACCAAGAAATTTTAGTTTTGCTCCATTGGGTAATTTTGTTTTTGTAGCGAGTCAAAGTGACGATAAGGTACAAATATTTTCATTCGATGATGCTACAGGGAAATTAACCAACACCCATCAGGATATGAAAATTAATGCGCCTGTTTGTTTGGCGTTTTCGAATGACCCTATGGAAGTAAATCCTGAGGAAAGAATTAAAAAATTAAATATTACTTTAATCCCTGTGGTTCCGCCGATTGCTAATTATTTGAAACAAGTTCAAGTAGGAAAATTGGTTTATTTATCGGGCCATGGCCCTGACAAACCTGGAGGCGGACAAATGTATGGTCATTTGGGAAAAGATGTAACTATTGAAGAAGGTGCTGCCGCTGCAAGACTTACAGGGATATCAATGTTGTCAACATTAAAATCCTATATCGGCGATTTGAATAAAGTAAAGCGTATTGTTAAAGTGCTTGGACTGGTGAATTCCGACCCTGCCTTTGTGCAACAGCCTGCAGTGATGAATGGATTTTCCAATTTAATGGTAGAAGTTTTTGGAGAAAGGGGAAAGCACGCGCGCTCTGCATTAGGGGTTGCTGCACTTCCTAATAATATTTCGGTTGAAATAGAAATGATTGTTGAACTTAAATAAATTAATAAAATAAAATTTAAAAAAATGAAACCTCAAAACCGCCGCTCGATTTTTAAAAAAATGTTTGCTGGATTCTTAGGAATTACTGGCGCTAGTGTTGCCGCTAATGCAACATCAAATTCAGGTGTGGATGTAAATGGAAAAGAAGTGTTTAATGTTCAAATGGACCAAGACGTTCCATTATTTTCTGGTGCCACTAAATTTGCAGGAATGATTTTTGTTGCAGGTAAAGGCGCGCATTTTGAAGGAGACATTAAAGCACACACAGATCATGTATTAAAAGAATTAGAAAAAGAATTAATCAAAGCAGGTTCATCTATGGATAAAGTTTTAAAAGTAAATGTATACTTAGCTGACTTAGGTGATTACAAACAAATGAATGAAGTTTTTAAAGGACGCTTTGGACCAAAACCTCCAGTAAGAACAACAGTTGCTACATACGGTGGGGTTCCAGGAAACTCATTAGTAGAAATGGATTGTATTGCAATTGCAAACTAAAAATTTAAATTAAATATTATGAAACGTAGAGACCTGTTAAAATATATTTCCATCACACCACTTGCAGGAGCATCCATAGTTGGTGGTTTATCAACCGCGAATGCGGCACCGATGTCTACTCCATTAGCCGCTGCTATGAAACGTGACTTATTCGCTGAATTAGGGGTTCGTACATTTATAAACGCTGCCGGCACCTATACAGCAATGACCGCGTCACTAATGCGCCCTGCAACAGTGGAAGCCATCAGACAAGCTTCGCACAAATTTTGTATGTTAGATGAATTACAAGATAAAGTGGGTGAAAGACTAGCTGAAATCACAAGGGCTGAATCAGTCGTAGTAACAAGTGGCGCTTTTGCTGCTTTAACATTAGGTATGGCAGGTATTTTAACTGGACTTGATCCAGTTAAAGTAAGAGCACTTCCTAAATTGGATGGTACAGGCATGAAAACGGAAGTAATTTGTCAAAAATCACATGCCATTGGTTACAATCAAGCATTAACCAACACTGGTGTAAAAATTGTTATGGTGGAAACTTTGGAAGAATTAAAAAATGCTATCAATAAAAATACAGCAGCAATGCACTTTTTACATGTGCAATCCGATAAAGGTCAAATACAACATGAAGAATGGGTGGCTATTGGAAAAAAATATGGTATCCCTACTACCATTGATATTGCTGCGGATGTACCTCCTGTTAGCAACCTTTGGCGCTTTAATGAAATGGGATTTGATTTTGTTGCTATCTCTGGTGGTAAAGCATTAAGAGGCCCTCAAAGTGCTGGCTTATTAATGGGTAAGAAGGATTTAATCAAAGCTGCACGTTTATCTATGCCGCCGCGTGGAGAAACGATTGGTCGTGGTATGAAAGTAAATAAAGAAGAAATTTTAGGGATGCTTGTTGCCGTGGAAGAATTTGTAAAAATTGACCATGATGCAGAAGCGCTTATATTTTTAGAGCGAATCAAAAAAATACAAGCTGCTGCAGAATCAGTGCCAGGTGTTACTACAACTATTTCAACACCTGTATTAGGGAATGTTACCCCTACTTTAAATATTTCATTCGATTACAATAAGATTAGTAAAACAGGCGAACAATTACGTTTGGATTTACGCAACGGAAATCCTTCCATTGAATCAGTGGGCGGCAAAGATAATATTGGCATGACTGCATGGTCATTACAAGAAGGAGAAGATAAACTTGTTGCTAAAAGATTAAAAGAGGTTTTACAAAGTGCTGCTAAATAAATTAAAAGGAATTATGAAAAAAATAGGATTACTATTACTATTGACAGGTTCATTTTATTTTACCCAAGCACAATTATTTCCTAAAACTGAATTAGAATATCTAACCTCAAATTGGAAAGGCGAAAGATTCGAAGATGGTCGCCCTAAAATAAGTGATGCGTTAATTGCTAGAGCAAAAAAGATAGGCATTGAAGAAGCTTGGCAAGTACTTCATAACGAAGGATACAATAATCAGTTTGAAGGTAATTGGAAAATGGTGCACGATGATGTTCCTGTGGTGGGCCGCGCAGTTACTGCAAAATACAGCCCTACCCGTCCGGATATTGAAGCATTGATAAAAGAGCGCGGTAAAAAAGAAGGACGCACTGGCAACACCAATGCTTGGCCAATTCAAATTTTACAAAAAGGAGATGTTTATGTTGCTGAAGCATTTGGCAAAATAGCACAAGGCACTTTGATTGGTGATAATTTAGGCGCATCCATTTTTAATAAAACTGGCAATGGCGTTATTTTTGACGGTGCTGCTCGGGATTTGTCAGGATTATCACAACTAAAAGGCTTCAACGCATATGTACGTGACTTTCATCCCTCATTTTTGGAAGAAGTAGTGCTCATCGGACTTAATGGGCCTATAAAAATTGGTGGCGCTATCGTAATGCCTGGTGATTTGGTTTTATCTGAGAGAGAAGGCGTTTTATTTATACCTGCGCATATGGCTGAAAAAGTAGTCGCTACTT
>CAXNDZ010000003.1:0-31912 GCA_964201225.1 Chitinophagales bacterium | reverse complement strand
TTTCGCGGGTTTGATCTTAGACGCTGGAGAGCAATTGAAAGAGTATGGGGTGCACCAGGTGGCATTGGGGTATGGAGACAAGACACTTATGGCGCTGACAGAGAAAGATTTTATTTAAACGCTAACGATTTAACTTACAAACAAGCTTATATCTTTAGAATACCATCAGGAGAACGCGACCGTAATCCTAATTTAACTCAAAATATACCTTGGAGATAAAATTCAAGTTCTATTATTAATAAAACAATAAGTAATGGCAAAATTTTTAAAAATAACCCTTTCAATTTTGATGATGTCGGTCATCATTATTTCATGTAAAAAGGATAGCCCAGTAGATGAAGACGGACTTTTAATTACATTTAGACAAGAATGTTTTGTGAGTAATTTTGAGTTGCTAGGTTCCGACTTTGTAACCGTAAGAGCGGCGACTGCAGTGATTGATACAATTGCTCAAACCATTAATGTTACCGTAAATCCAGGAACTGATCTTAAGAATGTGTATCCGCAGTTTTCGTTGGCGACAGATTGTAAATTGGACCCGAAAATTATTGGTAAAACAGACCTGTCTAATTTGACTAGCCCTAAAATTTATACCGTTGTTTCAGGGAACAGAAAAATAAGAAAACCCTATACACTCAATATTAAGTTTTAATAAAATCTCCAATAAAAATATTTGCGATGCGTAATAAAAAAATTCAATTTCCTGTACTGATTTTAATAGTGTTGACATCCTTGTTGGCATGTACAAAACAGGAGTATACCATACCAGATCCAGTAGCTCAATTGACCAATGATTGTATCAAAAGAACCATTGGGCCTAGTATTGTTGGCTTGCCATTGGAGTTTGCTTATGCAATGGCTTTGCCAAAATTAAATGGCAAATTGGTTTCGGCACAAGTGGAAGCAAATTATGCAGGCGCTACAGGCACTTACTTAGAGCATAGATCATTTTATACAAATACAAGTGGTGTTGATGTGCCAATTGTAGTGGGTTCGCCATCATCGAATGCCGATAAGCTAACAAAAATGAATTTCACCGTTGATACAAGTGCTGCTACATTGAGATATTATTATGTAATTCCTGAGGAAGCACGCGGAAAATCAGTTTCATTTACTTTTACAGTAAATAGTAGTGATGGTAAAACAGCCTCTTATAAAATGGGCCCTTATACTATTTCTAAGATGAATATTGTGAAAAATTTAGCGGTATCCAACGGTGCGAACGCCTATATTTCAATTGAGGATATGAAGGTGTATAATGCAGCTGCAGCTGCTACGAATGCCGGAAAGATTGATTTGGTTTATTTGTATAGAGCGGCGCCTACCACTTTTACGCATGCATTAGTATCACCAGCATCGGATGCTGCATATCTTCCTGGGGTGACACTTCCAACAGGTGTCAACAGAAGTACAAAATTGAGAAAGGTATTTGGTTTACAGGATCGTAATTTAGCAAATCTTCAGTTTGGTATTTATATTGATGATATTGATTTTCAGCAATTAGATATGGTAGATATGCCTAATTACGCGCTAGGACTTAGAGCCGAATCGGGTGTTTGGGTTGAAACAACAGATAAAAAGTACAGAGCATATATTTTTGTTAATTCAATTAATGCTGCTGGAACTGCTGTTATAAGCATATTGCGTTATACGCTTTAAAACTTAAACTATTGGTATTGAGAATAACTTAGTACCAAAATTAAGTAAGCATCACTTTATTTCAACAAAGAAATAAAGTGCTATTGTCTTACTCATGCCTTAAGTATACCAACGAACAATTAAATTTTTAAAGGGCTATCATATGAAAAAAGTAATCATTGTTATTCTTACTTATTTATTTGTTTCTAATTCTTATTGTCAAAATAATTTTTCGCCAACAAAATTGCGAACCGACCTTTTATTAAATACAGGGGTAATTAGTACTAGTGGCGTATCAGTAAATATTTCACTTTCACAAGACATAGTAAACAATGCTAATTATCAGTTTGCAAATGTATTTAATACGCAGCCTCATTTTGATTGGTTAAATGCAAAAAATATTACTAAAGTGACCGCTTGGCGCGTTTTAGTCGCTTCCAACTTGCAAAATTTAAATAGTAATATTGGAGATATTTGGGATTCAAAAAAACAATTAGGGAGCAAGCATCCTGTCGTATTTGAAGGCAAGCCCTTAGCCACTGGGAATGTATATTATTGGAAAGTCCAGCAGTGGGATGAATTAGGAGTAGCAACTTCATTTTCTCAACCTATCGCATTTTATTTAGCAGCCACCGATACAGTAAATTTTGGTGCACATGCACCATTGGCTGCAGAGATACAGTCCCCTTCAAAATTTATAAACCTAAAAAATGGCGATTATTTTATTGATTTTGGTAAGGATGCTTTTAGTCAATTGCAATTACATTTAAATAGTGACAAATCAGATAGTGTATACATTGAAGTTGCCGAAGCATTGACAAATTCAGGTGATTTTTTAAAATCTAGTCCCAATATTCGATATAAAAAAATAGGGCTATATGTTCAAAAAGGAGAACAAAATTATACCATAAAATGGCCTATTGATGTTAAAAGGAATAGCCGTAATCCAATTCAAATGCCAGCCTATATAGGGGAAGTATTCCCTTTTAGGTATGTTCGAATTTCCGGCTTTGCTGGCAGTTTGAATGCTTCGTCGATACAACGAAAAATTATTTTTTATCCATTTAACAATGATGCAGCTGATTTTGTTTCTAGCGATACTGTATTGAATAAGGTATGGGAATTATGTAAATACTCAATTAAGGCAACTAGTTTTTCTGGATTTTATGTTGATGGTGATCGGGAACGAATTCCGTATGAAGCTGATGCCTTGATTAATCAATTGTCACATTATGCAGTAGATGCCGAATACAATATTGCTAGAAGAAGTATGGATTACTTAATTTTTTATCCAACATGGCCTACGGAATGGAGTTTGCAAAATGTATTGATGGCCTGGAATGATTATATATATACTGGCGATAAAAGCTTTATTCAAAAATACTATAGGGAGCTTCAACAAAAAATATTAATGCCACTCGCCAGAAAAGATGGCCTTATTAGTACACTTGAACAAAAACAAACCAAAGAATTTTTGGAAACCATCCATATTACCAAAGCATTTGATGGTAAGCAAGATTTAAAAGATATTGTGGATTGGCCACTCGTAGAAAGAGATGGATTTGTGTTTTGTAATTATAATACAGTAGTAAATGCTTTTTATTATAAAAATTTATTATTAATGAGCCAAATGGCTTTGCTTGTTGGCAATAACGCTGATGCCCAATTATATAGTCAAAAGGCCAAACAGGCGTATGAGTCCTTTCAAAAAATATTTGTTGACCCAGCTACTGGTTTAGTTAAAGATGGTGATACAACAACGCATGTTTCATTACATGGAAATATGTTCGCACTCGCCTTTGGATTGGTATCTAAACAGAATATGGCTTCAGTGATAACATATATTAAGTCAAAAAAAATGGCTTGTAGTGTTTATGGGTCACAATTTTTATTAGATGCACTATATGATGCAGGTGAAGCAAAATATGCGCTTGAATTATTAACGGCAACTGATCAAAGAAGCTGGTATAATATGATTAAAACTGGGTCGACCATTTCGATGGAAGCCTGGGATAAAATATATAAGCCTAACCTTGATTTAAATCATGCTTGGGGAGCTGCGCCAGCAAATATCATCGTTAGAAAATTAATGGGTGTAGAACCGTTAAGCCCAGGGGCTGACACCATTTCAATAAAACCACAATTAGCCAATTTGCAGTTTGCAAAGCTGAAAACGAATTTAATAAAAGGCGAAGTTACGATTGATTATCGCCATGATGCAGATAAGGAAGTTTATCAATTATCCATACCTAGTGGAACTGTTGCGATGTTTGACATTCGGTCCAATTATTCAAATACTACACTTAAGGTAGATGGCAAAAAAATGAACCTACCATTCGTTGATGGTGCATACAAAATTAATCATCTTTTAGGTGGCAAACATACCATTGAATTAAGTAAATAAAATTACTAGATAGCCTCTCAAATATTTTAATGTTAATTTAAAATCATGAAAAGATATTTTTATTTAATTAATTGCATCATCATTTTTAGTATAGTAATTAATAGCAATGCACAAAAACAAACTTTTGATAATGGCTATCAAAATGGGAACCCAATAGTTCCTTATGTTGGAATGGCAGATCCGCATATCTTTATTTTTAATGGCAAACCCTATTTATACAGTACACGTGACTTAGATTCACTCGCTAAAGGGCGATTTATAATGCCTGATTGGCATATATGGTCTACGAATGACCTACTTCATTGGAAACATGAAAGAACAATTTTGCCTACTGAAACTTATATGGGTAAATCCGCTGATTGCTGGGCTACTGATATGGGTTGGCGTAATGGTAAATATTATTTTTATTTTTCAAATAAAAATATTTCAACTGGGGTAATGGTTTCGGAAAGTCCAATTGGGCCTTTCAAAGATGCTTTAGGGAAGCCACTTTTAGATACAGGGCTGACAACCTCAAAGGAATATGACCCTACTATATTAATGGATGATGATATTCAAAAAACTGTGTATATCGCATTTGGACATCATCGAGATGATGATCCTAAATTAGGATATTATATTGCAAAGCTGAATGAGGATATGATTTCATTAGCGGAACCGCCAAGAAAAATAATATTTACTGGTACGGAAGATGTTTTATCTGCTAACGATAAGCCCAATTTACATAAATACAATGGCGTTTATTATTTATCAGCAGGTTCGCACTATGCAACTTCAACTAATATTTATGGTCCATATATAAGAAGAGGTAATTCTGGATTTGGTAAATTTGGATTAACACAACAAGCACATGGTAATTATTTTATGTGGAATAACCAATGGTTTCATACCTGGTGTAAATTCCATTTAGGAAAGGAAGTAGCCTATTATCGAGAATCTTATTTAACGTATTTACATTACAAAGATGATGGCTCAATGGTTGATGACACGGTATTATTATCAAAGCATTTTGCAAATGGGGTGGGTCAATATGATGCTAATTGGGATAATATTGAAGCTGAATGGTATATGGCTGGCGAGAAAATAAAAAAAGGCGAAAATGCCACTGGTTTTGAAGTTAAAAGCTGCTTAAATAATGGGTATTTGTACTACCCTAATGTAAGAAATATCAAAAAAAATGCAACCCTACTTTTTAAAATCAATCCTCATTTAGGGGGTCGAATAGAAGTTAGAAAAGACAGCCCTACGGGATCAGTTTTAGGTATTATTGATATACCGCTTGAGTCTTCTAAAGATTATTTTATTTATAAATGTCGATTACAAAATACCGAAGGCCTACAAAATTTATATTTATTTTTTAAAGGAGAAACTAATAAAAATTTATTTAGTATTGACTGGTTAAAGTTTGAATAAAATTTTTGCTTAGGACAGATAAAAAACATTCGTTAAAGGAATGGCAACTGGAGAATTGTCGGCATTGGTTTCCATGATATCTTTCATATAAGCCCACCATTTTTTCATTATTGGGTGATTAGGTAATTCATCCAAATTCATTGGGTCTGTAATTTTTAATACCCCAAATAAACTTAAATTTTGCTCATTTAAGTAGATGTGATATTCGCTAATACCGTTTGATTTAAGTAATTCAAGCAGTTCGGGCCATATGGCGCTATGCCTTCTTTGGTATTCTACTTCATACCCCTTCATTAATTTCATTTCAAATGCCAGTTGTTGCATAAACTTTATTTATCCCAAATATAATAGTACAATATAAAAACGCTTTTCAAATTAATATATTAATGTTGTATTTAATATATTAACACGAAGTAAATTTAACGACACTTTATTTAAAATCAACGGCTTTTATTGATTTATAAAGCTTTGTATTGCATTTGCGACCTTTATATAAGATTCCTCCATAGGAATGTGGCCAACATTCGGCAAAATAAACAATTGACTGTTTTTAATATCTTGTTTGAATAGATAAGCGTTGTCCACTGAAATCAGTTGGTCCTGCTCGCCCCAGATAATAAGGCTTGTTTGTTGAATTGATTTTATTTCATTCGGATTTAAAGGTCTTCTGCTTTTAAATAGGGATAAAGTGGCACGTCTGTTACCTGCACTTAGTAATAACTCATGGTACCTGGTCACGGTAGCCTCTGTTACAAATGATTTATCGTAAAATACGGTTTCCAAACTTTTCTTAACCAAGGATTTTGGTGTAATAAATAAAAGCAAATTATTGATGATGGGTAAGCTGGCAATTTTAAAACCCAAACTTCCCTTTTCATTTTTTTGAGGATAACCAGTGGCATCTAATAAAATTAGTTTGTTTACTTTTTCTGGATGCGCTACTGCATATTGCCAAGCGATTCCGCCACCCAGTGAATTTCCGGAAATGGTACATTTTTTAATTTGTAACACATTCAAAAATGAATCCACAAAATTTATATAATAAGGACCCCCGTAATCATTCTCTGGGTTAGGCCCAGTTAATCCAAAGGCTGGTAAGTCAAAACGAATAATTCTTTTTTTATTTTTCGGGGTAGATACTATTATTTTAACAACACTATCCCAAGTATTCAATGAGGAGGAAGTGCCATGTATCAAAATTAATGGCGTAGGATCATTGGGATTACCTTCATCACGATAATGTACCTGCATGCCCATCAATGGTAAAAATTTGGAGGGACTTTGGGCGTACTTTAGTTTTAATTTTTCAACAGGGATATCTCTTTGTGCATACACGGAAAATAATATAATAATCACCAATAAAAAACTTGCTAAGGTATAAAGTAGCGGGCGTATCAATTTTTTCATATTATTTTTTTTCTGTAACTTTTACTGAAAATTTTTCTGGCGCTTTTACCAATTGCGTATCGGTGATTAATTTTTCAACTTGATAATTTCCAAAATCAATTTTTGCATTTGGAAATACGCTTTTTATTTTATTGAGGTCATTTGCTGTAATGCTTGTTTGTCCTAGGTATAGCTGATTTAGTTTTTTTAAGTTGGATATTTTTAATAATCCCGCTAAGGTTATTTTTGTATTCACTATGTTTAAATACTGCAATTCAATCAAGCTGTTTAATTTGGCTAATTGCATATCACTAATAGTCGTGTTATTAATGCTTAATTTAGTTAAGGAGGTACATCCTGCAATTGCTTTTGTAAGCGCATCTGTAAATTGCATCCCCGGCATTTTTATCCAAACTAAATTTTCCTTTATATCCTCTATTAAATCATGAATAGTATCATTAGTGTGCGATAAGGTAATAAAATTGGCATTTAGGTAATTACTATTTAAAGCCACTTTCACAATGGTGACGCCTTTGTTTTTTAATCCATTGATTGCTTTTTCATCTGCTGCTGCAACTTCTTTTTCGGGAATGGATAGGACCTCTACCTTTTTGGCGTTGTTATTTTGTAATGCTAATAAAATATTTGGTATGGAATTGGTTTGAGGCAACTCCTTTACTTTTTTATCAAAGCTGGCACCCGTATTAATCCACCACTCCAATAATATTCGCTCTTGGTCTGTGATTTGTGGCTTACCCTTCGGTGGCATATGTTTTTCATCTACCGGATCTAATAAAATGTTTTTATACATGACGCTATTCATTGCTTCGCCAGCATGAATAATGATTCCATCTTCACCTCCTTTTAAGATCCACTCTTTTTCATCTAACCGCAATTTCCCCTTTTGCTTAATTGCCGAGTGACAACCATAACATTTGTCTTTTAATATTGGCTGGATGATATCTTTATATACCAAGGCCTCTTGCGCATTTGTGATAATAGGTTTATTGCTTTTTTCAATACCATCTTCTTCTTTAGATACCCCTGTTGTTAAATATCCTTCGCCATGGGTAAGAGTGCCGCCCAAATGCCCCGTTAAAATAATGAGTAACAATAGTAAATAGCTTAGCCACTTTACATACGCCGTTTTATTTTTTTTAATAAAATAATAGCCTGTCAATGAAAATACTGCTACACTGATGCCTAAGCATTGGTGTTTAAAAACTAAGTCTGCATCGTAGTCGCCATTATTGGCTAAAGCCAATCCAGTTAAGCAGGAAAACACCGCACTCATGGCACCTAACAAATAAGCAAAGGGTATTGCATTGGTTAGTTGGTCAAATTTTTTCCATTTTGAAATAATTTGCATTAAAATAGCAAACAGTAAAATACCAATCGGTAAGTGAACTAAGACTGGATGAAAATGACCAATAAAATTTATAATTGTTTCCAAGTGATTTTTTATTTGAGTTGAACAGCCTGCTGTTATAAATTTTTTGCTACATTATTTTTTATAGCGGTTCATTGTAATTTGTTATGCAACAATTTCATTAATAACGCGACCGTGCACATCGGTTAATCTAAACGATCTTCCTTGGAAGGGGTACACTAATTTTTCGTGATCAAAACCTAATTGATTTAAAATGGTTGCTTGCATATCATGCGCTGTCACCTTTCCGTTAATGGCACTATATCCAATTTCATCCGTTTCCCCGAAGCTGGTTCCTTTTTTAATGCCACCGCCTGCCATCCAAGTGGTGAAGGCTTCGGTATGATGATCCCTACCTTTAAATGGCAAGGTTTTACCATCTCTATTTTCTTGCATGGGTGTGCGGCCAAATTCACCACCCCATACGATCAATGTTTCATCAAGTAATCCTCTTTGTTTTAAATCAAGCAATAATGCTGTGATTGGTTTATCAATACTGCGACATTTATTTACCAATCCAATATCTACTGCATTTTTTACATCTGTTCCGTGACTATCCCAACCCCAATCAAATAACTGCACAAATCTTACACCCTTCTCCACTAATTTACGCGCCAATAAAACATTGTTGGCAAAACTGGTGGTGCCTGGTTGGGTTCCATACATTTCATGAATATAGGCTGGCTCATCATTAATATTCATTACATCAGGCACTGAAATTTGCATTTTAAATGCCATTTCATATTGTGCCATCCGCGCGATCGTCTCTGGATCTTTAAATTCATTGTAGGTTAATTGATTCGCTTCATTGATTGCATCAATAGATGCTTTTCTTAAGTCTCGATCAATTCCTGCAGGGTCTTTTAAAAATAAAACAGGATCTCCTTCACTACGACATTGCACACCTTGGTATACGGAGGGTAAAAATCCATTGCCCCAAACACTTTTTCCTGCATCCGGATTGTTACCACCTGATGTTAATACCACAAAACCTGGTAGATTGCTATTTTCGCTTCCAAGTCCATAAGTTGCCCATGCGCCAATACTAGGCCTACCCAAACGCGCTGATCCGGTATGCATTAATAATTGTGCAGGACCATGATTGAATTGATCTGTTTGCACCGCTTTTAAAAAACTTATTTCATCTGCGACCGTTGCTAAATGTGGCAGATTATCCGAAATCCATGCACCGCTTTGCCCCCTTTGTTTAAAGATGGCTTGTGGCCCCAACATTTTAGGAACACCACGTATGAAAGCGAATTTTTTTCCTTCTAGTAAACTTTGCGGACATTCCTGTCCATCTAATTTTAATAATTCAGGCTTGTAATCAAATAGTTCCAATTGAGAAGGCGCACCTGCCATATGTAAATAAATAACCGATTTTGCTTTGCCTATAAAATGAGGCGCTTGCGCCATGAGCGGATTGGTATTGGCGAATTGAGCAAATTGATCCTTGTCTCCTAACCAATCACACCCACCCACCATGGAGCCTAATGCCATGGCGCCGATGCCTGAAAAACATTCTTTGAAAAAATATTTTCTAGTGATTTGATGTGATGTTTGAAGGTTGGCTTCCTGTATAATATTTTTATTACTTCGCTTACTCATGTCAATTTAATTTTTTGTCAAAAATTCATCGGTGTTAATTATTGCCGTGGTGACCATCATTAACGCAGCCGAATTTGCATCCGCATTTTTATTACCAGTAATTTGTTCAATCCTAAAACCGTCTTGTTTGTATTTCATCAAGGCAGTTTGATATAATTTTTCAAATACTTTTTGTTGATCGGCGCCAATCGTTTTATTAAATGCTAATTCATAGGCCTTGCTAATTTGTTTGCTTGCGTTTTGAGGAACCATTTTTATAACTCGTTTTGCAAAATGTTGCGCAGCTTCAATATATACAGAATCATTTAATGAATTAAGTGCTTGTAATGGCGTATTGGTTCTGATACGGCGCGCCGAGCAAACTTCTCTACTCGTACCATCAAAACTTAACATTGACGGATAAGGTGCTGACCGTTTCCAAAAAGTGTATAAGGCGCGCCTATATTGATCTCCATCCGTACTTAAAATCCATTTATCTCCATTGTAGGGCGATCTCCAAATACCTTCTGGTTGGTACGGATACACACTCGGGCCATTCATTTTATTACTTAATAGGCCACTTACCGTTAATGCCTGATCTCGTATTTGCTCCGCTGATAATCGAACCCTTGGCCCCCTTGCATATAATTTATTAAATGGATCCTTAGTTAAGGCGTCATTGTTAAATTTTGAATCCTGTTGATAGGTGGCACTCATCACCATTTCTTTGATCATCTTTTTTAAACTCCATTGATGCGTATTCATTAACTGCCAGGATAAATAATTAAGTAACTCCTCATGTGTTGGTGCAATACCCTGTGTTCCAAAATCTTCCAATGTTTCGGTAATACCCTGACCAAACAATTGTTCCCATATTCTATTTACAACTGTTCTTGATGTCAATGGATTTTTTTTATCTGTCAACCACATGGCCATACCCAATCTGTTTTTGGGCGCCCCTGCAGGCAAGCCGCCTAGGGATGCAGGTACATCAGGCACCACTACATCTCCTTTCACCAACCAGTTCCCTCTTTCAAATACTTGCGTGGTTCGAGACATATTGCTTGGATTATCAAGCATGATGGGTGTTGCGGTGTAATTAGTTGAATGCAATAAAGTATCAAAATTATTATAGGCCAATTCCCCTTCCGGTGTTCCATTTTTTGGAAAAGGATTATCTAAACGTAACCAATCATATTGTATCCCATTTTCTTCTGGGTTGTTTATTTGACGATTATTATAGCTAAAAACTAAATGATGTTTTCCTACCGTTGTAGGAATATTGGTGGTAGCAATTTTCCAATTACCTTTTGAATTTTCAACAACAATATTTTTAAGTAAGGGTCCTGTCACTGAATCTAAATGGATTTCCCATTTGCCTCCTGGTTTCCATGATTTGTATTTGTAATACAATAAAGTACTGCCCGATAAGTCAATATCTTTTATGCGGGCTTCCCCCTTATTTCTTAGCATCAAATATTTGGTATCTGCTAATGCACCATTGACAATTTGATCAGCAACCAAAGAGTTAATTGCGGTTTGCCCTGTTTTAATAAATCGCATCAAATCCTTTTCTCTCGAAGGTGCACTTTTATGCAACCAATCTTGCAATTGAAACAATCGGACACTGTCGCTATTATGAAATTCTTTTAAAAAAGGATATTCTGCATAGGTATCCTCATCTCTTGTATTATTAAATAAGGCCAAAAATTTATAATATTCCTCATGTTTAAAAGGATCGTAGGGATGGCTATGACATTGTACACATGCAAATGTGGTGCCCATCAATGATACCCATGTTGTATTCACACGATCAATCACAGCAGCCGTTCTAAATTCTTCATTATCGGTGCCGCCTTCATCATTGGTTAAAGTATTGCGATGAAATGCAGTGGCGATGTACTGTGCATCTGTAGGATTGGGTAATAAATCGCCTGCTAATTGCTCTGTTAAAAAAACATTATAGGGTTTATCAATATTAAATGCATTAATTAACCAATCACGATATCGCCAAATAGTACGAGAATCATCTTTTTCAAATCCCTTGGTATCAGCGTATCTAGCCATGTCCATCCATAAGCCTGCCCACTTTTCACCATATTGGGGTGTTGCTAATAATTCATTAACTAAAATTTCATACGCATCCTCGTTATTATTCTGAAGATATTTATTTGCAATGGCTTCTGGCGCGGGCATACCAATAATATCAAAACTTACGCGTCGAAGCAAGGTTGGTTTATCAGCAATTGCTGCAGGCGTTAATCCCTCGGCTTTTATTTTTTTATAAATAAATGGATCAATATTATTTTTTATCCAACTCGGTTTTCCGAATAAACCAAATGGTCCAACACCTACTGAAGGAATGGGTGTTTCTTCTACAGCAACATAAGCCCAATGATCGCCCCATTTTGCGCCTTCATTAATCCATTTTTTTAATACACTAATTTCATCCTTATTTAATGGAGGATGCTTATAAGGCATGCGTTCCTCAGGATCGGTCAAATAAAGCCGTTTGATCATTTCACTGTTTTCGGCATCCCCAGGTATGATCGCCACCTTCCCAGATTTATTTATGGCAAGTGCTTCTTGTCTAAATAATAAACTAAACCCACTTTGTCTTTTTACTCCCCCGTGACAACTAATACATTTTTTATTGATTAATGGTTTTACGTCAGCATTAAAGTCAACTTGTTTATTATTGATAAAGTAGCGTGTACCTATCAATACGGGCACTAAAAAAAGTAGAATGACTATATAAATTTTCGGAACTCTTTTTAATATCATTTGCGCATCATTTTCAATATTTAAGATAGGTTATTTTTAAACACAGGCAAAAGTGGTAAACTACGAAATTCTTACTAGTAAAGTAATGGGTCCATTTTAGTGTTAATGAAACTATAAATTTCAAAATGGAGCTCATTAGGAATATAAAATAAAGGTTTGATTACTAACTGTTTAACTTTTTAGACTAATATTATTAAAATAGCTTAACATTTCATTACCATCAAAGCTTAAAAAATGGTGGTAAATTTTATATACGATAATTACATTTTTCTAACCAAACCAAACCAAAAATGAAAAAAATCTATCAGCAAATCCTTGATTTCCCCCAGATGGTTAATCAAAAGGTGTTTAATGCGCAGTTAAATACTGCAGTAGACAAATTCGATTCTCAAGATGGCGTAAGGAGCTACACAAAGTCCATTTACCAAATTTTATCCCTCATTGTACTTATTACAATGGAAGTAGCTGTAATTAAGGGTGCCATGGCTTATTTTACCGATGCGGCTAGTACCGGTTTAGGTAAGGCAGGTAGTGTTTTAACTACTTTAGTATTACTTTATTCTGCTTTCCCAATTGCACACATTATTAGATCAAGAGGCGAAAGCTTAGGTGGATCTCACAATGGTATTGTAACTTTTATTTTTAAAGATTTTGTTACAACCAATATCAAAATACTAGGTGAGGTAGCTGCAGTGGGTGCTTTTATTGGCGCTACTTGTTTTACTTTATCTTTTGTATTTGATACCAACTTATTTACGGTAACAAGTACCAATTCCTTAAGTGCATTAGCTGGCCTCGCAAGTTTGCCAATGGAAGGGTTGACTAATTTGTTTGCTGCTTTAAAATTAGATTACCTAACATCAGTTTTAGCTTCATTTGGCAGCTTTAATATGTCAGGCACACAAACGTTTACTGGTGATATGTTATGGAATGCAAATGACTTATTATTAGTTGCAGGTGCATTTATTAATGTCGCAGCGGGTTTAGCAGGTTTATATGTAAACCTTGCTATTTATCATTTCTTATATACGATTGTATCCAATTTTATCAAATGGATTCAAAGCCCTTCTATTCCAATTTCAATGAAAAGCAAATAGTAGGTCGATATGAATTAATAACTTTTTACTAATTCATGGAAGCCCCGTCTCGAGTAATCGACGCGGGGCTTTTTATTGCTATTTTTTTTGAGAATAAAACATTATTTTCATTGTGCCGATTTTTGATAAGCCCTTATTTCATTTTGGATTGAAAATAAAAATATTGATTGATGAAAAAACTTTGTTTACTCTTATTTGTATCTACTGTAGCAACTTTTACATTTGCACAACCAACACAGAAGCCACCATTACATGGTAAAAATTGGATGGCGATTACGGGTAAGCCATTAGCTGCCACTGCAGGATCTATTGTTTTTGAAAGAGGAGGCAATGCTGTAGATGCTGCATGTGCAATGCTAGCGGCCACGTGTACCATGTGGGATGTGTTGAGTTGGGGAGGGGAAACACAGGCTTTAATATATAATCCAAAAACAAAACAAGTACTTGCCATTAATGCAATGGGGGTTGCGCCAACAGGGGCTACACCAGAATTTTTTAAAAGTAAAGGATATGGATTTCCCCCAGAATATGGTCCACTAGCTGCTACCACGCCAGGAACCCCAGGTGGTATTTGTTATATGTTATCTAATTATGGGACGATGAGCTTAAAGGAAGTGTTAGCACCTGCTATGCAATTAGCTGCTGGCTATCCGATAGATGCACAAACCGCCAATAGTATTGAAAGAGGAAAAGATAAAATTAAACAATGGCCTTATAGCACTAAAGTTTTGTTAACGCATCCTGGTGAAAAGAGAGAAGCACCAGAAGCCGGAGAAATTTTTGTACAAAAAGATTTATTAGCGACACTTCAAAAAATGGTGGATGCAGAACAGAGTGCATTAAAAAAAGGGAAATCAAGAAAAGAAGCAATTCAAGCAGCCTACGATCGTTTTTATAAAGGTGATATTGCAGATGAATTTGTGCGTGGCGTAAAAGAACAAGGCGGCTTAATCACCAAACAAGATTTAGCGAATTGGAAACCCATTGAAGAAGCGCCTACCCATATTAATTATAAAGGCATTGATGTTTACAAATTGCAGCAATGGACACAAGGCCCTGCTTTATTACAGGCTTTAAATATTTTAGAAAATTTTGATTTAAAATCAATGGGCTATAATTCAACAAAATATATTCATACTATTTATCAAGCAATGAATTTAAGTTTTGCTGATCGTGATTTTTATTATGGTGATCCAAAATTTTCGACACAACAACCCATGACAGGTTTATTGAGTAAAGCATATGCAAAGCAAAGAGCAGGGGAAATTAATCCACTGCAAAATAATCCCAACACTGCTCCCGGCGATCCTTATCCATTTGAAGAAAAACAAAATCCATTCTTAAATTTATTAAAACAACGTGCAATAGCTACAGGCACTGATACTACTAAATCAAACAGCAGTGCGATACCTGTGCATGACGCAGTCGTAATGCAGCAAATAAATAATCCAATAATAGATCCGGAATATATGGATAGATTATGGCGCGGCACCACTTCGGTAGAAGCAGCTGATAAAGAAGGTTGGGTTGTTTCAATTACACCCAGTGGTGGTTGGTTGCCAGCCGTAATTGCTGGTAATACAGGAGTAGGAATGAGTCAAAGAATGCAAAGTTTTGTTTTAGATTCAATCATTAATCCTTTTAATGTAGTGGCACCAGGCAAAAGACCAAGGGTTACCTTAACACCGAGTTTGGCCATGAAGGAGGGTAAACCATTTTTAGCATTTGCAGTTCAAGGAGGTGATACGCAGGATCAAAATTTATTACAGTTTTTTTTAAACATGGTTGAATTTGGGATGACAGTGCAACAAGCAACAGAAGCGGCTAATATCAATTCTAATCAATTGTGGTTATCGCTAGGAGGTTCAACAATGACTGATCGAAAACCAAAGCCTGGCAATTTATTATTAGGCAAAACGGTTTCTGAATTAATAAAAAAAGATTTAAAAGGAATGGGCTATAGTATCAGTGTGGGTGATCGGACAAGTGGTCCCATCAATGCCATTTATTTTGATTGGAAGCATGGAAGTTTATGGGGAGGCAGTTCCAATAATGGAGAAGACTATGGAATTGGCTGGTGATTTAATGTGGGAATATAATAAACCCAATATTTTATAGTTAATTTTTATATTTAAAAGTTTTAGTACTATTTAATGCATATTAAACCTAAATACAATCCAATTTATATTGTCATCACTATTTGTTGTTTGTTATTTTGTAACCAATCAAAAGCAAATACGCAAGCGAATGAGGATACCACTTCTGTAAAATCATATTCGGTAAATTATACAACTCGCCCTTTAAACATTGATGGTAAACTCAATGATCAAGCGTGGAAAAAAGCAGCATGGACTGATTTATTTGTTGATATTGAAGGGAATATAAAACCCAAACCATTATTTGATACCCGCGTAAAAATGTTATGGGATAGTCAGTTTTTATATATCGCTGCAAATTTAAAGGAGCCTCATTTATGGGCAACTTTGTTAAACCATGATGATATCATTTTTAGAGACCATGACTTTGAAGTGTTTATAGATCCCAATAACGATGAAAATCAGTATTTCGAAATAGAGATTAACGCATTAGGGACTGTGATGGATTTATTTATGTTTAAAACCTACAAGCTAGGTGGTCCAATGGTTATGGGCTGGAATAGTGATGGAATGAAGTCGGCTATTCAAATAAGAGGTACCCTTAATGATAATCGCGATACAGATAAAGGGTGGACGATAGAGATGGCCATTCCCTATTCCTGCTTAAAAAAACCAGGCAGAAATTACCTACCTAATCTAGATCAACCATGGCGTATTAATTTTTCGAGAGTAGAATGGACCATGCAAAATGAAGGAATCAGCTATGTAAAAAAGTTGAACCCGAACGGCAAGCCCATTCCTGAATTTAATTGGGTTTGGTCGCCCATTGGTGTTATTAACATGCATGTTCCAAATCGCTGGGGTTATTTGTATTTTAAGCAGTAGCCTCCGCCCGCTTTTATTGCACCTGGTATTTCATTGCTATATTTAACTAATTATAGAAATAACTTTCTTTCTTTAAATTTCAAACATGAAAAAAATTCCTGCCCTATTTTTAATTTTTATTGCTTCATTTGGATTTGCGCAATCCAGTAAATTGGGTAATCAAAAAACTAACAATGTGGATTGGTTGGTAAGTCCTTTTGAACAAAAAGCAACCATTACCAATGAAGGACAAAATATCATTTTGAATAATGGATTGGTAAAAAGGAGTTTCGTTATTGCCCCCAATGTAGCTTGCTTTGATTATACGAATTTAACCAATGGACAACAATTAATTCGTAGTATTGAACCAGAAGCTAAAGTGGTCATTGATCAAATTACTTATAAAGTAGGTGGTTTGTCAGGGCAAAAAGAAAAAGCCTATTTACAAATTGATCAAATTAAAAATTTGCAAAAAGCCGATTCCGATTTTGTTTTTTCAAAATATACGATTGGTAAAATTGAACCCTTCATTAAATGGAAGCCGACCACCTGGATTGGAAATGCGAAACAGCCAACAGGCGCTCGTATTGAATTTGAATATGTTTCGCCCATTGCAGCACTTAAAAATATTATTATTAAAGTGCATTATGAAATATATGATGGCATATCCTTAATTACAAAATGGATTTCCATTCAAAATAATTCAAATAATTCAATAAAAATTAATCGCGTTGTCAATGAAGTACTTGGATTGGTAGAAGAAGAAAGTGCAGTGGTGGGCAAGCCCGAAGAAATGAAAAAGCAACATGGCATTTATGTGGAAACAAATTATGCATTTAACAATGCAATGCGTTATGATATCAGTGATCAAACTACCCATTGGAAAGTTGACTTAGCCTATACTTCGCAAGTAAATTATAATTACGAAACTCCTTGTTTATTAGAAGTATATCCTGAAAAAGCACCTGGCATTGATTTAGCGCCTAATGAATATTTTAAATCGGTTCGAACGAATGAACTATTGATGGATAGCTACGATCGTCAAAGAAGGGGCTTGATGATTAAAAAAATGTATCGCACCCTAGCGCCATGGACGACACAAAATCCGATTTTTATGCATTTGGTCAGTAAGAATGACCAAGAAGTTAAAAATGCAATTGATCAGTGTGTTGCTACAGGATATGAGGCTGTTATTTTAAGTTTTGGGAGTCATTTGAATATGGAAGACAGTTCAATGGCAAATATTAAAAAATGGAAGACATTAACCGATTATGCACACCAACATAAAATTTTATTAGGTGGGTATTCCTTATTTAGTAGCCGACGAATAAGTGATGCCGATGATGTAGTGGATATTAAGACAGGCAAACCCGGCGGTGCATTTTTTGGTAATGCACCATGTTTCGGAAGTAATTGGGGATTAGCGTATCGTGATAAAATAAAATATTTTTTCAAATCAACCGGTTTTGATATTTGGGAAAATGACGGTCCTTATCCTGGGGATGTATGTGCGTCAACCACGCATCCTGGTCATAAAGGATATGATGATTCACAATGGAGACAAATGGAAATCCAAAAGGAATTATATCATTGGTTAAATGAATCGGGTGTTTATATTAATGCACCTGATTGGTATTTTTTAGATGGCACACATAAAATTGCCTTGGGTTATAGAGAGGTAAATTTTTCTTTATCTCGAGAACAACAAAAATTATTAAACCGTCAAAATATTCATGACGGTACTTTAGAAAAAACACCCTCTATGGCTTGGGGCTTTGTACCATTGACCAAGTATCAAGGTGGTAATGATGATGCTATATTAGAACCGTTAAGCGAACATTTAAAGGACTATGAGCAATTGATGATGCAATATTATGGCGCAGGGGTGCAGGCTTGTTACAGAGGCCCGCGCTTGTATGATACTGAATCAACTAGGCTAGTCGTTGCTAAAACAATTGATTGGTATAAAAAATATAGAAATATTTTAAATACGGATATTGTTCAGTTACGACGTGCAGATGGGCGTGATTGGGACGGTTGGATGCATGTAAGTCCTTTTACGGGACAAAAAGGTTTTATGATGCTATTTAATCCAACAAAGGAAGTGATGACTAAAACAATTAAGCTGCCGCTTTATTATACGGGTTTAACGCAAAAAGTGAAAATTACAGATCCAAATGGACTCAGTAATCAATATAACTTAAGTCGTGATTACAGCATTGATTTTACTTTTAGCATCCCGCCTGATACCTATAAATGGTTTGTGATAGAATAAAAAAACGCCCCGATCATTCGGGGCGTTTTTTTGGCCGTATTGTAAGCTGATTTAGTTTAAGAATAACTCATCAATAAATATCCAAGCTGTTGTTCCTTTGCCAGGATGCCATACGGGTAACTTTTTTACATTTAATACTGTAAATCTATAATGCTTATAGGATGTATTATTCGGAAAGTCAACCGTAAATGTTTTAATATCCTTCATCACATCTTTTTGCGTTAATTCATATGGGAACTTAGTTTCTGTAATTTTTGTAAACTTTAAACCATCATTACTTCCTTCCACCGAAATGGAAACAATTGGAAAAACGTAGGAGCCTACATCAATCAAGCTATTTAAAAAAGCTTGATGTAAAACGCGCGGTTGATTAAAATTAACCATGAACTTCATCGTGGTATCTTTATAGCCCAACCATTTTTTATTTGTAAAATTGGAGCCGCCTAGTTCTAGGTCCACCAATGTTTTAGCACCATTACCCAAATACTTTTGATCTGGTGATGAAATCAAGTAAATTGAATCAGGGCGAATTTCTGATTTATAAAAGTTGCGTTGAATAATATCACTACTAATCCAACCTTGCTTAAATACTTTAATTTTTAAATTGGTATTTCGAGTAAGGCGTAAGGTATTTTTATAAATAGGACTCGTTAAACTATCTGGATCAACACCATTCAAGGTGTAACGAATAGTGACGCCATTCAGCATATGCTTCATTTTTACATCCAAAAACTTTGAAATAATAGAAGAGTCTTGGTCAATCGTAGGAGGGTTTATTTTTAAAACATTGGATTCCATATTATCTCCAATTGTAAATTTCGTTTTTGGATAACGGGCAACTAGCTTCTCTAACTGTGTTTTACCAATGACGCTTGACCAAATATTAATATTTGCAATAGTGGCTCCCTTTAAAAAATTGGTTAATTCGCTTTCAGTAAAATTTAAACCACAAATAGATAACAACTTCAATTTTTTTAATTGTTTTAAAGGTTCTATTGTTTTTAAATCAAGCTTTGTATAATTTAAATTAATGTTTTCAACATTATTAAATTGACTTATGATGCTTATATCCTCATTGGTTAATGGCATACCCTGCATATTTAAACGCAGCACTTGATCCTGTAGTTTTTCTAATTTTTTTAACACATCTCTACTATAAAAAGTACCTTGAAAAAAGTTAACCTCAATCGCATCACTACCATGATATAAGTAGTTAACAGTACAATAATTTGAATTGTATTCTGTTAAATCTGGTAAACCAGTTTTTACTTCCACCTTTGTATTATCTGCTGGTATATATTTATTAGCCAATAAAAACAAAGTATCTGTTTTGGCTAATTCATTCATTTTTGTCTTAAAGTCACCTCCCGCTTTTATCCATCTACTTAAAATAGCCACTTCCTCGGTAGTTAATTGCACTTTACCATCTGGTGGCATATGTTTTTTATGCGTGATATCTAAATGAATTCTTTCAAACATCATAGCTTCCTTATCCTTGTCAGCAGTAAGAATACTTCCATTTTTACCACCTTTCAAAATATTTTCAGGCGTATTTAATAATAATTCACCTTTTACTTTATTCGCACCATGACAGCCCACACATTTTTGTTGTAAAATTGGTGCCACCGCTCTTGCATATAAGGTTGCATTAGAATCAGTCACTACCTTGATCATTTGTGTATTTTCGGCAGCTTCCTTTTGCGGAAAACTAATTACACTTGCCCCATGGGTAAGTTGTGCCCCTTTATGTGTGAAAATAATGATCACTAATAAGTAAACCATTGAAAATTCAACGCGTAAAATATAATTGCTTTTAAAGCGCTGATTGTATTGTTGTAAGTAAATTAATCCCCAACCAATCATTGCTATTGTAATGCCACCCCATTGATGCGCAAAAATTAATGAATCATCATAACCACCTTGTTTGGATATAAAAATACCTAAGATGGCAACGATGCTTGCTAAAAACGCATTCCCAACTAAAATCGGGTGTAGTTTATTATTGTCTACACTACCTTTTTTATCAACTAAATAATAGATACCAATAAGGATGCCTAGCACGATTGGAAAATGTAAAACCAAGGGGTGCATTTTACCCAACCACTCCAAATACATGCCCAATTTTAATTTCTCACTAAAAAATGCAATTAATAATAAAAAGGGATTGAGTACCCAAAGTGCATTATTTACAAAACCCGTCCATTTTTTCACATTCATTACTAACTAATTAAATCATTGATCACATTTCCAGAAACATCGGTTAAACGATATCTTCTTCCCAAATGTTTGTAGGTAAATTCCTCATGTTTAACGCCCATTAAATGCATAATGGTTGCATGGAAGTCATGAACATGCACTGGCAAGGAATTAATATTATAACCAAATTCGTCTGTTTCACCATGCACTCCAGGTTTAACACCACCACCTGCCATCCAAATAGTAAAGCATTTTGGATGATGATCACGACCATAGTTATCCTTGGTTAACGCACCTTGACAATAGTTGGTTCTTCCAAACTCACCACCCCATATTACTAATGTTTCATCCAACAAACCTCTTTGTTTTAAATCCTGAATCAAGGCTGCTGATGATTGGTCTATATCCTTACATTGTCCTTCTAATTCTGCAGGTAAGTTGCCATGCGTATCCCATCCTTGGTGATATAATTGTACAAAGCGTACCCCATTTTCAGAAAGTTTTCTTGCTAATAAACAGTTTGCAGCATAAGTACCTGGCACCAAACATTCAGGTCCATACATTTTTACAATAGACTCTGGTTCATTTTGTAATGAAGTAATTTCTGGAACTGCCATTTGCATACGGTAGGATAATTCGTACTGCTGAATTTTAGTTACAATTTCTGGATCACCAATTTCTTTATATGATTCTTGATTTAACGCAGCAATTTCATCTAAAATTTCGCGCTTATCGCCACGTTTGATAAATTCAGGATCAGTTAAATACTTAACGGGTTCTTCACCACTGCTAAATTGAACACCTTGATGTATGGAATCTAAAAATCCATTATTCCATAATTTTGAATATACGCCTTGTCCATTTCCCTTGCCTTTACTTAATAATACACAAAACGCTGGTAAGTTTTTATTTTCACTTCCCAAACCATAACTAATCCATGATCCCATACTTGGTCTATTACCTACCTGCGAACCTGTTTGAAAAAAAGTAAGTGCTGGATCGTGGTTAATAGCTTCGGTATAAATGGTTTTAACAATACACATATCATCCGCCATTTTAGAAAGGTGTGGCAAGGTTTCACTAAACCAAGCACCATTGCTACCATGTTGCGAAAATTTAAACTTAGTTCCTGCTAATGGAAATTTTGCTTGATTAGCAGTCATACCTGTTAAGCGTTGCCCTTTTCTAATACTTGCTGGCAATTCCTCGCCATGCATTGTTTGTAGTAATGGCTTATAATCAAATAAGTCAAGCTGAGAGGGTGCTCCGTTTTGAAATAAATAAATAATTCGTTTTGCTTTTGGTGCGAAATGGGGTAATACATTCGCAAATAGCTCATCTTCATTGCTCGCATTAAATAATCCAGGAGCCATTAATGAGCCCAAAGCCAATCCGCCCAAACCCAAACTCATTTTGGATAAAAATTTACGCCTATTTTGATTTAAGCCATGTTCTAAAAATTCGTTCATAATGATTTATGATTTTGTAATTGTTTCTTCTAAATTATACATGATTAAAATAGTCTTCATTAAAGCAGCGGCTTCTGATGAATTATATTTTTGTTTTGGATGTTCAAATTCGCCCACTTTTAAAGCAGCATCTGCAACAGCAGGTTTTGTATTAAAAAATGCAACCTGCCTTTGACAATAAGCAATTAATTTTTCACGCTCAAACTTAGTGGGTTTTCTGATTACAATAGTTTCAAATGCCTGATCAATTTTTTGATCTAATGACTTTTTACTTAAAGATGTATTTTCACCTAACACCCTAGCTGCTTCTAATATAGTAGGATCATTTAGCATGGTTAATGCCTGAAGGGGTGTATTGGTACTTGATCTTTTTGCCTCGCATTGGTCCCTATTACTTGCATCAAATATCATCATGCTTGGTGGCGGTGCAGTCAACTTAATAAAAGTATATAAGCCTCTTCTATAAATATCGGAACCATGATCCTGCTTGTAACTCGCTAAACTACCGCGACCCGAAGTGGAACTTTCCCAAACGCCCTTAGGTTGATAGGGCTTAACACTTGGTCCACCAATAGTTGTATTTAATAAACCACTCGTGCTTAAAATATAATCACGTACAATTTCTGCTTTAAATCTTAATCTAGGTGAACGAGAATAAGTTAAATTTTCTGGATCCTGTTCCAACTGCTTTTTACTTATCAGGTTGGATTGTTTGTAGGTATTACTACTTAATATTTTTTTAACTAAATATTTAATATCCCAATTATGCTCCATGAAATCGACTGCTAACCAGTCTAATAATTCTGGATGCGTAGGTAACTCACCTTGTAAACCAAAATCGCCCGAAGATTTTACTAACCCTCTTCCAAACATATCCTGCCAAATAAAATTCACAAACACACGTGCTGTTAGTGGATTTTTTTTATTGCTTGTCCACTTGGCTAAACCCAAACGATTGCTGCCATACTTTGTACTATCATAAGGCATGATGGATTCTAATGCGGTAGGCCTTACTAAAATATCTGTTGGCGCATCATAACTACCACGGCTTAAAATATAAGTAGGTCTTGGTTTTACGGTATCGCCTGCTTTCCAATCGCCCATAACTGAAACCTCAATCATACCTGTATCCACTGTGTTTACAAAATTCAAAAAACTACTACGTTCTTCCTTACTAATATATAATTTTGGATTTTTTGCCTTGGTGGATTGCCCTACATCTCCTTCAAATCCCTTTTCCTTACTCTCATTAAAGAAAGCATATAACTGGTAATAATCTTTATTGGAAAACGGATCGTATTTGTGATCATGACATTGTGCACACTCAATGGTAACGCCTAAAACTGCTTTTCCATAAGTTCTGGTTTTATCAATATTATAAGATACACGATACTCCTCTTCAATAATGCCACCTTCCTCCGTGTATTTATGATTTCTAAAAAATGCCGTAGCTAAAATATTTGCTTTAGTTGCGTTTGGTAATAGATCACCAGCAATTTGATTGGTTATAAATTCATCATAATGCATGTTTTTATTAAATGAATTAATGACCCAATCCCGCCATGGCCATTGTGAACGAATCTCGTCATCCTGAAATCCATAGGAATCAGAATATCTTGCTAAGTCCAACCATTGGATAGCCATTTTTTCACCATAAGCAGGTTTTTGTAATAATTCATCTAGCATTTTAGCATACCAATTCTCGTCCGTATTGTTTCTCCATTTATTCAACGCTTCATAACTAGGAGGAAGTCCAATTACGTCTGAATATGCTCTTTTGATTAATGCATCACGCGGCGCTTCCTCATTTGGATCAAATCCTTTCTCCTCCATTTGTTCTAAAATGAAATTATCGATTTCATTACGCACCCACTTTATATGATCTACCTCAGGCAATGCTGCTTTTACCGGTGCAACAAAAGCCCAATGCTTTTCATACTTTGCGCCTTCTTGAATCCATCTTTTAAATAATGCAATTTCCTCCTTTGATAATTTTGTAAGATGGCTTTCTGGAAGCGGCATCATTATTGCTGGATCATCAGATTCTATTCGTGTAATCAAATCACTTTTTTCAGGGAAGCCAGGTACAATGGCGTAATGGCCTTTATTTTTTTCAAGTTCCGCAAAGGCTCTTGAAGGGATATCCAATCTTAATCCAGCTTTTACTTTATTTGCATCGGGGCCGTGGCAAGAAAAACATTTATCAGATAAAATAGGACGAATATCTTGGTTGTAGGATATTGCTTTTGAGCGTGATCCTTTTTTGCCATCGGCAATATATACGACACCATAAATAAGTCCGATCACCACTAAAACGATTGCCCCAAAACTGATATATTTTTTCATATTCAATATCAAAATTATTTCAACAAATTATTTATAAAACTAAACACGTGTTAATTTATAAGGATATACTTTTCCTGAAGCCCATTGTGCCACATAAATGCTTCCATCATCATCAACACATACATCGTGTGGATGTGCAAATATTTTATCTGCTTGTGCCATAGTTTTTAATTTACCATTTTCATAAATGGGCTCTGTGCCACCAATATTGGACACCACTTTATTTTCTTTATTTAAAATGGTAACAAATCCTGATTTTTCAACAGACATGGGCGATCTTAATACTGCAGCATATAAGTAATCACCCTTGATCACTGGTCTACATACTCCAGCACCTGGCAGCTGAATAATCTCCATTAGTTTTCCATCCAATGAAAATCTTTTGAAACAATTTTTATTTCTGTCCGTAACTATTAATGTGGTGGTGCCTGTTCTAGTATCAACACAAATACCATGCGCGTTATCTAAATTTTCATCTTTTGTTCCTCTGCCACCAAATGCATTTTTTAATTTTCCATTTTCATCGTAATGTAAAACATGTTGTGCACCATAGCCATCTGCAATATAAAAATCACCATTTGGTAAAACGGTTGTTTCTGTTGGAACAAATGCCTTGTTTTTATTTGTGTAAGCTGGTAAATCCTGAGGAGGATCAATCGTCAATAAAATTTTACCATCCATCGTTGTCTTATATACTTGATGTTTATTGGTGTCGGTAATAAATAAAAAATCTTCCTTACCGTTTTGTTGTAATGTTAAACCATGTGCGCCAGGAAATTCAGTTCCCCAACTGTCAATTAAGCGACCACTTTTATTGTAAATAATTATATTATTTTTTGTCTCATTCGTTAATAACACAATACGACCTTTCGAGTCTTGTATCATTTCATGACAATCATTCACGGGTGTTTTTTCAGTATTAAGTGTACCCCATGTGGTATCCAAACGGAATGTCATTTCGTTGTGACCATACACTGGTCCTTTTTTGTTACTAAACATATTTTTGGTGATTAATAAACCTGCAGTGGAGAGCACTGAATTTTTTACAAAAGATCTTCTTTTCATATTTTTTAATTTTTTATGGTAAGATTCCTTCACTTATCATTTTGATAAATGCGCTCCTTGTTTAAAAGCGAAAACTTACTGAAATTTGTGACTAGCAAAATCGTCTTTTAAAGATAGGGCTTTTGCTTAAAAAAAGAAAGCAGAACTACTTCGTAATGGCCTTAAATTCAATTTTTTGTGTGGCATCTATTTTTAGCCAAATAAAGGACCCCAATAAAACCATAATACCTATATAAAGTACAGGTAAATAATAGCCGTATGATGAAGCGAGGTAACCAAAAAATACGGTACTAATATAAGCCCCGGTTAAGCCAGCTGTATTCATAGTGCCTGAGATGGCCCCACTTTTGGTACCACCCATATCCATGGCAACCGCCCAGGCCACTGGAGCAGTTACATCCATAAAGGCCATACCTACGCCTAAATATATGATTGCCAATAAGTTATCACTCACCAAGGAGGCACTAATGATACAGATCCCTGCTACAAACAAACCCACCATGGGAACAATGCGACGCCCCCATTTTTTACCCCATCGTAAACAAGCTTTGTCACTGATCCAACCTCCTGTAAAACAACCTATTGCGGCCAATAAATAGGGCACTGATGATGCCCAAATAAGCTCATTTTTTGGAATGAGTCGGCCCTTTTCAAGATAGGTATGGAACCAACTTTGAAAAAAGTAAGCGCCAATGGCATAACAAAAGTACATGGCCAATAAAAACCACAAATTTTTTGACTTAAACCCGCTCCAGTACGAAGTTTTAGGGACTTCACCTTGGATAGGTAGGTCGCGGTTATCGATGATGAATTTTAGCTCTTCTTTGGACATATCCTTACAATCTTTCGGATCTTCCTTATGCCAAAATATCCAAAATAGGGTCCAAATGATGCCAACTGCTCCCAAAATGTAAAAGGACATATTCCAACTATACTTTTGCTGTATTGGAAGTACAATAAAAGGGGTTAAAGCCGCCCCTAAACGGGAAGCGCCCCAAATAGTTGCTTGCGCTCGACCTCGTTCCAAAACCGGAAAATATTTTGCCAAAACGATCGATGTATTAGGGTAAGCCCCAGCTTCACCCATCCCAAAGAGGAAACGAACCAATAATAACATTATAAATCCATTCGCAAAACCAGTTAAAATGGTGAAAAGGGACCACCACAAAACCACCCTAATCAGTATCTTTTTGCCACCAAATTTATCACCTAGCCATCCCGTAGGGATTTCAAATGCCGCATATGCAATCGTAAACATCCCTAAAATCCAACCCCATTGAACGGTGGAAATATTAAGCTCACTCATAATACTACTGCTAGCGGATGACAAAGCAATTCTGTCCAAAAAAGTTATCATGGATAATATGGACAAAACAGTAAGTACTTGGTATCTTTTTTTCATAAGGAGCCTGCGTGTATTGCAATATAATCAATTAGCAATTAACTGCTTGTATCCCTTTTTTACCCATAATAGAGATATCTGTCCCAAATTAGCAAAAGGGAACAATCATTATATATTTTGGTTATGTATCTGTTGTTACCTAGCCTATTTTTGAAAGACGGAAAAAGTTATATTCTGATAACACATTATTAAAAAAAACAAAGTAATTTAATGGCTCAAATTAACAACGTTAAAATTTATTCATTCATTTAAATTACTAATCCATTGAAAAAGCTATTCTTATCCCTCGTTCTATTTTTGATTTTATCAAATATCGTTAATGCCCAAAAGGACTATTTAGGCAAATGGTTGTCACCCAGTAAAAAAGGGGTAGTGGAAACCTATATACAAGGAAACAAGTTGTTTGGGAAATTGATATGGGTACAAACGGAACGCAAGGATATTTATAATAAAAATGAAAGCTTGAGAAATAGGGAAGTGAAGGGGTTGAATTTGTTTTCCAATTTCACTTGGTCTGATAATCAATACATTGATGGTAAAATTTATGATCCAGAAGGAGGCTCCACCTATAGTTGTAAAATGTGGTTAAGTGAGGATAAGCAAACGCTCAATGTGCGTGGTTACATTGGGATATCAATCATTGGGCGTACCGAAAAATTTACTAAGTATAATAAGTAGCAAAATGATACCAATGTAAATTTTTACTTTACAAAGTATATTAAAATTAAACAATGTTTACCGATAATTAAAACTATCTTTTGATGATGAAAATACAAACTGCCCTTAATCTACCTAGCACTCAAAAGTTGAGCATGTTTAAATTTATATTAGCGCTGAATTGTATATTACTGTTTAATTTTTTCGCAGCAGCGCAAAAAATTGAAACGGGCAATTTTTTTGTAACAAATTATAGTAGGTCGTTTTTAAATACAGTATCGGGTAATTGGGCAATATTACAGGATCCGGATGGTGTAATATATATTGGTAACACTTATGGTGGGGTGTTGGTGTATGATGGACAAAAAATTAGAAGAGTTTTAAATAAGGAGGGGTTGCCTCAAATGGGTTTGACCCGATCCTTATTAATGGACTCTGAAAAAACTATTTATACCATCATAGCGGGTGAGTTTGGTTATATAGAAAAAAATGA
The DNA here is from genome assembly GCA_964201225.1 of Chitinophagales bacterium. Classification (GTDB taxonomy): domain Bacteria; phylum Bacteroidota; class Bacteroidia; order Chitinophagales; family Chitinophagaceae; genus Sediminibacterium. Next base: position 3,311 of record CAXNDZ010000003.1, on the reverse strand, counting down.
ATTTGGCGAAAGTATTTTTAAATCCCTGTCTGCAAATTTGCCAACTAAGGATCAAGTAAATTCAACACTTTGGTCGGCAGGAATAATTAATGATACGGTTGTGTTTCAATCTGAAAAATCAGTGTACTTATATAAGTATAAAAAATTAATAAGTGTTCAAAATTTTAGTGCAATTCTTCATACAGTTAATATCAATAAAAACGGCGCCTATCTTCGTATTTGGGGGGAAGGTCTTTTTAAATTATCAGATGGCGTGTTTAAACTAATACCATCCACCAAGGATATTTTTGCACAAAACAGAATTGATGAACAATACAATTTGGACAATGGTGATAATTTAATCGTTTCAAGAACGAATGGTATTTGGTATTTGAAAAAAGATGGCACATTGATTAAAGCAAAGTCGAATCAGCTTGATAATTTTTTGAAAGTCAATGATTCATATCAAGGGGGTGAAAAATTAAGAAATAATATTATTCCAATTGCTACCAATAAGGGAGGGTTAATATTCATAGATGAGCAATTACAAATAAGGTCAATACTCAACACCTCCAATGGGCTTAACTTTGATTATGTTTCCTCCTTTATTCAGGATCGTGCAGGAGATGTTTGGGCTACAAGTGATAATATTTTTAAAGTAAGTTTTGATACGAGCATGACTTATTTTTCGACTATTAATAAATTACATGGATCTGTAAATGCAATTACAAGGATAAATGGCAAATTGTATGTGAGAACAAATAAAGATTTGTATGATTTTGTACCTAAAGAAAGTTTAAATGAACAATCTGTTTTTATAGATAATGGTATCAATGACTCAGGGGATGAGATTTTAAAATTTGATGATCAAATTATAACGACCAATAATTATACGATTAAAACCACCAAAAATAGGGTTACGAAAGTCCTCAGTCCTATTTATAGATCAAATGCAACAATTCGTTCAAAGTTGAATCCTAGTTTGATTCTCACCGCCAATTATGCAGTTGGTTTATTGATACATCAATATAAAAATGGCCAATGGAAGCAGGTAGTATTAACGAATAAGGACACTTTACGCTGTAATAATTTAGTGGAAGAAGCGCCTGGAGTCATTGTTTTGGAAACTAGAAAAGGTTTATATAAATATGAGTATAATTTTGAAGGGCAAGGAAAGTATACTAAATTAGAAATGGATACCGCGTTTACAACATTAAAAAGATTAGGTATAAGAACAGTTAATGGCGACATTAATTTATTTACTGATTCATTAAATCATTTTTATAAAGCTGACTTGGTTAATAACAAACTTCTTTATACTGGTTTCACTATTGATAGTTTTGTAAATAAAGCATTTTGGTCTTATACTTACAATACTGATTCAAAAAATGGATGGATGTTTACTCAAAATGGTTTATATAAAACCTATTTCAATTTCAAAGATGGCTTTACATTTAAGCAGTATCCATTTTATAAAGTGGATTTAAGTGAATTAAGCCCAGGACTATTTGCAGAAGGGTCGGGTGACAATGAGGTATTGTGGATAGGATCTCAGGATGAAAAGTTATACCGTTATTTTCCCGAGTTGGCCATTAAGGAAAAACATCAAAATTATAAAGCATTAATCAGGGCTATTTATGCCAATGGTCAAAAATCGCCTTTAGTATTAGGCAAATTGCCGTTTAGTAAAAATAATTTAATGTTCGAAGTTGCCTATCCAGTTTTTGGGAATGAGTCCAAGACCACCTTTAGTTATTGGCTAGAAGGTCAGGATAAGACCTGGTCTGCATTTATTCCTGATTTCAAAAAAGAATACACCAACTTAAAAGAAGGCAATTATAAATTTCATGTAAGAGCGAAGGATGCCAGTGGTGAGGTTTCGGAGGAGGGAATTGTGGAATTTAAAATCAGACCCCCATGGTACCGCACTTTTTGGGCATATGCATTATATTTATTGACGCTTGTTTTATGTTTCATACAATTCGGAAAGTATCAAGCTAAAAAATCATTCTTAAAAGCGGAGAATGAACGTAAGAATTCTGAACTAGCAGCTGCGAAGGATTTGCAAAATAGGTTATTGCCCAAAACATTGCCAGTGGTTAAAAATTTGGATATCGCTGGATACCTAAGAACCTCTACCGAAGTGGGCGGTGATTACTATGACTTTTTTGAACAACCGGATGGTTCACTATATGCAATTTGTGGGGATGCTACTGGCCACGGAACACCATCAGGTATGTTGGTGTCCATCACCAAAGCAGGTATTATTGGTTTACCTCAAATGAGTCCAAAGGATATGTTGCATGAGTTAAACCGTGTCGTTAAAAAAGTGGACTTAGGTATCTTAAGAATGAGTTTAAATATTGCCTTGGTTAAGGACAATCTAATCACTTTAAGTTCTGCGGGTATGCCACCTTACTTTATATATAGGGCGGCGACCAATACCACCGAGGAAATACAGTTATCAGGCGTACCATTGGGTAGCTTTAACGATGTGCATTTTGACCAAACAAGTACTTCATTTAATTCAGGAGATATTTTGGTGATTATTTCGGATGGTTTACCAGAAGCACCAAACTTAACCGGTGAATTATTTGATTATCAAAAACTACAGGATTTAATTGCGACCTATGGTAGCAAAACAGCACAGGAAGTAATTGATCAATTAATGATTGAAGCAGATGCTTGGTTATCGGGCAATCACAATCCAGATGATATCACATTAGTAGTCATAAAACATAAATAACCATTAAATAACAATAAATGAAAAAGCCCTCCGTTGAACTAAGGTTGCCTATCCTTCCAAATATGGAGTTGATTGCAACACAAACAGCCGAAGTAATTTCAAGGCATATGAATCTTACTGAGGATCAAGGAGCCGAAATTAGTATGGCCCTAATTGAAGCTTGTATCAATGCGTTTGAACATTCAAAAGCTGAAAACAATGTATTTATTAACTTTTTAATTGAAGATGATTCTTTGATTATTAAGGTAATTGATCAAGGTATTGGTTTTGATAAAACCAAAGTAGAGATTCCTAAAATTGAAAACAAGATTGGGAAGGATGAAAGAAAAAGAGGTTGGGGCTTACAGCTTATCCAAGAATTAATGGATTCAGTTGAGTTTGAATCAAATGAAGAAGGCACAACGGTAACAATGAAAAAAAATATTAAACACTAAAATTAATTTATGAGCGACTTTATAACAAGTATAAAAGAAAACAATTCCATCGTTATCATCGAAACCAACGGTTATTTAAACAATGTAGGTGGCGAAGCGGTATCAGCGGTTGTTTATGAGAAAATGGCACAGGGTCAAACTAAATTTTTAAT
>CAXNDZ010000002.1:0-32955 GCA_964201225.1 Chitinophagales bacterium | reverse complement strand
ACCTCTTCCCCCTCGCGTCTTAATAAATATCTTTCACGTGCATATTTTTCAACGGAGGCTGGATTGTTTTGTAAATTATTTAACTGCTTCTTTGTTTTTTCAATTTCGTCTTGGTAATATTTTTTCGCTGCTTCTACTTTTTTTAATTCCCCAGATCTTAGGCTTTGCTGAAAAAAATCTCTTTGATCAAAAAATAACATCCATACAAAAAATCCAACGGCCACGACAAAATATCGATTGGCAATAAAAGGGGTTATTTTTTTCAAAAATTGCATAAAAAAAGATTGAAGTAAAATTAGTGTAGTTCTAATAATACGCCAACCTTTTATGACAAAGACTTTAAAATTAAAAGCCTTTTAACTATTTATTGCCAAACTTCACTTTCCCTTTAGGGTAAATAGCCGTTTCGCCTAATGCTTCTTCAATTCTGATTAACTGGTTGTATTTAGCCATACGATCGGTTCTTGAAGCCGACCCTGTCTTAATTTGACCACAATTTAAAGCCACTGCTAAATCAGCAATCGTAGTATCCTCCGTTTCCCCACTACGATGTGACATAATCGTGTTATAACCATTGTGTTGCGCCAAAGTAACCGCGTTGATGGTTTCAGTTAAAGTACCTATTTGATTCACTTTCACCAATAAACCATTGCCAATTTTTTTATCAATACCCATTTGTAAACGATCCACATTGGTTACAAATAAATCATCTCCTACAAGCTGACACTTATCGCCAACAGCTTGTGTTAATGCTTTCCAGCCATTCCAGTCGTCCTCAGCCATACCATCTTCAATTGAAATAATAGGATATTGTTTTACCCATTTTTCCCAATACTTCACCAATTGATCGCTACTCAATTCCTTTCCGGAACTTTTATGGAAAACATATTTTTTCTTTTTCGCATCCCACAATTCACTATTCGCTGCATCCATTGCAATGGCGATTTGAGATCCAGTTTTATATCCTGCTGCGTGAATTGCTTCAAGTACAGTTTCAATTGCTTCCTCATTGCTTTGAATATTAGGCGCAAATCCACCCTCATCGCCCACATTTGTGCTAAAACCTTTTTTCTTTAATACCGATTTTAAATGATGGAATATTTCAACTCCCCAACGCAAACCTTCACTAAAGTTAGGCGCACCAATAGGCATCACCATAAACTCTTGAAAATCGATTTTATTATCTGCATGTGCCCCTCCGTTAATAATGTTCATCATTGGGATGGGTAATGTTTTAGCATTAGTGCCACCAATGTATCTGTATAAAGGCAAATTCGCTTCCTCAGCAGCTGCTTTCGCAACCGCCATACTTACTGCTAAAATTGCATTTGCACCTAGTTTACCTTTGTTAGGTGTTCCGTCCAATTCAATCATAATTTGATCGATTGCTGCTTGCGCACTAACATCAAATCCTTCTACTGCTTTTGCAATATGATCATTGACATTTTTTACTGCTTTAATTACACCTTTGCCTACATACTTTTTTTTATCGTTATCTCTTAACTCAACAGCTTCATGGATACCAGTACTTGCGCCACTTGGCACAGCAGCGCGGCCCATCGCACCTTCGTCAGTTAATACGTCCACCTCAACGGTTGGATTACCGCGACTGTCTAAAATTTGTCTTGCATGAACTTCAATAATGTAACTCATAATATTGCTTATTAATTTCTAAAATAGTTATAAACCAATTGGAGACCGCAATTTACACCCTTTTTTTTAATGGGTAAGCATTTTGAAAATTTCTTCCAAAGCTGCTTCGTGTTTTTGTGCTAAAGCGGTAATCGTATCATTTGCAACCAATTTCCCTTTATTCAATACTAACACTCGATCACATATTGCGGTGACTTCTTGTAATATATGGGTTGAAAATAGAATCATTGCGTTTGCGCTTAAAGATTTTATAAGTGCTCTTATTTCCGTTAATTGATTGGGATCCAAACCTGCAGTAGGCTCATCCAATATTAAGAGCATTGGAGAATGGATAATTGCAGCAGCCATCCCCACCCGCTGCTTATACCCTTTTGAAAGCTGATTAATTTTTTTGGCCTGCATCAAATTTAATCCTGTTTGTTCAATCACCTCCTTAATACGATTTGATGGATTTTTAATTTCATGCCCAGCCGCTATAAAACCTAAATATTCCTTCACATACATGTCCTCATATAAAGCATTTGATTCAGGCAGGTAGCCAATCATTTTTTTATACTTAACTGCATCTTGTTCGCAACTAAGACCATTCAAAGTAATCGTACCATTATCTGCTTGTAAAAAACCGACAATCATTTTCATTGTAGTCGATTTGCCTGCACCATTGGGGCCTAAAAAACCAACTACTTCCCCTGTATTAATAGTGAAGGAAATATTATCGACTGCGATTGACGCACCAAAAGTTTTATTTATTTGACTTATCGTTAAAGACATGATCAAAAATAAGTAACAATCCTTAAATGAATGTGAAATAGTTATTCTATCTCAGTAGACGACTCAGGTAAATGCGCATATTCGTTTGTACTTGCATATTTGCCAAAAATGAAAAAACCAATACAAATAGGTATAAACACAAGTAATATAATTACCCATTGTAAAGTAATATTCGCTTTTTGTATGTCAGTCGCTGCTGAAATTTTTTCCACTGCTTGGTAAACTAAAAAACAAATTAATGCAGGGGCCATTAGCATCCATAAATACCCTAATAATTTTTTAACTGAATTCATAATAATTATATTTTTAGTAATTGCCCTACTTATTTGACTAAGCTAGTCCATTACATTTTTATCAATTTTGTTACTTAAATAAATGACACCAATAACTATACACACACTGGCAACACCTATTGGATACCATAAGCCAGCCAAGGCATCTCCCATGGGCGATTCAGATGATTTGGTAAACTCGACAATCAATGTTCCTAAAAAAGGCACCAAACCGCCAAATACCCCATTTCCTATATGATAAGGCAATGACATAGAAGTATACCTGATTTTTGTAGGGAACATCTCCACCAAGAAGGCTGCTATTGGACCATACACCATGGTGACATAAACAATTTGTATAAATACCAACCAAATTAAATTCCAATACGTGCCTTCATCCATTGTTTTTTCGATGACCACATTTGGCTTCTCCGATTTTGAAACAATTAAACTTGGATTTAATGCATCTATTTTCAATCCTGCATCATAAGCTGCAGTTAAATGTAAGGTGTCTGTTTTGGTATATTTAAAATTAGCACCATCCGTATATGCAGTATCAAAAACCTGTGTTACATATATTTTAGTATTATCCTTTGCGTCAATCACTACCTTTGGTTCGCTTACCGTGGTTTTAGACAAATCAATTTTTTCAATTCTATTTTTAGCATTCGTTAAACTTAAAAATTGTTTATAAATAGGTCGATACGTAAGCACTGCTGCCAACATTCCAATGAGCATGATCCATTTTCTTCCCACTTTATCACTCAGCCATCCAAACAAAACAAAGCAAGGGGTCGCCATTAATATGGCCCACAACATTAAATTTCGTGATTGTATAAATTCAACCTTACAAACTGTTTCAATAAAACTTTGTGCATAAAACTGTCCCGTGTACCAAACGACTCCTTGTCCCATGACGGCGCCAAATAAGGCCAACAACACCATTTTAAAATTTCCCTTATTACCAAAACTTTCCTTAAGTGGGTTAGCGGATATTTTTCCTTCGGTTTTTAATTTAGAAAACATCGGAGACTCGCTCATGCGCATTCTAATTAATATAGACACCCCCACCAACAATAAAGAAATCCAAAAAGGATATCTCCATCCACCCCATTCTGCACTAAATTTTTCAACCCCTTGACTTGATCTAATAAATATGATCACGCCTAATGCTAAAAACAAACCAAGCGTGGCAGTGGTCTGTATCCAACTGGTCCAAAAACCTCTTTGGCCTTTGGGCGCATGTTCAGCTACATAAGTAGCTGCGCCACCATATTCGCCACCTAATGCCAATCCTTGTAACAAACGTAGAATTAATACTAAAATAGGGGCAGCCCATCCAATAGTTGCATAACCTGGAACAAGTCCAATCGCAAAGGTAGACCCACCCATAATCACTAAAGTCAATAAAAAAGTGTGTTTTCGGCCGATCAAGTCTCCTAATCTTCCAAAAACCAATGCCCCAAAAGGTCGTACGATAAAACCTGCTGCAAATATGGCCAAAGTGCTTTATAGTGCTGCAGTGCCTGCATCTGCAGGAAAAAATTGTTTTGAAATGATGGTGGCCAACATCCCGAATATGTAAAAATCATACCATTCTATTAAAGTGCCTACCGAAGATGCGCCAATAACAAAAGCGATACTACTTTGCTTTTTTTCTTGAATCATAAATTATGTTGTTTTCAAGTGAATATTCAAGTTAATAATTTAAACTGAAAAATGTAAATTTGGGTATCATTATTTATTCAACGATTCGCTATGAGCTACCCTTACCAAATTAAAAATTTAGACGACTACCACGAAGCCTATAAAAAAAGTATTACCGAACCTGAAAAATTTTGGGGTGAAATTGCAGAACATTTTACTTGGCGAAAAAAATGGGATACCGTTTTAAATTGGAATTTTAAGGACCCAAAAATTGAATGGTTCAAAGGTGGAAAATTAAATATTACCGAAAATTGTATTGATAGGCATCTTGAAAAAAAGGGAGATACGCCTGCAATCATTTGGGAGCCCAATGATCCTACAGAACATCATCGTATTATTACTTACAAACAACTTCATCTAAAAGTTTGTCAATTTGCACAAGTTCTTTATAATAATGGTGTAAAAAAAGGAGACCGTGTTTGTATTTATATGGGCATGATACCTGAACTAGCAATAGCAGTATTGGCTTGTGCACGAATTGGCGCAATACATAGTGTTATTTTTGGTGGATTCTCTGCACAAAGTATTGCAGACAGATTAGAAGACGCACAAGCTGAATTTATTATTACCTGCGATGGCGCTTATCGAGGTGCAAAAGATATTCCACTAAAATCAGTTATTGATGACGCTTTGATTGGCAATAAAACAATAAAGCGTGTTATTGTATGCACACGTACCCGAACTGCAGTATCCATGTTAAAGGGTCGTGATATTTGGTGGGAGGATGAGATTAAAAAAGTTGAGTCACAAGGCATCACCGATGTTGCCGCTGCCGAAATGGATGCAGAAGATCCTTTGTTTATTTTATATACTTCCGGTTCTACTGGAAAACCAAAAGGCGTTGTTCATAGTGTTGCTGGATACATGGTGTATACCAACTATACTTTTGTAAATGTTTTTCAATACCAACCCAATGATATCTTTTTTTGTACCGCAGATATTGGATGGATTACAGGACATAGCTATATTGTATATGCACCCTTGAGTGCAGGGGGCACTTCCTTAATGTTTGAAGGTATTCCTACTTTCCCAGATGCTGGTAGGTTCTGGGACATCATTGATAAGTTCAAAGTAAATATTTTATATACGGCGCCTACTGCAATTCGTTCCTTAATGGGATTTGGATTAGGTCCTGTGCAAGGACATGATTTAAGTAGCTTGAAAGTGCTTGGCACCGTTGGCGAACCCATCAACGAGGAAGCATGGCATTGGTATGATGAACATATCGGAAAGAAAAAATGTCCCATTGTTGATACTTGGTGGCAAACAGAAACAGGCGGTATTATGATTTCCAATATGGCAGGCATTACCCCGGGAAAACCAGGCTGGGCAACCTATCCAATGCCAGGGGTAAAAACAATTTTAGTGGATGATAAAGGAGCGGAAGTTACTACGATGGAAGATGGATTGTACCGTGGTAATTTATGTATCACACAACCATGGCCTGCTACTTTGAGAACCACTTATGGTGATCATGAAAGATGCAGAACGAATTATTTTGCTACTTATGAAAATTTATATTTCACCGGAGACGGCGCATTAAAAAACGAACAAGGTCAAATTAGAATCACAGGTCGCGTGGATGATGTACTCAATGTAAGTGGTCACAGAATTGGTACTGCCGAAGTGGAGAATGCAATTAATATGCACGCCGGTGTTGTTGAAAGCGCTGTGGTGGGTTACCCGCATGATATTAAAGGGCAAGGAATTTACGCTTACGTCATTTATACAGGATCACATGGACAAGACACCCATGGCACAGCCGATATAATTCGCAAGGATATTTTGCAAACGGTGACCAGGATTATTGGACCCATTGCAAAGCCAGATAAAATACAATTTGTTTCAGGATTGCCTAAAACACGTTCCGGAAAAATTATGCGTCGCATTCTTCGCAAAATTGCCGAAGGTGAATTGAAAAGTTTAGGAGACACTTCAACACTTTTAGATCCTGCAGTGGTGGATGAGATCGTAAAAGGAGTCCTGTAATACAATTAATTTATTTGGCAATAAAAAAGCCACGACAAAATCGTGGCTTTAAAAGTAATTATAGAAAGCAGCTATTGCTCCATTAAGTTTTTTAGCTTTTTTGACAGGAAGAATAATATGATGGAAGCAACGCCGGCCATACCAACAAAAAACATAAAGAATTCGTGCAGGTTGGTGATTTGATAGCCAATAAAGGAAGTTGTTTTTCCATTTTCAGGATACAATGCACTAAATACACCTGCTAATTTATTCGCGAAGGCATTCGCTGTAAACCATACTGCCATTAATAAAGAGCCAAACTTCAAGGGCGCTAATTTATTCACTAAGGACAAGCCAATCGGCGATAAACAAAGTTCCCCAAAAGTGTGTAGCATATACATACCTATTAACCATATCATACTTACTTTGATACCGGTACCCACGCCATTTACACCAGTGGCAATCCAAAAATAGCCTAATGCCAATAACATTAAACCTGCTGCCATTTTATAAGGTGAAGCAGGTTCATACTTTCCTAGTTTCACCCATAACCAAGCAAACACAGGGGCAAAACTGACTACGAAAATAGAGTTCAATGATTGAAAGAAACTGGAAGGAACAGTAAAGAAACCTAAATCACGATTGGTTTGCTCTTCTGCAAAAAAAGTTAAACTAGCACCTGCTTGTTCAAATGCACTCCAAAAGAAAATAACAAAAAAGGAAACCACAAAAATGACCGACACCTTTTGTTTTTCGATACCACTTAAAGTTTTATCTGAAAAAACAATAAACGCAATTAAAGTAATACAGCCCAACACCACGTAAAATAAATAACTCACTACTTTAACATCTATATAAACAAGGGTAATAGTCACCAATGATAACAAAAATAAAAAACCCACCATCACTGGAATTTTTTGAAACCATTTTGGTGCATCAGCTGGCGCTTCGCCAAGCGCATTGCCTTCTGGATCTTTTAAATATTTTTTTTGAAATAATAATTGGGTTATAACACTAATTAACATGGCTACACCGCCTGCAAAAAACGCCCATTTAAAATCAGCCGGATTTCCAGTATCTCCAAAAAAACCACAAACAAATGGACCCAATGCGCCACCGGTATTAATCCCCATATAAAATATAGTATAAGCGGAATCTATTCTTTTATCTCCTTTCGGATACAATTGACCTACCAAACTTGAGATATTTGGTTTAAAAAAACCATTACCTGCAATCATACAACCCAAGCCTGAGTAAAACAAGATGGCTGATAAATCTGCATTTTGATAAAAAGTACCGCAACCAAAAAGTATAAATTCTCCAATAGCCATCACCAAGCCGCCTGCAATGATGGATCGGTTATTTCCCCAATATCTATCCGCGATATAGCCCCCTAACAATGGCGTTAGATAAACCAAGCCCGTATAGCTACCATACACTTGGGAGGCGAATACTTTGTCAAAAAGCAATGCCTTGGTTAAAAACAAAACCAAAATAGCACGCATGCCATAGTAGTTAAATCGTTCCCACATTTCAGTAGCGAACAATACATACAAGCCTTTTGGATGTTTAAGCGAAGCTGTTGACATAAGCAGTTTTTTATTTAATTGCCTCAAATTAATAAAATACCTTCAATAAATTTTACTTTCGTGGTGCAATCAAACGAATTATGAATATATTATTAATAGGCGCAGGTGGAAGAGAGCATGCTTTGGCTTGGAAAATCGCAAGTAGTCACCAATGTGACCAACTATTCATCGCCCCCGGAAACCCAGGTACTGCTTTATTTGGCACCAATTTGCCTATTAAAGTGGATGATTTTGATACATTAAAAACAGCAGCACTCTCCAATAATGTTGAAATGATTATCGTGGGTCCAGAAGACCCCTTGGTGAAAGGGATTTATGATTTTTTTGCAGATGATGCTGCCACCCAACATATTAATGTCATTGGGCCAAGTGCAAAAGCGGCTCAATTGGAAGGAAGCAAAGCTTTTAGTAAGCACTTCATGCAAAGGCACCAAATTCCTACAGCAGGTTATGCTGAATTCACAGTTGAAAACTACGAGCAAGGTAAGGAATACATTGCAAAGCATACTTTACCAATTGTGCTAAAAGCAGATGGATTGGCTGCTGGAAAGGGCGTCATTATTGCGTTTACATACAAAGAAGCCATGGATAGCTTTGAGGAAATGATCCTCAATAAACAATTTGGGGATGCCAGCTCAAAAGTAGTGATTGAAGAATTTTTAACTGGAATTGAAGTGAGTGTTTTTGCACTAACGGATGGCATAAATTACAAAATTATAGGGCATGCTAAAGACTACAAACGAATAGGTGAAGGGGATACAGGACTTAATACAGGCGGAATGGGTTGCGTAACCCCAGTCCCATTTATGGATGACACCTTCATGCAAAAAGTGGAGGATCGAATTGTAAAACCCACCATTCATGGGATTCATCAAGAAGATATGACCTATAAGGGTTTCGTTTTCTTTGGTCTGATGAATCAAGGAGGTGAGCCCTATGTTATAGAATATAATTGCCGATTAGGGGACCCTGAAACGGAAGTAATTCTACCCCGATTACAAACCGATTTAGTGAGCTTATTAGCAGCTACGGACAATGGTACTTTAGAAGATGTCAATATTGAATACCATAATGCGAGTTTTGCAACCGTTATGGTAGTAAGTGGGGGTTATCCTGGTGCTTACAAAAATAATTTTGTCATTACGGGTATTGAACAAGCAAAGTTGTTACCCGATATCCATGTATTTCAAGCTGGCACTAGCTTTCACGAAAATGCGGTAGTGACAAGTGGTGGTCGCGTTTTAACAGTTACTGCAAAAGGAATAAACCTACAAGACGCTGTTTTAAAAGCAAAAATTGGTTTGTCAAAGATTCATTTTGACGGCATGTATTTCAGGAAAGATATTGGGTATGAATTTCCATAAATTTTTACATGGAAATTCTTTTTTGATTCATTTGTAAAAAGCTTTGTATTTCGGTAATTTTAGTTGAATTTTGCTACATTCACATAGTATTATTCAAATAACGATTTACAATGGGCATATTTAACTTTTTTACTCAGGAAATAGCAATGGACTTAGGTACTGCTAATACCCTTATCATTCACAATGATGAAGTTGTCGTGAATGAACCATCAATTATTGCATTGAACCGAAATAATATGAAGGAAGTTTTAGGCGTAGGTAAAAAAGCATTACTGATGCATGAAAAAACGCATGAAAGTATAAAAACAATTCGTCCATTAAAAGATGGCGTAATTGCCGACTTCAACGCTGCTGAATTAATGATTCGCGAGTTGATGAAAATGATTTATCCAAAGAAGCCTTTGTTTCCCCCTAGTTGGAGAATGGTTATTTGTATTCCATCTTCCATTACCGAGGTTGAAAAAAGAGCGGTGCGTGATAGTGCAGAACAAGCAGGTGCGAAGGAAGTTTATATGATTCACGAACCGATGGCTGCAGCTTTAGGAATTGGTATTGATGTGGAAGAGCCTGTTGGAAATATGATTATTGATATTGGAGGTGGTACTACTGGGATTACAGTTATTGCATTAGCAGGAATAGTTTGTGATCAAAGTATCCGAATTGGAGGTGATGAATTTACTGCAGATGTTATGGAAGCATTAAGAAGATATCATAGTTTATTAATTGGCGAGCGTACTGCAGAACAAATTAAAATTCATGTAGGTGCTGCATTAAAAGATTTAGATAATCCGCCAGATGATATGCCTGTAAATGGACGTGATTTAGTAACAGGTATACCAAAACAAATTATGGTAAGTTACCAAGAAGTTGCGGAAGCTTTAGATAAAAGTATTTTCAAAATAGAAGAAGCAATTTTGAAGGCATTGGAATCAACACCTCCTGAATTAGCTGCAGATATTTATCGTCGCGGTTTGTATTTAACTGGCGGTGGTGCATTATTACGTGGTTTGGATAAGCGTTTGAGTTCAAAAATTAAATTACCTGTACACATTGCAGAAGATCCACTTAAAAGTGTGGTGCGTGGAACAGGAATTGCATTGAAGAACTACCAACGATTCCCCTTCATCATGAGGTAAAAGATTTATTTAATCAACTTTTATAAAGGCGATCACCATTGAAGAATATCATTGGGTTCATAAGACAGAATTTTACTTTTTTTAGTTTTTTGATACTGCAAATTGTGTCATTAGTGATGTTATCTTCCTATAGTAAATCACACCAAACATTTTTTGGCGGCATGACCAATCAAATGATCGGCGACATCAATACCAGATATAATAATTGGTCTTATTTTTTCAGCTTAAAAAAAACGAACGCGCAATTGACTGCTGAAAATGTAGCGCTTCGTAATCAATTAGCGCAAAACTTTGTCCCATTAGATACAACAAAAAAACTGGGTACGCTGATCTTGCGTAAGGATAGTCTTGAAAAAATAAGAAAGTTTTATTACTACCCAGCAAAAGTGGTAGGCAATACATTTACACTTCAAAAAAATTATATTACTATTGAGCGAGGTGCACTTCAAGGTGTTAAAAAAGATATGGCTGCCATTAGCCAAGACGGAAGTATAGTGGGTATTGTGGTTGAAGTAAATGATAATTATAGTAAAATAATGAGCTTGCTACATCGCAATAGTAAAGTAAGTGCAATGTTAAAAAGAGATAAGGTAGCAGGCACTGTTGAATGGGATGGAATCGACCCTGATATTCTGATATTGAAAAATATTTCAAAGAGCGCCGCTCCTAAAAAAGGAGATTCTGTTTTGACCAGTCCATACTCTGCAAGCTTTCCTGCGCAAATATTGGTTGGCCGTGTTTCAAAAATATTGGTTGACCCAGCAAGTAATTTTTTAACCCTTGAATTAAAATCAGCTACTAACTTTTACAATTTAGAATTTATATACCTGGTTGAAAACAAAAGAATGAATGAGCAATTAAATTTGGAAACAAATAAAATGCCCAATGAATAGTTTAATTAAAAATAGTATCCGTTTTATATTATTTCTACTCATTCAAGTAGTGATCCTAAAGGAAATACCCCCGATTCATCAATTCATCACACCCTACTTATATTTTTTATTTATTTTATTGTTACCCTTTGGCATAAGTAGATTGTCCATTACCTTTTTAGGTTTTTTGATTGGATTTGTTTTGGATTTGTTTTCAAACACACCAGGCTTGCATGCTGCAGCATGCGGGCTAATGGCCTATTTACGTCCAAGCATACTGAATTTACTATTAGCACAAGAAACCTCTGAGGAGGTTAATAAAGAACCGAGTGTAGGTACAATGGGATGGGGGCCGTATTTATTTTATGTATTTGTATTAACCTTCATACATCACTTTTATTTAGTGTTTCTCGAATGGCTTCAATTTGGCAACTTTGGCTATTTTTTAGGCAAAGTCATAACCACAAGTGTCATGAGTGTAGTTTTAATTTTTTTAGTTGAACTAATTATCAATCGCCGAAAACTAAAAAAATAATGCATGTCTGTATATAATCAAAATAGAGGTGGTATAATTCAAATCATTATTGGGATTATTTTCACCCTACTTATTGCGCAACTGATTAGTTTACAGATTTTTTCTTCTAAATATAAATTAGCTGCTGATAATAATGCTATTTACAGAAGAATTATTTATCCAGATCGTGGAATTATTTACGACCGTCGAAAAAAAGCATTACTAGAAAATACAATCAGCTATGATTTAGTAGTTATTCCAAATGAAGCCAAAGGTGTTGATACAAATATGCTTTGCCAAATTTTAAAAATTGATAAGGCGGAGTATTCGAAAAGGATCATTGAAGCGATTATAAAAAATTCAAGGGTGAAAGCAAGCGCATTTGAGCCATTTTTATCTGCAGAAACTTATGCGCAGTTAAATGAAAATTTGTATCGATTTCCTGGATTTACTTTATCTGAAAGAAGTATTAGATCATACCCTTATAATACAGCTGCCCATGTATTAGGTTATGTTGCAGAAGTAGATGTTAATTTTTTAGAAAAGCATGCATCTGAAGGCTATGAAATGGGAGATTATGCTGGGATGACAGGCTTAGAGCGATCTTATGAACCGATTTTAATGGGACAAAGAGGGGTAACCAGATTCTTAAGAGATAATAAAGGAAAAATACAAGGCGCCTATGAAAAAGGTATTTATGATACCTTAGCTATTGCAGGTCGTAATATATTCACGAGCATGGATGTGGAAGTACAACAATTAGCTGAAAAATTATTACAACATAAAATCGGCAGCGCTGTTGCCATCAATCCAAAAACCGGAGGCGTTATCGCAATGGCTTCAAGTCCTGGATATAATCCAAACTTATTAACAGGAAACCAAAGAAGAAAAACAATTGGTAGATTATTATTAGATACTGCCCGCCCTATTTATAACCGTGCCATTAAAGGACAATATCCACCAGGTTCCACTTTTAAACCTTTAGGTGCATTGATCGCATTAGACGAAGGATTAATTACCCCCTCCTATGGTTATAATTGCGCTGGTTCTTATGGCGCATGCGGTGATCCGCGAAAATGTGAACATCACAACGGCGGCCATGCTGCTAATTTACAATTGGCATTAGCAAATTCTTGTAACTCCTATTTTTTACAAATATTTAGAATGGCGATTGATAATCCAAAATATCATAATCCCAAGAAGGGTTATTTAAAATGGAAAGAATATGTGAATTCGTTTGGTCTTGGAAAAAAATTAGGTATTGATTTACCAAGTGAAAATAGAGCCAACATCCCGGATACGGCTCAATACAATCGAGATTTTGGTGGTGCTAAATTTTGGAATAGCTGTTATATGTTAACCTTGGGTATTGGACAAGATCGAATGACTGCAACACCATTGCAATTAGCGAATTCTATGGCATACCTCGCAAATGATGGATTTTATTTTACACCGCATTTTGTTGATAGTATCGAGAATGAAGATGAAGAAGACAAGGCGACGCTAAAAAAATATAGAATAAAAAATGAAGTAGCTAAAATAGCAAAACAATACTTTCAAATCATCAAGGAGGGAATGCATGATGTTACTATTTCCGGTACAGCTACAGGCGTAAAAGTTCCAGGACATGAGTTTTGTGCAAAAACTGGTACAGCACAAAATCCACATGGAAAAAACCACTCATTATTTGTTTGCTTCGCGCCTAAAGAAAATCCCACCATTGCAGTAGCAGTCGTTGTAGAAAATGCTGGATACGGAGCGACTTGGGCAGGACCTATTGCGGGACTTATGATGGAAAAATATTTAAATGATACATTGACAACTGATAGTAAAGTTAAAGCTGATAATTTATCCGAAGTTGATTTAATGCCAGTAGCAATTAAAAGCTGGTATGTACGTAACAATAAAACTGAAATGCTTACTCCTTTTGAATACAGCAATGACGAACTAGCTGATGTTTGGGATATGGAAATGTTAGCAGAAATTGCACCTTCAAAAAAACTAAAAGTTATAGAAAAAAAGATAGATAGCCTGCCAACGACACCTCCAACTAAACCCCTACCTTCGCCTAAAGTGAAAAAAGAAGCTACAAGCGAATCGTCACAAAAAAAGAAAAAAGCAAAAGTATCCAAGAAAAAAAATGTCAAACGAAAACAAAAATAATTTTTCAAATGGAACTGACTTAGCGGTGATATTTTTGTATGTCATTATGGTTGCTATTGGAATATTATGCATTTTTATGGTAGAGTATAACCCAAATTTAAATTGGAGTAACTCTTTTTTAACAGCGAAGACGAATTATAGCAAGCAAATTTATTTTGCAATATTTTGCGCTTTCATTGCGATTTTTATTTTACTCATTGACAGTAAAGTATTTACCACGCTCCCCAATTTATTATATGCCTTCGGAATATTACTAATGATAGCCACAATTTTTTTAGGCAAAGATATTAATGGTTCTAAAAGCTGGATTCCCATTGCAGGTGGCTTTAACTTACAGCCTGCAGAATTATGTAAAATATTTACCGCTCTCATCTTGGCTAAATTTATTTCGAAGCCTGAGACTGATTTTACTAAATTAAAGTCGCATTTAATTGCAGGCGTTATGATTATTCTTCCTGCAATTTTATCTGTGATGCAACATGAGCTTGGCTTAGCATTGGTGTATAGTGCTTTTATCTTTGCTATATATCGTGAGGGGCTTCCACCTGTGATATTGGTTGTTTTACTTTCCTTCGCCATTTTAGTGATTGCTACCTTATTATTAGACCCCACTGTTTTATCCATTATTATATCGGTAATAGCTGGCCTATTTATCATCAATCTAATAAAAAAATTCAAAAGAAATAAAAATTCAATTCTAGTCATTTTATCCATTTGGGTAATTTGTTTCGGAACGATAAAATATATCGTCCCTTATATTTTCAATAATGTATTAGAGTGTTATCAAAGCACACGTATCTACAGCATGATGGGTAAAGAATATGATTGTGGGCAAAATGTAAAATCAGCCAACAAAACCTCTATCAATAAAAAAGCAGCACGTAAACCTGATGATTATAATGTAAAGCAAAGTAAAATTGCCATTGGATCTGGTGGCTTTTGGGGAAGAGGGTTTTTGAAAGGAACACAAACTCGAGGAAAATATGTACCTGCACAACACACTGATTTTATATTTACTTCCTTAGGAGAAGCTTTTGGCTTTGTAGGCACTTTTACATTTTTAGGCCTGTATTTATTTTTTCTGTTTCGGTTGATACGAATCGCAGAACGACAAAGAAGTACTTTTTCAAGAGTATACGCTTATAGTGTGGTCGGCATCTTCTTTTTCCATATTGCAGTTAACATAAGTATGTGCATTGGGCTATTTCCTGTAGTCGGTATTCCTTTGCCTTTAATAAGTTATGGCGGATCTTCCTTACTCACCTTTACTGTACTTGTTTTTATATTATTAAGATTAGACGCTGACAGGCAAATGGTACTGCGTTAATCCTTATTTTTATCCCATGCGTATTTATCCTTTATCTGAGGGCAATTTTTCAATTGATAGTACAAAACTGTTTATCCCTTTTGATGGGGAGATACAAAACCGACCTCCAGGTAGTATAATAGTACAAGTACAACCCTTTGTTGTCGTAACCGAAAAGGACATCATTTTATTGGATACAGGGCTTGGCTATTTCAACAATCAAGGTATTCTTCAAATACATGCGAATTTAATGGCCATTGGCATTGACCCTTCAAGCGTGACCAAGGTTTTTCTGAGTCATTTACACAAGGATCATTCCGGCGGCATTAGTTACCTACACCCCCAACACCAGGAACGTTTTATTAGCTTCCCTTATGCCACCTATTATATACAAAAAAGTGAATATGATTTAGCCTTACAATCAAAAAGCGCTTCCTATATTGCCGATCAGATACAGATATTGGAAGCGTTTAGTAAGGTGCATTGGCTTACACAGGAAGAAGGAGTGATTGAAGATTTGATTCATTATAAAATTACCGGTGGGCATTGTTTGTATCATCAAGTGTGTTGGATTAAAGAACAGGCCGAGATCCTATTTTTTGGCGCAGACGTAGCACCCCAACTTCAACAGATGAAATCAAGGTTTGTAGCCAAGTATGACTTAGATGGTAAATTAGCCATGGAGTGGCGGCAACAATGGTGGGAAAAGGGACAACTCGAAAATTGGAACTTTGCTTTTTATCATGATATCAAAGTTCCTACTTTCAAAGCTTTGTAACTTATTAAAACGAACATTCATTAGGAATCAATACAGACAAGGGTTTCAGGGAATCCAATTTAAATTGTGCTACCTTTATAGTACAATAGTATGCCTACAAGCTCACATAATTACGCAATTCAATTCAGAAAAAATGTTTCTGATAAATACATTATTTATAATAGTTTATTTGCAGCACTCCCTTACTCGGGCGTAGCCAATGTGGGTGCTTTATTACCCATTTTATTACAAACATGTGAGGAAGGATTTAGTAAAGACAAATCACCTGTTGAAATTGTCGACTACTTTTTTAAACAGCATACTTATGTGGAGAGTGAACAAGAAAAACTAGACCATCTTTTTAAGTATGTACAATATATGGAAAGACAAGTGGTATTGTTTGATGCAATTGAGGATGCCGCATTCACCAGTGTTAATGAAATAGATGGTATTGGAAGTTTAAAGGCGCTCATTAGAGATGCTGAATTTTTGGATAATACCGATGCCCTAAAAAAGAAACTAGAAAAATTCAAAGTCCGACTTGTATTAACAGCACATCCCACACAATTTTATCCGGCGAATGTATTAGGCATCATCCATGATATGGGGGAAGCCATTGGTAAAAATGATTTTAACACCATCAATCAATATATTCAGCAATTAGGACTTACACCCTTTTTTAATAAGAAGCAACCCACACCTACGGATGAGGCTTTAACTTTAATGTGGTACTTAGAAAATATTTTTTACCATTCCATAGGCAATATTTATAGCAGCATTGTTCGAGACGTATTCGATAATCAATACGACGGCGAAAATCCATTTATTGAGTTAGGCTTTTGGCCAGGTGGTGATAGGGATGGCAATCCATTTGTAAATGGGGAAACTACATTAAATGTATCCAAAGCATTACGAAGCAGTATAATTGTTTGTTATTATAGAGATATAAGAAAACTAAAACGGAAATTAACTTTTTCAGGTGTGGATGTTTTAGTCAATGAATTGGAAGCTTCATTGTATGAAAATGTTTTCAGGCCAGATGAAGCAAAGCCAATCACCGCCAATGAAATCATTGATTGTCTTACCAAAATTAAAAACATCATCATCGAAGGTAATTATTCATTATACTTATCTAGACTAGAAAGCTTAATCCACAAAGTTAAATTATTTGGCACCCATTTTGCATCACTAGACATTAGACAGGATAGCAGAATACACCATGCTGTTTTAATGGATGTGCATCAAACCCTATTACAACAAAATGGGAAAGGTATATTGCCAAAAAATTACAATGAATTAACTAACGATGATCAAATAGGGATATTAGCAAAATTAGAGGGACAATTAAACCCTGCTGATTTTAAGGAAACAATGACCAAGGATACCCTTGAAAGTATTTATGCGATTACTACTGTTCAAAAAATGAATGGCATTCCCGGATGTCACCGCTACATTATTAGCAATTGTCAATCGGCAATAAATGTAATGGAGCTATATGCATTATGCAGACTTTGCGGATGGGACCCCCATTTATCCAACTTAGATATTGTTCCATTATTTGAGACGATTGAAGATTTAACCAACGCTGAGGGAATTATGTCTTTTTTATATAATGACCCGTTATACAAAATACATTTACAAAATCGACAGGCGCAACAACCCATCATGTTAGGATTTAGCGATGGTACCAAAGATGGAGGTTACTTACAAGCCAATTGGAGTATTTATAAAGCCAAGGAAACGCTCACTAAAATTTCAAGAACGAATAATATTGTGGTTAAATTTTTTGATGGTCGTGGTGGACCACCTTCAAGAGGTGGTGGTAAAACCCATCAATTTTACGCATCCATGGGCAACCAAATTGAAAATGAAGAAATTCAATTAACCGTACAAGGTCAAACGATTACTTCAAATTTTGGAACCATACAATCAGCACAATTTAATATGGAGCAGTTATTGAGTGCTGGAATTAGTAATGAAATATTTGCCAATGCCAAGCTTCAGCTCAGTGAAATAAATAGGGAGCTATTAGAAGAACTTGGTCATATAAGTTATGTTAGCTACCAACAATTAAAGCAAAATCCACTATTCCTTCCTTATTTACAAAAATTTAGTCCGCTCCATTATTATGGTAAAAGTAATATTGCGAGCAGGCCTACTAAACGAGGATCGAAAAACGAACTTAGTTTTTCCGATTTAAGGGCCATCCCTTTTGTAGGTAGCTGGAGTCAATTAAAACAAAATGTACCCGGTTATTATGGGGTGGGCACTGCGCTTCAAGTATTAAAAGAAAAAGGACTTTGGAATGATGTCACCTCCCTGTTTAATACCAGTGCTTTTTTTAGAACCCTGGTTGATAATAGTATGATGAGTATGGTGAAGTCCAACTTTGCTATTACTAAGTATGTTGAAAACGACGATAAGTTTAATACATTTCGTCAAATCATTAAAGACGAGTTTATATTAACTACCCAATTATATTTAGAATTAAATAAGTGTAATAGTTTAATGGAAAAAGATACTTTGGCGAAACACTCCATTTTACTTAGAGACCGCATTGTCCTGCCCTTACTTACGATACAACAATATGCACTTTGTAAAGTACAGGAGTCCACCATTGACACCAACTTAAAAGAAGCCTACGAAAAATTAGTAACCCGAACTATGTTTGGTGTAATTAATGCAGCTCGAAATTCAGCTTAATTATACAGCACCGTTATCCTTCCATTGCCATAAATGCAAACAAGCATAGGTTCTATAAGGTGACCAGGAAAGTGATTTTTTTAACATTTTTGTTCTCAAGTCTTTTTTTGTTTCAAACTTAATCTTATATAATTTAATCATTGCCTGCTGAATACCTAGGTCATCAACTGCAAAAACATCTTCCTGCCCTAAACTAAACATGAGTAACATTTCAACCGTCCACTTCCCTACGCCTTTTATTTGTGTCAGTAATTCAATCACCTGCTCCGGTGGCATGGTATATAGCTGCTTATCAGTCACCTTGTTTTCAATAAAAAATACTGCTACATTTTGCACATAACCCACCTTTGAATTACTCAAGCCAATACCCCTCAACACCGTTGGATCGGTGGCTAAAACCTGCAAACAAGTAGGTTCCTTGCCAGCATACAAATCCAAAAAACGTAAAAAAATAATCTTCGCTACTTTGGTACTTAACTGTTGGCTAATAATACTAGCGATTAATCGAATGGGTGTGTTTTTCCTTTTTTTTAAAATATGGGTATCTGCCGCCAAAAGCGTTGCTAATTTTATATCTTTTTTTAAATGCGCCTTGTATGTCATAACCACAAATTAGGGAGATTTATTTATTTTTCTTAACTTTTCACTGAATTCAAAACACCTACATGAAAAATTATATCATTTTAATGGGTATTTTATTGTCGCAAAATTTATTTGCCCAAAATACCACGCTAACAAAATCCGAAGCTACTATTGATGTTACAATCACCTATGAAAATGAGCAAGACAATATAAAAGCCATTCAAACAATCTTACATAATCAAACAGCTGCATGGAACAAGGGCGACCTTGTTACCTTTATGGCGGGTTATTGGAATAATGATAGCCTTGTATTTATTGGAAAGTCGGGGCCTACCTATGGTTATAAAAATACCTTAGCTAATTATAAAAAAAGTTATCCCGACACCAGCCATATGGGCAAATTAAATTTTGATATTGTAAGTATTAAACCGCTCAGTAAGAACCACTTTTTTGTCATTGGAAAATGGTTTCTAAAACGAACAGTTGGAGATGTAAATGGGATATATACTTTGGTATTTAAAAAAACCAAAACAGGTTGGAAAATTATTTCAGACCATAGTAGTTAATACCAATTAAACCATAGCACCCTCACTAATATTCATCAAATTTAACAGGGGTCTTCCATAGCCGATACAGGCCATACATGAAGGCAACAAAACTTCCAATAAGGTAAATATAAAACAAGACATTACTAATACGCCAATGATCTTGTATAAATGCATAGCCTAGCATAATACCCAAAGTGGTATTGGAAAACATCCATAACAAAGTGAACCCGATGCTATAGGTTATTCTATTTAAAAATGCAAGTACTTGTGGATCCATCTAATGTAATTTGAATGTGAAATGCAATAAAATAATATTCAAAATTATTAATCTAAACTTTGTTTATTCGCCGCGGCAGCTTTCAATATTCGGTCAAATTGTGCAGGGGTTAAATCATTGTAAAAATAATAAACCGGATCCACTTTAGTACCATTTTTTATTACTTCATAATGACAATGCGGCCCAGTACTTTTACCTGTGCTTCCAACATATCCAATAACGGAACCCCTAACTACACTTTGTCCAGGATTAACATTTATTCGAACCATGTGACCATATAATGTTTGATAACCAAATCCATGGTCAATAACCACTTTATTACCATACCCATCACTATTAAATCCCGCCACTTTAACAACACCATCTGCAGTTGCATAAATGGGAGTACCGGAAGGTGCAGCAAAATCAAGGCCAAAATGAACCCTATACTCTTTATATAAGGGATCAATTCTTTTACCAAAACCAGAAGCAATTCGGTTTAAGTTGGTATTGCTTAAAGGTTGAATTGCAGGAATTGCTCTTAATAATTTTTCTTTATTTTTCACCATAACACTAACTTCCACATAGGACTTATCTTGAAAGGCAGATCGGACACTCAAATTATTTAATTGCGTAATTAAATTTGTTAATAGTTGCGTACTTGATAAATTTTGAATCATCCGAACTTCCTTTAACGCTTCTATATCTTTTAAACGTGCACTATCAGGAATTGGACTTGATTCAAATATGGAACGGTAAACCTCATTGTCCCTACTTTCCAATTCGTTCATCTGTAGCTCTAATCTCCTAACTCTATCCTGGATTACACTATAATTTGCCTTATAAATTTCATTTTGTTGGCGCAGTAATTTTTCCTTAGGGGAATCGATATATTGGAATAGTATAGCAACAATAACTACCCCAGTTACTATAGAAGTAGCGACAAACCCAAAAAGCCTAAGCAGCCTTATTTTAAGGGGCACTTCCACTTTATCAAACCTGAGCGTGTGGGTATTAAAGTTATATTTAATTTTCTTCATTTGAATTCACCGATTATTTGGCAAGTATGGCCATAAAAAAGCCCCAATTCCTTACCTTTGAGGTCATTAAAAAAAGCATTACAAATATAGCTTTTTAAGATGAACACTGCTTAAAATTCACCGACATGATGACCAGTTCAGAAATAAGACAACAGTTTTTAGATTTTTTTGCTTCTAAAGGCCATGCAATCGTACCCTCCGCTCCTATTGTAGTAAAGAACGACCCTACTTTATTGTTTACCAATGCGGGGATGAATCAATTCAAAGATTATTTTTTAGGCAATCAAACGCCTAGTCATACACGTATTGCAGACACGCAGAAATGTTTACGCGTAAGTGGCAAGCACAATGATTTAGAGGAAGTGGGTGTGGACACCTATCATCATACGATGTTTGAAATGTTGGGGAACTGGAGCTTTGGCGATTATTTTAAAGGCGAAGCAATTGAATGGAGTTGGGAATTATTAACCAAAGTGTATGGCATTGATCCAGCTAAATTATATGTTAGTGTTTTTGAAGGAGATCCTTCCGAAAATTTGCCAGCCTCGAGCGAGGCTTTAATGCATTGGAAAAAATGGGTAACGGAGGATAAAATAATTTACGGCAATAAAAAAGATAATTTTTGGGAAATGGGTGACACTGGACCATGTGGCCCATGCAGTGAAATACATGTGGACATGCGTTCCGACGAGGAAATTGCAAAAATACCCGGCTGTGATTTAGTCAACAAAGATCATCCACAGGTAATTGAAATTTGGAATAATGTATTTATACAGTACAATCGAAAAAAAGATGGCAGCCTAGAAGCGCTCCCAAATAAGCATGTGGATACAGGTATGGGATTTGAAAGATTAGTAAGGGTCATTCAAAATAAAAAAAGCAATTACGATTCCGATGTTTTTACTGGTACTATTGATGCAGTAGCCCAAATCACAGGAAAGCAATATGACTATAGCGATAGTAAACAAGCTATTGCATTTCGAGTTTTAGCTGACCACATTAGAGCCATCGCATTTACAATTGCCGACGGACAATTACCCGCAAATACAGGTGCTGGTTATGTAATCAGAAGAATTTTAAGAAGAGCAGTCCGCTATTATTATTCTTACTTGGATTATAAACAACCGTTATTACACCAACTCATGCCCTTATTGGCAAAACAATTTGAAAACGTTTTCCCTGAGTTAACCGCGCAATTAGATTTTGTAACTAAAGTTGTGAAAGAGGAAGAGGAAGGATTTTTAAGAACATTAGAAAAAGGATTAAAACGAATTGATGATATTGTAAAAACGCATTCAAAAGGAGCCACTATTGAAGGAAAATTAGTTTTTGAGTTGTTTGACACTTTTGGCTTCCCTGTTGATTTAACAAGATTAATCGCCAGTGAAAATGATTTACTGGTGGATGAAGCAGGATTTGAAAAAGAAATGTTGCAACAAAAAAACAGAAGCCGTGCGGCTACCGCCATTGACACTGGCGATTGGATACAAGTAACGGAAGATGCCGAAACTAAGTTTGTTGGTTACACGCAGATGGAAACAAATAGTACCATTATTAAATACCGTCATGTAAAAGCAAAAGGGAAGGAAGCGTACCAATGGGTATTGAGCGAGACGCCTTTTTATGCAGAAAGCGGTGGACAGGTGGGCGATAGCGGAACTTTGACCTTTGAAGATGGTACCACATTACAGGTAACGGATACCAAAAAAGAAAATAATCTTTTTATTCATTTCACGGATACCCTTCCAAATGTAATTGGAGAAAATGTTAAAGCACAGGTGGCCATAACGCAAAGAAAAAATACCACCCTTCACCACTCTGCTACCCATTTATTACATGCAGCCTTAAGAAATGTATTGGGAAAGCATGTTGCGCAAAAAGGAAGTTTGGTGAATGCAGAACAACTTCGTTTTGACTTTTCTCATTTTGCTAAAATGACCCCAGAAGAAATAAATGCAGTCTCTGTTTTAGTGAATGAAAAAATAAAAGCAAATGTCCCAGTGGTGATTAATGAAATGGATAAGGCGGATGCCATTCAATTAGGTGCCATGGCTTTATTTGGAGAAAAATACGGAGATAAAGTTCGTGTAGTTGTGATGGATCCTAATTATTCCATTGAGTTATGCGGTGGAACACATGTAGGTCACACAGGCGAAATTGGTCACTTTATTTTAAAGGCGGAAGCTTCTGTTGCTGCAGGCGTAAGAAGAATTGAAGGGGTGGTGGGCGAAGCTGCGGAACTATTTTTAACCGAAGTCAAAGAAAAATTACACAAACAAATTATACAATTGGCTGAAGCATGTGAAAGTATTGCTTCAAAAATAAATACCCAATTTAAAGCGCCTGACTGGAATGAAAATACAAGTACAGATGTATTAAATGATACCATAGTTTCATTGCAAACGAGTCAAAAAGAATTATCCAAAAAATTGGAAAGTCAGGAAGCTTTATTAGTCAATGAATTATTTGAAAAATATAGTACTGCATTTGTTGCAGTGAATGGTATACAATTTTTAGGAATACAACTACAATTGGGCAGTGCAGATCATTTGAAAAAGTTAGCACAACAACTGGGTGCATTACATACAGATTCGGTAGTATTATTGACCAGTAAAGTGGACGCGAAGGCAAATGTAGTATTAGCAATAAGTGAATCCCTAGTTAACCAAAAAAACTGGCAGGCACCTCAAATCATCAAGGAAAAAATTGCCCCATTAATTAAAGGCGGTGGTGGTGGTCAAAAAACCATTGCAAGTGCAGGCGGTCAGGATGCTACACAGCTCGATCAAGTCATTGCAGTAATAAAAGCCATGCTATAAATTAACTATCTATTTAATAATCAAAGCCTTATCAAAACCTGATAGGGCTTTTTTGGAGAGAAGGTTGGGTACGAAAATTTTCAAATTGACTAAAATTTAACATTTGCGAATAGTTTCGTAGTTAATTAAATTCCCTACATTTGCTTTAGAAATTTATCTATACTTAAACATAAAAATATGATCAAGCAAGTAAGCAGTTTTTTAATGGTGTGTGTAATTGCACAAATAAGTTTTGCGCAAACTAGTACAAATGAAAACTTAAAATTAGATCTTAGAAAGCCAACCGTTGTTATTGTAAAAGGTAATCCGAAGGATACTAGCATTGCGTTAAAAGGTGAAACGCCGTTATACATTGTGGATGGCAAAGAAATTAAAAACATCAATGAAATTTCCCCAAATGATATTGAAAAAATAGATGTTTTAAAAGGAGTATCTGCCACCAAACTATATGGTAAAAAAGGGGCAAAGGGCGTAGTAGTGATTACGACTAAAAAGAATGCTAAAGCAAGTAAGGATAATAAAGATCAAAAAGAAGTTACTGTAACTGTGCGGACGCAAGAAGGTAAAACATTGAAAAATAACAAAGAAGATAAAAAAGAAAACGATGCTGTTACTGAAGAGCGAGTGAATGTATTAATTGATGGAGATAAAATTATCATCAATGGTGAGGAAGTAGGCGAAAATGATCCTAGAATCAATGGGCAAGGCAAAAATGGCGTGATTTTAAAAAGAATGATGACACCTCGTGGAAATAGTAAAGAAAATAAAATAGTGGAGGGTAAGCCATTGGATTTGAATGGCGATTTGAATATAGATGATGTTTTATCTTTCGCAACACCTGCTCAAAGCAACGCAGCTTTTTTAGGCGTGATATCAGAAGAAAATGAATTGGGTGCTAAAATAAACGAAGTTAGCGAAGGAAGTCCAGCAGCAAAAGCGGGTCTTAAGAAGGATGATATTATTACCAATGTTAATGACGAAAAAATTACAGGACCAAAAGATTTGTATGATGCTATTGGCAGATACAAGCCGTCAGATAAAGTACAAATTAGTATTTTAAAAAATGGTGCTAAAACAAAATTGACTGCCGAACTAGAAAAAAATAAAGCCCAATCATTTAGTTATAGTATGCCTAATCAAGGTATGACTATTGAACCTAACTGGGAGCCCAATACACCTAGAGGCAGGGGTAATAATGGAACGCAAAGATTTGGATTCGAACTACCTCAAATGCCAGAATTAAATAATTTTTTTGGCAATATTGAAAAACCAAAATTAGGCATCAGTGTGGAAGATGTTGAAGAAAACGAAGGTGTGAAAATTTCATCCGTAAGTGAAAATTCACCAGCTGCAAAAGCCGGGCTAAAAGAAGATGATATTATCACAGAAGTGAATGATAAAAAAGTAAAAGATGTGGATGGTATTAAGCCTATTATTAAAGGGGCCACAGAAGGCACCGTATTCAAATTTAATATTACAAGAAATGGTAAAAAAACTGTGATTGAAGTGAAAATTCCAAAGAAGCTTAAAACAGCCGATTTATAAGGAAGCGCTAATAACCTTATTACCTTCGCCCCGTCTATTTCTGAATATTCAGATTAAGACGGGGCGTTTTTTTAGGGTATTTAAACTAAAATTAAGCCCCAAATAATTGTACTTTTGCTACATGGGTATTGCGGAAAAATATGAAGCTGTTATCGGATTAGAGATTCATGCACAATTAGCAACACAAAGCAAGTTGTTTTGTGGAGATGCCGCTTCCTTTGGCGCCGAACCCAATACGCATATTAGCCCAATCACCATGGGCCATCCAGGAACCTTACCTAAAACAAATGTAAAAGCAGTTGAATACGCAATTAAACTAGGTATTGCTTGTGGTTCTCGTATTGAAAACAATAATTATTTTGCGCGCAAAAATTACTTTTATCCTGACTTACCCAAGGGCTATCAAATCACGCAACATACCACACCCATTTGTGTGGGAGGTGCCATTACGATTAAAGGAGAAGCGGGCGATAAAATAGTACAGCTAAATAGAATTCATTTGGAGGAAGATGCTGGCAAAAGTATTCATGATATTTCTGAACTAGACACTTATATTGATTTAAATAGAGCAGGCACTCCCTTAGTTGAAATGGTAACAGAACCCTGCATTCATTCTGCACAAGATGCTTTTTTGTTTGTTTCTGAAGTCCGACGTTTGGTAAGATGGATGGGTGTTTGTGATGGCAATATGGAAGAAGGTAGTTTGCGATGTGATGCAAATATTTCCATCAGATTAAAAGGGGATACTAAATTGGGCACCAGGGTAGAAGTCAAAAATTTAAACTCAATACGAAATATAAAAAAAGCGATTGAGTTTGAAATTGACAGATTAATTCAAATTACAGAAGCAGGCGGTACTATATTACAACAAACAAGAAGCTTTGATGCAAATAATGATACTACCTTTTCAATAAGGGACAAGGAAGACGCCAATGATTACAGGTATTTCCCCGACCCCGATTTAGCTCCATTTCAATTGACACAACAGTATATTAAGGACATTGAAGCTGCATTACCTGTGCTGCCAGCCGTGTTAAAAAATACATGGAAAAGCAATTATGCCTTATCGGAGTATGATGTAGAGCAATTATGTGAAAATAAAGAAGAAGCTGATTTTTATGCTGCATGGACAAAGCAAACCAGTCACTATAAATCAGCAGCGAACTGGATATTAGGACCTATCAGAGAATACTTAAATGAAAACAATACTAGCTACAATTCACTCCTACCCTTTATCCCCTATTTAGTGGAACTTTTAGATTTAGTGGCAAGTAACCAATTGAATTTTTCAGTGGCAAGTGGTAAGGTTTTTAAAGCAATAATGCAACAAATGCAGTCTCCAACGGAATATGCCAAAAGTAATAACTTATTACAATCTAATTCGAGCGATGAGATTGAAGTATGGGTAGACCAAGTGTTATTGATGCATCCTGAAAAAATTATTGAATATAAAAAAGGTAAGAAGGGGCTCATTGGGCTATTTACTGGTGAAGTAAAAAAACTGAGTCAAGGAAAGGCAGATCCTAAAGTGACCATGCAGCTTCTAGAACAAAAATTGAAATAATAAAATCATTAATAAAAATAACGATATGCTTTCAAAATTAATTATCTCAGGTATACTCGGTTGTACAATTTTATTGGCAGGGTGTAAAACGAATGAAAGTGGTGGTAATTTTACCGTTTCTGGAAATATAAAAAATGCAGAAAATCAACAATTGCTTTTACAAGAAGTTCCTTATGGTGGCAAACCAATTATAACCTTAGATTCAATCACCATTGATAAGGAAGGAAATTATGAATTTCAATTTATTGCGAGACAAGAAGGTATTTATCGTTTG
Source organism: Chitinophagales bacterium (assembly GCA_964201225.1). Lineage (GTDB taxonomy): Bacteria > Bacteroidota > Bacteroidia > Chitinophagales > Chitinophagaceae > Sediminibacterium. The sequence goes on along the minus strand of CAXNDZ010000002.1, from coordinate 5,552 downwards.
GCTACTGATAAGGAATTTGAAATCATTTTCATCAACGATGATGAAAATATTAAAATTAGTGCAGATGCATCTAATTATTCCACCTTTAGCGTTAATGGTTCTAATAGCACTTCAAGTTTGTTTGAATTTTTAAAACAATACAGACAAAAAGACTCATCCTTATTTGCAACGTTGTACAGTTTAGATGCACTTCAAAAGCAAAATGGCAAAGACAGCACTATATTTTGGTTACAAAAACAAAAAGTAGAAAAAATAAAAAACTTAAATGATTTTGTTGAGACCAGTATCACTAGTGCCACTAGCCCAGCATTCATTTACTATACTTTGGGATTGGGCTTAAGATCGATGGAGTCCGCAAAAATATTGGCGTTGGCAAAAATGGCAGCTGAAAAAACTAAAGCTACCCCACTAATTGAATTTGCAAATTTAATCAACGCACAGGTGCAAGCTGCTACAAAGGCAAGTCCATTGAATGCTGGTGAAATGGCTCCTGAAATTGCCATGCAGGATGCCGATGGTAAAATCATTACCCTCAGTAGTTTGAAAGGTAAATATGTACTGGTTGACTTTTGGGCGAGTTGGTGTGGTCCTTGTCGTGCCGAAAACCCCAATGTGGTATTGGCTTATGAAAGATTTAAAAATAAAAATTTCACCGTTTTAGGCATATCACTGGATGATAACAAAGCAGACTGGTTGGAAGCAGTAAATGATGACAATCTTAATTGGTTACAATTAAGTGATTTGAAAAAATGGGAAAGAAGTGTTGTGAATACCTATCAAATCGAAGGTATTCCATTTAATGTGTTGGTGGACCCTACTGGAAAAATTATTGCGACCGAATTAAGAGGACAAAATTTACAAGAAACATTAGCTAATTTATTTCAATAAGAAATAGATCATCGCTATTTTATCAAGTTATTTGAAGTAATAACTAATACAAATCACTTGATTAATTTACTTGCTATTTTTGCTTAATAAATGTTTTTATCAAAGCGGGCAATAATATTAAATTAGTGAGCGTACTCACTACTAATGTTAATGAAGTAAGCCATCCCAAAGCCTTTGTACCGCCAAATTCACTAAAACAAAATATCACAAAGCCGGCAACCAATACCATTGAAGTATAAATAATGCTGATCCCTGTATTTTTAATCGTTTGTATCAATGTACTATTGACCTGATGGTTTAATCTTGGTAATTCTTGTTTATAATTAACTAAAAAGCGTATCGTAACATCAATGGCAATACCCAATGCCACACTAAAAACTAACACCGTCGATGGCTTCAATGACACCCCTATCCAACCCATACATCCAGCCGTTATAAGCAATGGCACCACATTAGGAACGAGCGAACACATAAGAATTGGAAAGGACCTAAATAAAAAGAGCATACAAATAGCGATTAATAAAAATGCCCAAAAAATGGATTCGCCCAAACCTTTAATGATAAAGTTACTTCCTTCTAAAAATGTAACACTACTGCCTGTAATTTGCACATGGTAGTTCGTGGTATCAAAAATAGCTTGGGTAGCGCTATCCATACGTTTTAAAAATATCGGCAATTGTGCACTCCCTATATCTTTCATATTTACACTGATCCTTGTCGCCCTTTTTTCAGTATCAATAAATTTATTTAATAAAGCAGTAGGTGACTTTGGCGTGTTGGCTTGAGGGTTCGTCTTGCCATCAGCAGGCTTCAAATAAGGTGCAATAAAAGCCATCTCCGTGCCTGATGGTACGGAATAGGAACTTGAATCACCATCATAAAATGCTTGTTTTGCAAATTTGATACCCTCTATCAAACCCAAGGGCTTACCCAGTTCGGGTTGTGTAAGCAAAAATTGCTGAAAAGTTTCAATATGATCCAACGGCTTAGTGCTTCGGATTAACCCATTTTTCTTTTTAGTATCAATGACAATTTCTAATGGCATTACACCGCCTGCATTCTGCTCAAACCATTTTAAATCGATATATAATTTATCCTTTTTTGGAAGATCATCCACTATAAATGCTTCTTTTTTTATTTTCAAAACGCCCACAATCGAAAAGACCACTAAAATTAAAGTGATACCAAAAACCCATTTCGTATGATTGAAGGTCCAACGTTCAATTTTCACTAATAGATGTGTTAAATATTTATTTTCTAAGTATTTAACATGTTTCTGGGAAGGTGGTTTTAAATAGCTAAGCACCGGTGGAATAAAAAATAAACTGATAAAAAATAATGCCATGATGTTGATACCTGATACCCAACCAAATTCTTTTAGCAATGGACTTTTGGTTAATGCGAAAACGAAAAATCCAATAGCGGCAGTGATATTACAAAATAAAGTAACAATTCCCATCTTGCTAACCATTTGAATAATAGCAGCCGAACGATCATTGGTCTCCTTATAAGCAGTATGATATTTATTTAAAAAATAGATACAATTAGGTATGCCAATAACAACCACCAATGGTGGAATTAAAGCGGTCAATAAGGTAATTTTTTGCCCCATCAAAACCATAGTGCCAAAACTCCATATAACGCCCATCGCAACCACCGCCAAGCTCATCAAGGTGGCAGGTATTGATCTGAAAAAAAGTAATAATGTAATTGCAGACAATAAAAGAGAGCCTACTAAAAACCACAACATTTCCTTTTTAATGCGATCGGCAATGATGGTTCTAATATAGGGCAAGCCACTTAAGTGAATGGTCAATTGGGTGTTTTTCGAAAACGCATTCAACTTTTCCTCCAATAAACCAATAATTCTTGTGCGAGCACCCGTATTTATTGAATCGGGAATAAAGCTCACCGCCATTATATATGCATTGCTATCCTTATTGTATAATAAATTTTTATAAAACGGTAAGGTTTCAAATTTTTGCGCATCCGCTAATAATAAACTATCATTTTGGTATGGCGCTGAAAACACGGGATGTACCTTAAACTTAGTTTCAGTGCTGTCCTTTTGTAATTCATATGCAAATGGCACACTTAATACTTCGGTGACCGCTGGGATTAGTTTAATTTGTTGATGTAATTCATGTACCTGATTAAATACTTCCTTGGTGTACATTTTATCGGTAGTAAAGCCCACCACAATTGTAGCCCCATCAATTCCAAATTTTTTAACGAAATCCTTATAGATAACAAATTTAGGATTGTCATCTGGTATTGCTTTTGTAAACTCATAACTAAGCTTTACTTGCGCAGCAAAATAACCCATGACAATAGTGATGACCAATAAAACGGCCAAACAATACACCTTGAATTTTAAAATGAATTCGGCTAGTTTATGCCACATAGTTTTAGTTTAATGTTACCCAACCCAAAAATAAGCAAGTGTTTGTGTAATTATGCCAATACCTAATCCAATCGTTAATTCGTTTTTCGTATGGTCACTCACCATCATTCTTGCACTGACCACCATTCCGGTAATTAATATCATTACCATGTCCCAAATAATATTATTGATTGGATATTTTAGCCCCACCAATACAACAGATGCAAGTAAGCCCCCAATACCCATTGCGTGCAAACTAACTTTAATAAAATTATTGACGATGAGTCCAATAGCGCTTGCTATAAAAATTCCAAAATAAAAATATTTTAATACGATAGGCTGGTCTGAAAAATTTCTACTTAAATAATACATCCACCAATAAAAAAACATAACAATCACATATGGTATAATACGATCCTTTTGTGTTCTTAAAAAAATGGACTCGCTAAATTTTAATCGCCAAAGTAAAAAAACCGCAAAGGCAGGAAAAAAAGCTGTCAACCAAAATACACTAAAAACACGCAACTGCAATTGCCAATCTGTGATACCCACAAATTCAAATGGCACTACTTTTATTAAGTATAAAATAAAATAAGTAGGAACAAATAAGGGATGAGTAACAAAGGAAATGGTATGACCAAAAAATTTAGATAAGGTGCCGGGGGAATTGTTTTGCATAAATTAAATTTGATTAAAGTTCCTTTCGCAATCTGGCAACAGGAATATTTAATTGTTCTCTATATTTAGCAACGGTACGTCTTGCAATATTGTACCCCCTCTGCTGCAACTGATGTGTTAACTCGTCGTCGCTTAATGGTTTATGTTTGTCTTCTTGTTGAATAAACTCGAGTAATATCGCTTTCACTTCCTTGGTGCTTACTTCCTCTCCAGAATCAGTGGTGAGCGACTCACTAAAAAAATATTTTAATAAATAAGTGCCGAATTCAGTGAGTACATACTTGCTATTCGCTACCCTACTTACGGTGGATACATCCAGCCCTGTTGCAGAAGCAATATCTTTTAAAATCATAGGACGCAACTGTGTCGTATCTCCTGTGGTGAAAAAATTTTGCTGGTGTGCCAAGATTGCTTTCATCGTTTTCAATAAAGTTTGCTGCCTTTGCTGAATCATTTCAATAAACCATTTTGCAGCATCAATTTTTTGTTTAATGAAAAATACTGCTTCCTTTTGAGATTTGTCTTCTTTTTTGCCTCGCTCGTACTCCTTTAACATCATTTTATAGTCATCGCTGATGATTAAAGGAGGCGCATTGCGGCTATTTAAGGACAATTCTACCATGCCATTATTGATCACTACTGTAAAATCAGGTATAATATACATTTCGGAGGTATGCGACTCCTGCGTGTCCGCACCTGGCCTAGGATTTAAATTTAAAATTTGCTGCAGCCCCCCTTTAATTTCAATTTCATTTAAATGCAAACTTTTTTGAATTTTATCATAGTGTTTGCGGGTAAACTCTTCGAAATATTTTTCAATCACAACAATCGCCAATTTTATAGGATCAAGACTTGCATGATTTGCATCAACGCTATTGGTCATTCTCGCATCGGCCTGCTTGCGCTTTAATTGTAATAATAAACACTCTTGTAAATCTCTTGCTGCAATACCTGCTGGATCAAATTGTTGTACTTGAAGTAAAATTTTTTCGATGTCTTTTTCATCTACCCACATACTCTGCTTAAACGCCAAATCATCTGCAATGGATGTTAATGCCCGACGCAAATAACCATCATCTTCCAAGCTCCCTATAATTTGTTCTGCTATTTTAAAAGCGGTTTCATCTAATGCTAACATGTTCAACTGATTGATCAATAGCTCATTCAAACTTACTTCCGCTTTAATGGGGATGACCACATCGTTGTCTAATTCAGGATAATAATCATCTTTTGTTTTGTAATCAGCCACATCATCGTCATAATTATATTCATTTAAATCCTCATTGCTCATTTCGTGCTCATCAACAGGCACCGCTTCTTCTTCCTCATTTGCTCCTTGTAAAAACTCGTCATTTAAATCATCCGCAGCACTTGCAGTATCAGTATCTATTAAATCTGCATTCATTTCCAAAGCTGGATTTTCCTCCATCTCTTCTTTAATTCTTTGTTCTATTTGAGCAGACGGAATTTGCAACAATTTCATTAATTGAATTTGCTGTGGCGATAAACGCTGTAGCTGCCTTTGTTGCAATGACTGTCCTAATGACATGGGGTATAACTTTTAGGAAAGTGTTTGTTGTAACACCTGTAAAAATTTAGCACC
>CAXNDZ010000001.1:0-49776 GCA_964201225.1 Chitinophagales bacterium | reverse complement strand
TGTATACAATGAACAAATCTGAAACGGGCTTGTATCTCCACTGAAATCGTGTATTGAAGTTAATGTTTTTTGTTTGTTCGTTGTATTGAAAAAAGGTAGTTAAAAACAGTTTTTTACTAAAGGTGACATCAAGTTTTGGGCCTAGCAATAAAAAGTTGTTGTTTCCCCATGGACTGGGCAATTTTATTCGATTGTAAGTGCTTGAAAAATCAATATTTACATAGGGCTGAATACGATATCCTACGTTTCCTGAGATACTTAATAAATTCCCATTGGCATAATAGCCACCTATTCTGGTGGATAGGCTATAAGTCAATGTATTTTGTGGTGGTGATGTCCAGTCAAATCCAATATTTGTCCATTCGTGCTTTGTTCCTTTTTCTAATGCAAGCTTTCCAATACGTGTTGGATCAAAAGGGGATAGCAGTTCTACAAATGTATTTTGCGCAACCGCCGAGAGCGTGCTTTTGTCTCTATAAGTAATTAAGTAAATTAAAGTATTACTATAATCGGTTGTAATAAAATTAGTATTGTAATAATAAGTGGAAGTAATCTGTGGTCCATGACTTAAAATAGAACCGCCTTTAGGAAAAAATAATCGTGTTATACTCGGGTTAAATTTTATATAATTATTTCTGGGAACATAACCTACTTCGGCATTATAGTTTTCACCTACAATTTCATGTTGCCATGACAATATCCATTTGCGTTGATTGTATTGAAAATTAGCAGCATTTAAAAAATCATTCCCAGTAGTATTAGGGGTAAATGATTTAATAAAAATTGTTTTTCCTGAAAATGTATTATTGGGCGGTGCTAAATAGTATTCAAAACCAATATTTCGATTAAAGGCATTGCCATCGTGTTGATAAACGCAATTGCAACCACTGGCTTCAGTTGTTTTCCCGTTAAATGCCAACGCGGTTCTGTCAATATAAAATAATTCAATGCTTGATTTTTTAAATAATTTTCTTTGAAGCGCCATCACGGTGAAGTTTTGACTCGCCAAATTAATAGCATCATTGGCACTTGTTTTAATATCCATTAGTCCCATGCGCCAATTTTTATTAATGCGACCACTTAATCTTGCACCAAAATCAATATCGGTATTTAATCCAATGCGTCTTGAGAAAAAAGGACGGGTATTAGTGAATCCTAAATTTGAAAACAAGTCGGCATTTTCTAAAAAGAATTGTCTTCTTTCAGGAAAAAATAATTCAAAACGACTTAAATTAGTTACTTGACGATCTACTTCCACTTGTGAAAAATCAGGATGCAATGTTAAATCCAAATTTAGCGAGGAGGATAAACTTATTTTTGCATCCAAGCCCGCATCTTTCCCCACCAAACTTGCTTGGGTAATTTTTTGACCAACCGCATTGGTATACTCTTTAGCGACACTAGTTTTAAAATAAGGAATGAGTGAAAAATTATTTTTTGCCGTAGGAGGTGGTGCATCCCAAACTAATACCCCTGCATAGGATAAAGAAGCTGTTGGAAATTGCCTTGGAACGGGGGCCCATGCCGACTTTTCAGTACTCTTTAAATCATTTCTACTAAAATTAATTCCCCACTCCATCTTGCCTTCTTTATATCTAATAGATGTAAAGGGAATGGCGGCTTCGATGATATATTTATTTTTATCAGAGGTACTACCTGTGGTCCATTTATTATCCCAGTTTAAATCTACACTTCCTCCATCATACATGGTACCATCCCACTGCGCACCAGCGGCATTAACACCAAACGCAAATCCACTGTTCATATCGCCATAGGTATCCATAAATACAATGAAATTGTCGTTTTTTCCAAAAGCCCAATCTCTTTTTAAGGATTCAACAACATCCACACCGTCTCCAATTTTATCACAAACAGCGATGAGGTATAAATTTTGATCATCATACGTCATTCTCACTTCGGTCTTAATTTGTGCTTTGCTAGTGTCCATGGGTAACACCATATCAAAATTGTTAACGACCATCGCTTTAGTCCAAGCATCATCATTCATGATGCCGTCAATAACAATGGGTTGCGTTGCTTTATGTATAAAATACCGAACATTTTCATTTTTTTTCTGCCCCACTACTTGGCCTATTTGCAAGCAAAGAAAAATGCCTATCCAAAGTTTATATATTTTCAAAATACTTAGGTTGTTTATTAGAATATTAAATGTAAAGTTTTTCGATTGAATCAAAATAGTAATATCTTTAAATTATATAAATAAGTAATTATGTCACATAATAGACGCAAATTTTTAAGCCTAACTGCACTTTCAGCGGGCGCCATGACGTTGTCTGGTTCGGTATTTGGGAAAAACGCAAATAATAATGATTCGGACTATGATTTACCAAAGTCAATTCGTGATTTAATGCCAGCGAAGGAAGGCATTATCCCTATTACCATAGAAGAACGCAAACAAAGAATCCAAAATGCGCAAGCAATGATGGGTCGTGAAAAAATAGATGCTATATTTTTAGAAGGAACTACTTCCTGCTATTATTTTACTGGCATGCGATGGGGGCAAAGTGAACGTACATTTGGCGTAGTGATTCCTGCGAAAGGAGCGATTGCTTATGTGTGTCCTAAATTTGAAGAAGATCGTGCGCGTGAATTATTACTTCCAGTGTTTGGTGATGAAGTAAGATGCTGGGAAGAACATGAAAGCCCTTATGCTATCATTTTGGGTATTGTAAAAGATAGAGGCGTTAAACATCGCAAAATTGGAATGGAGGAAAGGGTAAGATTTTTTATCGCTGATGGCGTAAAAAAAGTGGCAACTGGATTTGAAATAGTAGATGCCACACCCATCACTGCAGGTTGTCGAATGATTAAAACAAAAGCAGAATTAGCGTTAATGCAAAAATCAAGTGATATCACCATACTCGCCTATCAGGCTGCTTTTCCAACAATTCGAGATGGCATGTCGCAAACAGAATTTAGTAATAACATTTCTGCTGCATTTAGAAAGTTGGGATATAGTGGTGGCGCATCTGTTCAAATTGGGAAATATTCTGCATTGCCACATGGTAGTATAACGCCACAGACTATTCGCGAAGGAGATGTAGTGATGGTAGATGGTGGCACAAGCTGTGAAGGATATGCATCTGACATTACAAGAACATTTGTTGTAGGAAAGGCTACGCAAAGACAAACTGATGTTTGGAATTTAGAAAAGCGGGCACAGGATGCTGCATTTGCAGCAATAAAAATTGGTGTTGCATGTGAGGAAGTAGATGCGGCTGCGCGCGCGGTGATTGAAAATGGCGGTTTTAGTAATAATTATAAATTACCTGGATTACCACATAGAACTGGACATGGTATAGGACTCGAGGGGCATGAGTGGACTAATTTTGTGAAGGGAAATAAAACCCCAATGGCAGTAGGCATGTGTTTTAGTGATGAGCCTACAATATCAATTCCAGGTGAATTTGGTATTAGATTAGAAGATTGTTTGTATATCGCAGAAGAAGGTCCTCGCTTTTTTTCCAAACAAAGTATTTCAATTGATCAACCCTTTGGATAAAAACAATTAATTTATTCTTTGAATGCTAACCACAGCTGCTGGTGTAGCTGGTCTGGATGGTGTTAGCTGTGGATTAGAACTAACAAGAATTGTATTTATATTTTTTAGGGAAAAATATATTTCGACATAGTCGTTGTCACCTAGTTCTATAAAAAATGAATTAGAGATCATATTTTTAATTCCCAATCCTGTTATTGTATAGGTGTTATTTGTATTTACATAAGCGCTACTGTTTCGCCTGATCCAAACACTTACTTCATCATTAGCTCCATCTGTTTTTATAAATTGTAAAGTATATTTTACGTTATAAAGCCCTCCGTTATTTACAGTGATACGAGTAGGAAGTCCACTGCTATTATTAGTGATGGTAATGTTGTTAGCAAAATTCATAAAATTAAATTTTACTACTGAGGCAGTGCCGATGGGAGTGATCTGTTTTGCCGTATCATAAAAACTACCAAAATCATTTGCTACAGGGGTGTAGTTTAAAGCATTGGTGACAGCTATTTTTGTCAAGCTACCAATACTGATTTTATTATCTATTCTGTTACTTAAGCTTGTTGTATCGATACTTGGTATGGCACTTATTTTACTATAAATTTTAATTGTATCACTAAGGTTTAACTTTTGATTAATCCGATTACTCAAATGATTGGTATCAGATTTATTGAGCTTGAAATTAATTCGCTGACCCAAGCTGGTGGTATCTATTAATGGAATTTGATTTATTTTATTATAAATTTTAATTGTATCACTAAGATTTAACTTTTGGTTAATCCGATTACTCAAATGATTAGTATCTGTCTTGTTCAATTTCGAATCGATACGATTGCTAAGCCAAGCCGTGTCTGACTTTTTTAACTTTTCATTCAATGCGATAATTGTATACAGCGAACTGGGCTTTAAACTATCTGGTGTATTATTGACTTTATCAATGGCGGCCATAATTTTAAAATCTTTAATGTTGTCAAATCCAGTCCCTCCTTTTTTCACCCCTATAATTCCATTTATATTTACTGCATCTACCTTGTCTGCATAAAAAGCATAAGGCACATAATTAATTTTTTGAATTCCTATGCTTGAAAAATATAATTCTCCTGTGACATCTACTTCTACTTGTAAATATTTTTCTGTATTTGACCAGTTAATATTTTCAAAATTACCGATACTAATTATGTTACGATCTTGTTTACTTCCAACAACTACTGAAAAAAGTCCAATCGCATTAGTCGTAATTGACTTTATTTCTTGGTATTCAATCACACCATTTAGGGAATCGTTTTTAATGGATAGTCGAAGGCCAATAATTTTATTTGCTAAGATGATCCCATTGCTATTTCTGGCAACGCCTTGAAAATTAATTCCTTTATTTATTTGTGCATTTAAATTTGTAAAATAAAGAGATAGTAAATAAAGAGATAAAATAGTTTTTTTCATAAATTATTATTGTTTTATTACTTTGAAAATTTCCTTTTTCAAATTTGATTTCCCAACAACATAATGAATTGCAACAAAGTAGATGCCCGTATTTACCGAAGCAAAGTATAGGCTTTGCTCAAATTGAATACCCGAGAAGGGTCCTTGTATGATTTTTAATAATTGACCTTGCGCATTGCTCATTTCAATTTTTGAAATAATAATGCCGCTTTGATCACTGTTAATTTTTAAATTTTGAATGAAGGGGTTAGGGCCTATTTTAAAGGGAGAGGTTAATGCCAGTAATTTATAATCTACACCACCCCCAAAATCATTTTGTAAAAATCCGGTAGTGAGTATTAAATTTTTACTAGAATAAAGGGTGTGAACCATCAACTGTTCACCAAAGCTCCAATCCCAGATGATGCCCTCCATTTGTTTTGAATCTGCGCTCAGGTTGATGATACTTGGATATTTTGTTTGTGCATTGATGGTATAACTACAAAACGAGGCCAACATTAGGTAAACTACTTTTAATAGGGTTTTCATAACACAATATATCTCATATAATAATGTAAATCAATGATATACATATTGTAAATATTCTAATTTAAATCATCCTTATCCTATATTTTTAGGAAATTATCACCTATTTCATATGTTTTATAGGCAAAAGCAAACATTTAGGTATTAGGGACGGTAAATTGCGGATTTTATGTAAATTTGTTTTTATATAAACCGAATGGTTATGAAAAAATTTTCTTTTATTTTAGTGGCATTTACTTTGGTTATTGCTTCTTGTAGTAAAGGGGGTGGATCCACACCAGTTACACCAACGCCACCACCTGTGGTGGTTGCAGAACCCGATATCGCATTTAAGATAGAGGTAGATAACAAAGAGATTGATTATACAGCATATCTTGCAGCATTGAGTGCATCACAGCCTGTAAATGTAAATGTAACTACTGCCCCTTTTCCAAAGGATGGGGTTACGATTGATCTAACAGTAAAAAAAGATATAGATAATTCCTCCGTATTTAGTGATGCTAAAGTGGGCACAGTGGCTGGCACCAATCCAGTGATTATTAATAGTCTATCACCAGGGGTGCCTTGTACAGCAACCGTTTTAGTGACTTCAAAAACATTGGATCCTGTAAGTAAAACTTACAAGTCATTTACAAAAACATTTAAAATAGCAAGAAAGTAAAATATTGTTAAAACCCCAATTGTATAATCCCTTGTTAGTTATTTACTTGCAGGGGATTTTTTTGCAATAGCTTCAATCGCAAAAACTAATTTATCTAAATCTTGTATTCTGGTATACACATGCGGTGTTATACGTACACAGCTTACATTGTCCCAAACAATACCCACGGTGTGTATTTTATAATTTGTAAACAATGCATTGTCTAATTCACCAGGTGTCATACCGTCCACACTTACGCCACATATCGCGCAAGAAAATTCATCTTTTAATGAGGTATTTATTTTTACCTTAGGAATTTCTTTCACCCTTGTTGCCCAATAATTTTTTAAGTAACGAATACGCTCTTCTTTTCTTTTACTTCCAATAGCAGTATGAAAATTGATGGCTTCGCCAATACCTTGTTCAATAGGAAAGCTTCTGGTACCGAGTGTTTCAAACTTACGTATATCCGTTCCCTTCGGATTGTCATTGCAAACGAGTGGCCATATTTTTTCGATATTTTCTTTTTTAATCCAAAGCATACCGCTTCCAATTGGGGCAGATAAAAATTTATGCAATGAAGTACCAAAATAATCACAACCTAATTCTGGGATTGTAAAGTCCATTAAGCCAAAACTATGCGCGCCATCCACAATAGTTTCAATGCCATGTTTTTTTGCCAATGCACATAATTTTTTAACTGGCATTATTTGTCCTACCCAATTCACCATATGGGTGATATGAAATATTTTTGTTTTAGGTGTAATTGCGTTTTCATAAATGCGCACCATTTCATCCTCGTTTTCGCTTGGAAATTTAAAATCCAACTGCTTATAAACAATCCCTTCTCTTGCCGCTCTTTGTTTCCATGCGTTGATCATATTTGGATAATCAAATTTACTTCCCACTACTTCATCACCTGCTTTTAAATTTAATCCAAAGATGACTGTATTTAAAGCTTCGGTTGCATTTCGATTAATCGCAATTTCTTCAGGATCGCATCCTGCTAATTGTGCTAGTTTATATCTTAAGGGTTCTCTTCCTTGATCTAGTATTCGCCACATATAATAAGAGGGGCCTTCATTGCTCATCTTATTGAATTTTTCTACGGCTTCTTGCACAATTCTAGGGCTTGGACATACACCCCCATTGTTTAAATTAATCAAGGAGGGACTTACGGTATAACCTTGTTGAATGACACTCCAATAATCCTCGTCCATTGCTAATTCCTTGGGGCTGAGCAATTTTTTTTGCAAATTGATATGTTCAAATTCCGCAGCGTGTGCTTGGTTAAATAAACTATTTGCTGAAAAAGCGCCTGCCATTAGGCCAATGTGTTGTATAAAGTTGCGTCTGTTGGCCATATACTTGATTTGTATTGGTAAGTTAAAAAATAATTCGCGGATGCGTGCATACAAATACAGCTGTCACCTAAAGTAGACTATTGATAAAATTCAAATTTGCATAACTACATCTTAGGTAAGCTATATCCATTTTGATAAGCTTTCATAAAATATTCTTTATTGATAGCAGCATCTGTAAATAATTTTTTGTTATCATCCCAGTTTACCTTTTGGCCTGAACGATAAGCGATATTACCCATTTGTGCAATGGTCGCAATATGTGCACCATCTTCAATGGAACAATGTAAGCTTTGTGGTGTATTGTTTCTGATGGCATTGGTAAAATTTAACCAATGTAATTCTACACCCTTGTCCTCGCTTTTGTGTCGCGCTATCGCCACTTTATTTTTGGATTGTCTTTCTTCAATCACTTCCCAGCCACCTCTATCTAATATAAGCGTACCGTTATTACCAATAAAAGCAATACCGTGATCGCGACCGTAGGAGCCATTGTCGATACCCATCGCCGAATCCCATACCAAATTGAATTTATCAAATTCATATAACGTAGTCAATGTATCCGGTGTTTCTTCCGCTAATTCAGGATAAGCAAATTTACCACCTAAAGCACTTACGCTTTTTGGATTGCCTGCATTCATACCTTGAATGGCATAATCTAATAAATGCACGCCCCAATCGGTCATCAAGCCACCTGCATAATCCCAAAACCATCTAAAATGAAAATGGAAACGGCTTGCATTAAACTCACGTGTAGTTGCTGGACCTAACCAAGTTTTATAATCAATCCCTGCAGGCACCGCACTATTCGCTACCACCGGTTGCGGACGCATCCAACCCTGATAACACCAAACCTTGGTGGTACGTATATTACCCAGTTGTCCAGAATGTACCACATCTAATGCATCCTTAAAATGTTTTTGACTGCGTTGCCATTGTCCCACTTGTACAATACGATTATACCTATTTTTTGCAGCAACCATTGAATTACATTCCCCAATGGAGTTGCCTGCTGGCTTTTCAACATACACATGTTTTCCTGCTGAACAAGCATTGATCATTTGTAAGGCATGCCAATGATCGGGTGTACCTACAATTACAATATCAATATCCTTTCGATCTAAAATTTTTCTATAATCACTATAGGTATCAATTTTCTGAACGCCTGGTTGTTTGATTAAAAGTTCTGCTTTTCTTTTATTTAAAACATTTTCATCAACATCACATAAAGCCACCACTTCAAGGTTAGGGACAGAGAGTGCAGCCATGGTATTGGACCATCCCATACCATTCACACCAATGGTCGCAACACGTAAAGTATCCGTATTGAAAATTTTACTATTGGCAAATATATTTGAAGTCATTAATGCCCCAGAAGCTAGAGCAGTGTTTCTTATAAAAATTCTTCGGCTGTTCATAGGTGTTTTGTTTATATTTTAAAAAAAAGTGCTATGTTAAATATAATTATTTTTTTGTTATAATGGCGATCCCGCTAAAATTTGATATTAAAGTCTATAATTTTAGTAGACATTAATAAAAAACCCCTATCTTTGTGGGGTCATGTGGCCGAGGGGTGAGGCAAGGGTCAGCAAAACCCTTAACGATGGTTCGATCCCATCTATGACAACTTGGTTTTGGTTTTAGCAAGCAATCGTAAAGTACGGGCGGTGTTTCTACACTGCCCTTTTTTTATCATCGATATACAAAATTTGTAAAAACATAGCATTTAATTTCCTTACTTAATCACCCATTCAGATTAATACTTGTATAACCTAAGTTCCTCAATTATTTTTGGTAAATTAGATGATTGATTTTGGTTAATTATTAATTATGAGTATAATTCGATGGGGCATGATTGGTTGTGGTAGTGTAACCGAAGTTAAAAGCGGTCCGGCCTTTAATAAAGTGCCTAATTCTAAGTTAATGGCGGTTATGAGACGTGATGCAGAAAAAGTAAAGGACTATGCACAACGACATCATGTTCCTTATTATTTCACCGATGTAGATCAATTAATTAATCATCCCGAAGTGGATGCTATTTATATTGCAACACCCCCTAAATTTCATGCAGCTTATGCGGAAAAAGCAATGAAGGTGGGTAAGCCAGTGTATGTTGAAAAACCAATGGCATTGAATGTCCGGGAATGTGAAACCATGCAGCAAATTTCAAATGACACAGGTGTGAAGTTAGTCGTGGCACATTATCGTCGCGCACTTCCCTTATTTTTAAAAGTAAAAAGTTTATTGGCTGAAAATTATATTGGTGTTGTAAAACAAGTGAATATAAAAATGTTAAAGCAGCCGAGTAAAAATTGTGGTTCAACGGATAATTGGCGTGTATTCCCTGAACTCGCAGGTGGTGGTTTGTTTTATGATTTGGCACCACATCAATTGGATTTGGTATTTTTTTATTTTGGTGATGCCATCAACTATCATGGCAAATCCAAAAATAAAGCAGGATTGTATCCGGCCGAAGACAGCGTAAAAGGAACCATGCAGCTTAATAATGATATTGTATTTAATGGCGAATGGGATTTTACGGTGGCAGCGGAATTGGAAAAAGATGTTTTTGAAATTATAGGGGAATATGGTCAAATTTCATTTCCGGTATTTGGTAATGATATCAAGATTGAGAAAAGTGGGAAACAAGAGATCATTCATTTTGATCCTCCATTGCACAACCAACAAAATTTTATAGCTCAAGTAGTTTCCTATTTTTTAGGCAATGGCGTAAATCCTTGTTCTACAATGGATGCGCTACAATCAATGAGGGTTATGGAAGCCTTTGTGTATGGCGCTAATAAATAGTTTTTACTTATTAGTAATCAAATTATATTTGGACATCATTTATAAAATTTCGAATCATGGTTAGATATTGTTTTGCAGTTGATTTAAAGGACGATCCTATTGCTATTGCTGCTTATGAGGAATACCATAAATCCGTATGGCCTGAAATCATTCAATCAATTAAAGATGCTGATATTCATGTGATGGATATATATAGGGTATCCAATCGTTTGTTTATGATCATGGAGGCTGGAGATGACTTTAGCTTTGAAAAAAAAGCTGCCATGGATGCCTCCAATGATATTGTGGTACAATGGGAAAAATTATTATGGGATTATCAGCAAGCTTTACCCAATGCGAATCCTGGTGAAAAATGGGTTTTGATGAATAAAATATTTGCGCTGTAAACATTGGTCAATCCAACTTACTTTTATGAAAACTTTAATTAATTGGCTTTTATTTATAGGGGTTATTACTGTTAATGCACTAGCAAGTATTTTGCCAATTAATGGATACAATACAGGTCAAATTTCCGCCTTTTATCCAAATTATTTTGTGCCTGCTGGTTTTACATTTTCTATATGGGGCCTGATTTATTTATTTTTATTATGCTATTCAATCACGCATACTTATTTTTCCTTTAAGCAAAAAGAGTTCCCAATTATTAAAAAATATTTAGATCAAATTACACCTTGGTATTGGGCGTCGGCTGTTTTAAATATTGCTTGGATTCTTTCTTGGCATTATTTACAAATATTTACTAGCGTGGTTGTAATGATTGCATTTTTGTTGATGTTAATTCAGATATTTATATACACCCGAAGCCTTTCAAATGATATCAAATTAATACATCGTATTTTTATTATTGCACCGTTCACTGTTTATATTGGTTGGATCAGTGTTGCTATGATTGCTAATTTTGCAGCTTTATTGGTTAATTTGCAATGGAGCGGCTGGGGAGTTGCTCCTGAATATTGGGCTGTTATTATGATTGCTATTGCAATTGTACTTGCGTTTTGTTTTTCGTTTTTCTACGACTCTATTGCAGCACCCTTAGTTATTGCATGGGCATTATGGGGCATTATGAATGGGCAAGGAGGACAAATTGAACTGATACATATATTATGTCTAATCGGGTTGTGCGTTATCCTCATTTTATCACTTAGATTACTTTTTGTAAAATATATTTTAGTGCGGTAATTTTTCTTGAAAAAAACCATACGTCCAAGTCCCTAATAAGGCACTCGCTAAAATAACTATTTTCCAAAAAAGAATTGTTCAATAAAAATAACACTGGCCATAACTAGTATAAACCAGCCGAATCCTTTTTTTAGTTTTGCGCCATCCATTTTTTTATTAAGATAGTTGCCGATAATGATACCGACAGTAGCTAATAAAACAATGACCATTAAAAAATTCCAATCAATGGTGGTATGTGATATATCGCCAACAAATCCCACAATGGATTTGATACTTATAATAAAAATGGAGGAAGCGATCGCTTTTTTCATGGGAAGCTTACCTAAAATAACCAATGCAGGGATGATTAAAAATCCACCACCAGCACCCACAATACCGGTTAACATTCCTTCCCCTAGGCCTACCATCATTAAGGCAATGCCATATTCAGGCAAAATACCTTCTACCTCTTTTTTGTTTTTTCCTAAAATCATGGATAATGCCGAAACCAACATTAAACTTGCAAAAAACAACATGATAAAATTACTTTTACCTATTAAACTATTGCCAAGATGAATGGTATCTGGGATATTGGGCAAGAAAAATTTACGAGCAATAAATACACCAATGACTGATGGTATCCCGAAAATGATGATCGTTTTAATATCGACCAATCTTTGTTTCATTCTTGAAATAATACCTGCAATACTACTCAAGCCTACAATACATAAGGAGTAAGTGGTTGCTAAAATTGGATTTATATTAAACAGGTATACTAAAACAGGCACTGTTAAAATAGAACCGCCACTTCCAATAAGGCCCAATGATACCCCAATTAAAATAGATGCGAAATAGCCGACTACTTCCATGTTTGATTATTTTTTAGCAAAAATCAGAATTAAGCATTACAAGATATGTACTATTAGTCACTTAGTAAATTTTTAGTGAAATAGGGGAGACAAAAATTTTCTGCGCAAAAGTGATTTTTGTCACGCTTTAAGCTAATTTTATAGTATATTTTTACAGTTGATATTAAATATCAGATAATGAAAATAGAACAAATTTATACGGGTTGTTTGGCGCAAGGGGCTTATTATATAATGAGTGAAGGCGAAGTGGCGATTATCGACCCATTAAGAGAAGTCGACCCCTATATTCAAAAAGCCAATTTGGATCAGGCTAAAATAAAATATGTTTTAGAGACCCATTTTCATGCTGATTTTGTATCTGGTCATATTGATCTTGCAAAAAAAACAGGGGCTAAAATTATATATGGCCCTACTGCGGCACCCGCTTTTGAATTTCATTCGGCAAAAGATAAAGAAGAAATTTTATTGGGAAAGGTTAAAATCAGGGTATTACATACACCAGGTCACACCATGGAAAGCACTTGCTACTTGTTAATTGACGAAAACGGAAAAGAGGTTGCTTTATTTAGTGGTGATACTTTGTTTATTGGAGATGTAGGTCGTCCAGATTTGGCACAAAAAATAAAATCAGGATTAACACAGGAAATTTTAGCAGGATACTTATATGATTCCCTAAGAAATAAAATCATGCCATTGCCTAATGATATAGTAGTTTATCCAGCGCATGGGGCAGGCAGTGCCTGTGGTAAAAAAATGAGTAAGGAAACACAGGATACTTTGGGGAATCAAAAATTGACCAATTATGCATTGGCAGCTGACATGACCAAGCCAGAATTTGTAGCTGCCGTTTTGGATGGATTAGTAGCACCTCCTGGATATTTCCCATTGAATGTAATGATGAATATTCAAGGATATGATAGTATTGATAAGGTGCTAGCACGTGGACAACATGCAATGAGCCCTACTGCATTTGAAACTGCAGCCAACGAAACAGGCGCATTAATTTTAGATACCAGAGATGCGCAAACTTTTGCAAATGGCTTTATACCCAATTCAATTAATATTGGCATTGACGGCAGTTTTGCTCCTTGGGTAGGCGCAATGATACCTGATATTAAACAAGAAATTTTATTAGTGGCTGAGCCAGGTCGAGAAACAGAAATCATCACCCGACTTGCGCGTGTTGGTTATGACTTTACCATTGGTTTTTTAGCTGGTGGATTTGAAGCATGGAAACAGTCGGGAAAGGAAATAGATCAAATAAAATCTATATCAGCAGATGAACTAGCCACAATTCAAAAACAAGATGAAGGTATTAATATATTAGATGTTCGTAAAGCGTCGGAATATAAGAGCGAACATGTAAAAGGTACTATCAATGTGCCACTTGACTTTATCAACGATAGTATGGCTGCAATTCAAAAAGATAAAACCTATTATGTTCATTGTGCTGGAGGTTATAGATCAATGATTTTTGTATCTATTTTAAAAGCAAGAGGATTTGATCATTTAATAGATGTGAAGGGGGGATTCAAGGAAATAAAGGAGTCTGGCCAGTTTAAGCTTACAGAATATTCCATACCCACCAGTTTATTATTATAAAGGCAGTATGAGTTTAAGGCCTTAAATAATTAATAATTTCTTACATTCATGTAAATTATTAATTATGAAAAATACATCTCGTTTAATTTTCCTATTATTTACGATGGTATTTTCTTTTCAATTTTGCTATGCGCAAACTGAAATCAAAGATCATAATATTGTTATTCAACTAAATACTGCAGATACCAGTGCATGGTCCTCCACCATAGGTAATATAAAAAATATTCAAAAGGCATGGCCTAATCATCTTCATATTGAAGTAGTGGTGCATGGCAAGGCAATTAATTTACTAGTGAAGGATAAAACATATTTCGCCAATGACATAGCTGGCTTAACCAATGAGGGCGTTGTATTTGTGGCTTGTGAAAACACCATGCGAAAGTATAAAATTGAAAAGGCAGATTTATTAATTGAAGCAAAAACGGTTCCATCGGGTGTGGTTGAAGTAATTTTGAAGCAGGAGCAAGGATGGCGTTATTTAAAAGCAGGTATTAACTAAATTTAGATGTTAAAAAAGTTTCTATACATCATTGGTTTTATTATTGTATTGGGGGGTGGCTTATATATATTTTACACATTTAACAAAAAACCTATTCCTCAAACTGTCCAACTTGATATAAGTAAAGTGGATACCACTACCTGGGTAGGTGCTTCGCAATATCAAATTCCTTTGGACACCAATCAAAATGGGCCACTCATTAGGTACGGTTATGAGTTGATTGCGCATACTGCAAAATATTTAGGACCTAAAGGAACTGTGCAACATTCAACCAACGGCATGAATTGCCAAAACTGTCATTTAGAAGCGGGTACCAAACCCTGGGGTTTGAATTATGGTGCAGTGTATGCAACCTATCCAAAATTTAGAGAACGTTCTGGATCTATTGAAACTATTTATAAAAGAATCAATGACTGTATGGAGCGCAGTTTAAATGGGAAGGCCTTAGATACAAGTTCGAAAGAAATAAAAGCTATTTATGCTTATATAAAATGGTTGGGGGAAGGGGTACCCAAAGGGGAAAAAGTAAGGGGCTCTGGCATTGAAATATTACCACTATTAACTGTACCAGCAAATCCTAAAAATGGGCTTTATGTATATACACAATACTGTCAAAAATGTCATGGCTTGAACGGAGAGGGTGTAATGAATAAGGAAGGAAATATGTATGAATATCCGCCGCTTTGGGGGGCGCACAGTTATAACGATGCAGCAGGCATCAATCAGCTTTCAAAATTAGCAGGATTCATCAAAAATAATATGCCTAATCCGGTCAACTATCATAAGCCTACTTTAACTACAGAACAAGCTTGGGATGTAGCAGCTTATATTAGCTCCCATGCAAGACCCACTAAAGATAAATCCAAGGACTGGCCAGTACTTGCAACTAAGCCATTTGATTATCCATTTGGTCCTTATGCTGATACTTTTTCAGTAAGGCAACACAAATACGGTCCCTTTGAACCCATACAATTAGCGAAGTTGTCGAAAAAGTAAAAGCCTCCCCGAATCAACGAGAAGGCTTTTCACTAAAGTATTTCTTACTTATTTTTTTCTTTCAATTTCTTTATTCAATTCCTCAATATCAACGGATCTTTCCGTGTTATCACCCAATAAATATTTTGAAAAGTAATCGGCAGTTTTCCAGAACCAATACTCATTCATATCTCCAAAGCCATGTCGTTGTGTAGGTAAAATTAACATATCAAAACGCTTATTCGCTTTAATCAATGCATTCACCACACGAATGGTATTTGCAGGATGAACATTATTGTCAATCTCACCGTGAATCAATAATAATTTTCCTTTTAAATTTTTAGCAATGTCTGGATTTTTATCAATCATATAAGCAAAAGTAGTATCTCCTTTATCAGAAATATTTTCTTTCACGCCATTATGTTTTTCACTCCACCATCTATTGTAAACACTATTGTCATGATTGCCTGCATTACTTACTGCTACTTTAAAAATATCTGGATAAGCAAACATAGCTGCGGTACTCATAAAGCCACCACCACTATGGCCGTGAATACCCACTTTATCACGATCAATAAAAGTAAATCGGTCAGCTAATTGTTCAACAGCTGCTTTTTTATCCGCCAATCCGTAGTCTCTTAAATTGCCATAGCCATAATTGTGATACCACTTACTGCGTGCAGGATGTCCGCCTCTGTTTCCAATGGTTACCACCACAAATCCCAATTGTGCCAAACGATCAATACGATCCATTCCCTTACTAAAACTTTTATTAACAGATTCAGTTTGAGGCCCAGGATACACATATTCAATAATGGGATACTTTTTAGTGCTATCGAAATCATAAGGTTTATACATGACACCAAAAATGTCAGTAATGCCATCATCCGCTTTTACTTTAAATGTTTCTGGAAATTTATAGCCTGCTGCAAATAATGAAGTTAAATCAGCCGTTTCTAAATCCATCAATTTTTTTCCCTCTGCCGAATATAATGCGGATACTGGTGTTGCATTAACGCGAGAAGAATTATTTACGAAATAATTTTTCTTATCGTTCATACTAAAGTTATTGTCAAAATTACCAGAGTTCAATAATTGTAAACCTGTGCCATCAAAGTTGACTTTGTATAAATGCAAATAGTAAGGATCTTCCTTGGTGTTGCTGTTGATATTTTCATGGCCGTTTGCTGAAAAGTAAACCACTCTTTTATCTTCATCAATGGATACCACATCTTCAATATGCCATGGTCCTTGGGTAATTTGATTTTTTACTTTACCCTCTTTGTCATGTAAATACAAATGTGCCCAGCCATCACGCTCACTCCATTCAATTATTTCTTCACCATTTTTAACCAAGCCTGGCTTTTTAATTTCAACATAAGTATTTAAACTTTCTTCAATTAATGTTTTCACAACACCCGTATTGATATTAACAACACATTGGTCAATTTTTTTCAAATCACGACTGGTGCGCGATAAATAAAGCTGATCATTAGTGCCCAACCATATATTTGGTCTATGTTCATCGTCTCTTGCATTAACATTGGCTGTTTTATTCCAAACAGCAACATCTTGATCCTTAAATAAGGATACATCTATTTCCTTATAACTAAATGCAGTCATATCAACAATCATCAAATGATCCATCGGAGCTTCTTTTTCGCCGGGCATCCAATACTTATAGGTTTCTAATGTAGGTCTTGGCTCAGCGATACTATTGATTACCCATAAATCTTTTACTTTGCGATTGTCCACTTTAGTTATTGCGATATGTTTGCTATTCTCACTCCATAAGCCATAAACAGATTTTCTTTTATTTTTATTTTTTTCTACATCTACATTGGTTTCACCACCACCACCATAGGCGCTTTCGCTATGCCAGCTATAATTTTGAATACCATCTTTAGTAATAGCGTGTTCAACAATTGTACTGTCCTCGTCATTTAAGATGGCTTTGTTGAAATTTTCTCTGTCCATATAAAACAAATTATAATTTCTTCCAAACACCACTATTTTTTCATCGGGTGAAATATTTGCCCAGCTTGGTTTGCGTTTAGACTTTTTAAATCCAACCAATTCATTGAGCTGTTCTGTTAAAAGATTATATTCAAAATAAAATGTTTTTTTAATTTTTTCCGGTTTCGCATCTTTCTTTACTACGGCATCTTTATTTATTTCGATGGTACTTTTTACCTCAAACTGAATCCAATTTTCATCTTTGATGAATTTTAAAGAATCAATAGGCAAATGCTGCCCATCAAATGGATCCTTGATTATTTTGGTAAGTTCGGCAGCAATCTTATCTCTGTTAAATATTGCCTTTTTTTCTCCTTTCACAGGGTCCACTATATTCCATTGTTTGCCCTCACTCGTTTCGTAAGTATACCAAAATTTATTGGACAATTTTAGCCAATGCGGATCAATAGACATTGAAAAAATCATTTTGTCTAATTTTTTAGGGGCGAACCTGGCGGCTAAAAAATAATTTGCCTTTTGCTGACTCATGGCCAAAAAGGGGAGGAATAGGATAATAAGTAAAATGTGTTTACGCATAGTATAAATTTGTGTTAGGAAATTAGCAAAAAAGTACTAATCTACCTACTTGAAGCACTATTTTTTTATAAAAGGTAATGGGCTAATGAAATATGTTTTAAATTAGAGAAATTGTTTTTTATGAAATATAACTTACGTTATTTCTTGATGCTTATTTTAATAGTCAATGGCTTTATTTTGGATGCGCAAGTAGCTAAGCTGGATACAAAATCATCCTACCAAGATGCTACTCGAAATGAACGTATTGCAAAAACATTTCCTTTAATAGAACAATTATATAAAGATTACGCACTTCAGCATCATTTTCCTGGTTATGCCTTTGGTATTGTGGTAGATGGGCAACTAGTTTATAAAGGAAATGGTGGCTATGCTAATTTGGAAGAAAAAATACCAGCTTCCTCTGCTTCCATGTTCCGTATTGCTTCCATGTCAAAAAGTTTTACCGCTTTAGCTATTTTAAATTTGAGAGATGAAGGAAAGTTACAATTAGACGATGCGGTTGAAA
The DNA here is from genome assembly GCA_964201225.1 of Chitinophagales bacterium. Taxonomy (GTDB): domain Bacteria; phylum Bacteroidota; class Bacteroidia; order Chitinophagales; family Chitinophagaceae; genus Sediminibacterium. Next base: position 31,321 of record CAXNDZ010000001.1, on the reverse strand, counting down.
AATATATACCCGCATTAAAAGGGCAAGGACTTACTAAAGATGCACCATTGATGACTATTCGACATTTGATGACACATAGCGCAGGTTTTCCTGAAGATAATCCTTGGGGGGATAGACAACTGGAGGATACAGAAGAGGAATTAAATACATTAATCAAAAATCAATTGTCTTTATCGAATACTGCAGGCTTGGAATATGAGTATAGTAATCTGGGATTTGCGATGCTAGGTTATATTATTCATAAAGTATCTGGGTTGACGTATGACAACTATATTGCTAAAAATATTTTAGCGCCTTTGTCAATGCAGGGGACCACTTATGAATATACCAGTGTCCCTAAAAATGTATTTGCGAATGGATATCGTTATATAAATGACCAATGGCGTAAGGAACAACCATTAAAAAATGGGATTTATGGTGCGATGGGAGGTATGATTACTTCTATTGATATGTTTAGTAAATATGTTGCATTACATGAGGATGCCTGGCCTGCTAGGGATGACGCGCAAACCTTTCCCATTAAAAGGAGCAGCCTTAGAGAGATGCACCAACCCGCATTTTTTATTGGATTAAATCCAAATACAATTTTTCCGAGTGGAAAAAAATTGGCCACCACAAGTAGTTATAGCTATGGATTGAATTGGACGATAGATGCAGAAAAGAAAAAGAGTGTTGGGCATAGTGGCGGCTTGCCTGGATTTGGATCCAATTGGCGCTTTTTACCTGATTTTGGTATTGGCGTTATATTATTTGCGAATGTAACTTATGCACCCACCTCAAGAATTAATCTTATTGTATTAGATACTCTTATTCAATTAGCACAATTAAAACCAAGGCTTGTTAAGGTTTCCAATATCTTAATTGAAAGACAAACACAATTGGCAAAAATTATTACGCATTGGGATCAATCAACCCCAATATTTGCCGAAAACTTTTTTGATGATTATCCTATTGAAGATTTAAAAAAATCAGCGGATGCTATTTTTAAAAAAATGGGCAATATCATTAAAGTGAATACGATGATTCCCGAAAATCAATTAAGAGGCTATTGTATCATTGATTGTGAAAAAGGGAAACTAAAATTAAGCTTTACCTTGACCCCTGAAAATCCTGCATTAATTCAAGAATATCACTTAACAATCGAAAATTAATGATGTCGCTTATTCATAAATATTTATTTTCCCAAGATGGAGGTAAAAAATCAGGAATGGAGCATTAAAAATCAGCGTACGCTTTAGCCATCATTAAAATAGTTTCATTCCGATTAACGATTTTTAAGTATTCTTTTGCGGCTGATATTTTTTTCCATGTTGGGTCTTTCTTAAATGCATCCCAGTGTGCATTACGGTCATCCATATCATTGAAGCTGGTCATATAAATTAAATTAGGGGTCCTAGCGCCAACCAAGGCTTTTGAATAAAATACTGCATTAAAATTTAAGCGTTTGAATATTTCAATTTCCTGACCTTCATTAAACATATTAACTTTTCTTAAGTGCATTTCCTCAGTAGGACTTTCATAACTACGATACTCAAAAATGCGCTTGCTTGATTTTACTAAATCGGAGAATTTTTCAAATTGTGGTTGTAGTTTAAACGCCTTTGTTAAAATACTTTCTATACGTGTATAGGGCAAACTACTGTCTTTGTTATCCAAATGAATCAAAGCATCGTCACCAAATGGATTTATTTTTTCATAAACTTGATCTAAGGCATCCAGTTGGTTTAAGTTTTTTAATGGTACCCAAACAAATATTCGCTTGTCAGCACTGGTGTCATTCATGATGGGCGCAAACACGCCTACTTTACTTATTCCATTATTGTGTAAAAATGGTAAATACGTTTTTTCTAAATAATCGTCAATACGATTTAATTGACTTTGTGTAGTGCAGTGATATATTTTAATTAAATAGAATTCCCTCGGTGTTGATTGCGCATTTGCTGATAATTGAAATACGACCAATAAAACCAAGCCTAATAAGTACCTTTTTTTCATAAATAGCATTTAATAATTATAAATCTTTTAAAATGAATTGTTAAGGTACAAATTATTTTAGTATTTGATTATATATAATTTTGTTTATTAGTGATGCTTGAATTATATTTAGTTATAATTGATCAACTTATGACATCAGAAAAAACAACAAAACATTTAATTCCATTTATATTAATCACTTGTTTATTTTTTTTATGGGGTTTTGCTAATAATCTAGTTCCTATTTTAATCCCCCATTTGAAAAAGTCGTTTACTTTAACTACGACCCAATCTACATTAGTGGATTCTGCAGTATACATCGCCTATTTTTTTATGGCTTTACCTGCGGGTATGGTGATGAAAAGACTAGGGTATAAGACCGGTATTATCATAGGACTACTTTTGTTTGCAGTGGGGGCATTCTTATTTGTACCAGCGGCTAACAATCAGTCTTATCTATATTTTTTATTTGCTTCCTTTGTTATTGCTTCAGGGTTAACCATACTGGAAACGGCTGCAAATCCTTATGCATCTGCATTAGGGGATCCAAGTTCTTCCACCCAGCGTTTAAACCTAGCACAATCATTTAACGGCCTAGCTGCATTTTTAGCCCCGGCTATTGGTGCGAGGGTAATTTTAACAAAGGGAAATTCAGATGCTGAATTAAGTGCCATGAGTGAATCAGTGAGGCAAGCCGCATTGGCGTCGGAAGCATATACAGTTAAAACACCTTATACCATTCTGGGTATTGTTTTAATTATTATTGCCGTATTATTTTATTTGGTAAAATTGCCAGATATCAGAACCAAAAAAGCTGGTGGAGAAAAAGCAACTGTTTTAGGCACCTTCCGTCATGCCCATTTAAAATGGGCAGTGATTACCCAATTTTTTTATGTGGGTGCACAGGTTTGTGTATTTAGTTTGTTTATTTTATTTGCTACAGAATCAGCAGCCATTGATCAAATCCAAGCGGCCGATTATTTAAGTTTTGCTGCATTGGCTTTTTTAATAGGCCGTTTTACAGGAACTTTTCTAATGAATTATTTCACACCCAATAAATTATTAACAGTATATGGTTTATTAGCTACGCTACTTTGTATTGTTGCCATATTTTCACATGGCATTATCACTATTTATGCGTTAATTGGGATGTCCTTTTTTATGTCAGTAATGTTCCCGACCATTTTTTCATTAGGCATTAAGGACCTAGGTTCTGATACCGAAATGGGCAGCAGCTTGATTATCATGGCGATTGTAGGCGGTGCAGTATTACCTAGAATATTTGGACTCATCTCTGATCAAACAGGTAATATACAAATGGGTTACATCGTTCCCATGGTCGCCTTTTTAGTAGTCGCATTTTTTGGATGGAAAGGAAGTGAAGTAAAAAAATAAAATTTGCTATTGATTTATAATATTATTTTTTAGTAACCATTCATGCATCAACTTCGGCCAGAAAACTTCGCTGGTATTATTTTTCATTCCAAATCCATGCCCTCCTTTTTCAAAAAGATATAGTTCTGATGCAACTTGATTTTCTTGTAGCTGTTTATAATAATTGATTGAATTTGCTACAGGAACAGCGCCATCATCCTTTGCATGCACTAAAAAGGCAGGGGGCGCATTTTTGTTGATATGTTCTTCATTGCTAAAATAATGCACCTGATCTTCACTAATAACGGGTCCAATTAAATTATCCCTGGATCCTTTATGACCATAACTAGTAAAGGAAATTACAGGGTAAATTAAAATTTGAAAATCGGGGCGGTAGGAAGTATTTATTGGATTGGTCACTTTGACATCTTCAAAATGGGTGGCAGCTGTTGAAGCAAGATGCCCACCTGCGGAAAAGCCCATAATGCCTATCTTATTTGCGTCAATGCCCCATTCATTTGCGTTTGTCCTAGCCATATATATCGCTTGCTGCGCATCCTGTAAGGGTGCAATTGATTTATTAACTTGATGTGCCTTACTCGGGATTCGATATTTTAATACTATTGCATTAACACCAATCGTATTAAAAAAAGTTGCCACATCCGTTCCCTCGTGGGATGCTGCTAATATACCATAGCCACCCCCTGGACAAATGATCACACAGGGCCTTTTAATAGTATCATTGGCAGCTCTAAAATATTGATAACCAGGTATGGACACTTTCCCAATGCGTAAAATGCCATCATTGGTAATGACTTCCTCATTAATGGCATCAATATAATTAGGTATGTTTTTATACAAAGGCAGATATTGGGCGGCGGATTTTGACATATATAATATTGAAAAAATAAGTGAAAAGAATAAATATTTTATTTTCATAAAGTAGCTTTTAATAATAATGCGATTTGGCAAATACAATTCCTGCTTTTGTTGCTGTAATATACAAAAAGAGCCAAATGATTTATTTATTTTTTATCCGTTTATGTTATAAATTTAAATAAAAATTATGGCTATTCAAATTTGTCCTATTTGTTCCCAAGAAACCGATCCGGTGATGGTTCATGGCCACTACCAATGTAGTATTTGTGGAACCAATATTTCACCTTGTTGCGATGGTGAAACCTGCGAAAATTAAAAAAGCCCATCCTGAAAAATCAGGATAGGGCTTAATCGTATTGTGACATCAAAACTTTGCTATTTTTTAATCTCTTCTTGGTGGTGGTGGTGGACCTTCACGACGACGCGACATTTCATTTTTCGCTTTTTTTAGAAATTCTTTTTCCACTTTTAAAGCATCGTTAATTCGTATATCTGATTTTAAAATTGGCTTAAGCGCTGATGCCAATTTTTTTCTTACTGTTAATATAGCTTCTTGTAACTCAATTTCGTTTTCCTTTTTTTCTTTGTAAATAGCGCGCATGCCATTTTTATATTCATTATATACTGGCCAAAAAGCTTCCGCCTCTTGCGGTGTAAGTGCTAACTGATCTGTTATAAACTTGGTTTTGAACATTTCAATGTTTGCTTTGCTAGGTCTGCCCGGTCCTTTTTTGTCGTCATTATGTTCTGAATGCTCGTTGGGGCGGGATCTTCTTTCTTGTGGTCTTTGTGCATTAGCTGTAATCATAACCATACTCAATGCTAAACTGTAAAATAGATATTTCATAAATTATTATTTATATATTTTATTTTCCTTGCATGTTAACATGCAATTTTATTTTTCAAAAATTATTTAATCAATCGAATCTTTATAAAATTGTTCTATTTCTGTATCAGGCTTAAATTCCTCTGATTGCCAATCAATGTCAGCTATCCATTCGTTTGCATCTACATAAGCTTCAATTTCATCGTTTGAAATATCTTGAATGCTGATTGCTGAAAGTGTTAAATTTTTATCTACACTACTGTTTAAAAAAATGAAAGTACTAGAAACTACAAATATGAAAATTGCTGCAATGGCCATTTTTCCAAGCGGTGTAAGAAAAAATACTTTTGGCTTATTATTTGTAATTCGTTGTTGTAGTTTTTCAGGAAATGTTTCAAAATAGGAGGCAGGTACATTGGATGCCGACTTATCATAGTTCACCAATGCCTCTTTTGAAAATAGCTGTTCAACCATTAATTTGTCGTCTTCAAGTGCAGTATCTATCTTTTTTTGTTCCATGCTGTTATTATGACAATTGATTAGTAAGTAGGTTTAACTTTTCTTTAAAAATTCTTCTAATTTCTTAATTGCTTGATGATAATTGGCTTTGGCTCCCCCTACCGTGGTTCCTGTAATGCTTGCTATTTTTTCATAATTATACTCCTCAAAATAGCGTAACATAAACACAAATTGCTGTTTTTCAGGTAGTTGTTTAATGCCTTGGTCTAGTTTTATTTGAATTTCACTGCTTTTTGGCGCATCGGTATGACTAGCCGTGTTTTCATAGTCTAAAATATCAGTGGAAGACGTATTGGAACCCTGTCTTTTTTGTTTTGCAATAAAATTAAGGGTCTCATTATAGGCAATACGGAATAGCCAGGTACTAAACTCACTCTCCATTTTAAAGCCATCTAACTTATCCCATATTTTGATCCAGACCATTTGCGCAATATCATCAGCATCATCATGATCATTAACCATTCGTTTTATTTGATGGTATACTTTCGCCTGGTGTTTTTTCACCAATTGCGTAAAGTTTTGCTCCCTTTGGATGGATTGCTGAAATTGTAATATTAATTCTTGATCGGATTGCATTGATATTGTGAAATTAAGTAAACAATTCAATCATCCGAATAATTCACTACATCTTTATGATAGTTTTGACATATTGATTTATGCCATTTTGTAGTCGCAGATAGTAAACACCCGCAGGTAAGTTACTACCAAATAAGGTAACGCTATTCATACCCGCATAAGGGTAACTCGCGTCTACCAGTATCTTAATTACAGTTCCAGAAGTATCTAATAATTGTACTAAAGTAGCGCCTCCTGCGGTTTTGAATTCAATCCTGGTTTGAGTTGTAAATGGATTTGGATAGTTACTAATCATGGTATTACCTGCGAAAGTTGAATTCTCCATGGCTACCCCACAAACACTTGCATTGATCAATGGCATTAAAGGATATTTCTTTAACATTATTTGCATGTTGTCAGTTTCCTTTACACAAAACCAATTTGTTAGTATTGAATTATAAATACTTCTAAAATCGGTTTGATAAGGGATATTGTCATTCGTCGTTGCGGTTAATGGTAAGTCGGGGTTTTTTCCAAATACCCCACCGCGAACATTTTTTCCAAATAGGAATAATGGTGCAGCTGCCCCATGATCCGTTCCGCCACTTGCATTTGATTTTGTGCGTCGGCCAAATTCAGAATAGGTCATTCCAATAACTCTATCATCAATTTCAAGACCTTTAATATCTTTTTGAAATGCATTCACTGCTTCTGAAACTGCATTTAATAATGTTGCATGCGGTCCAATGGTCGTATCAATGGAATTGGTTTGACCTGCATGCGTATCAAAACCACCATAATTAACCATGTATATTTTTGTTTTCAATCCGCCCTTAATTAAACGCGCTACTATTTTTAATTGAGAACCTAATGAATTATTAGGGTAGGTAACTTGTTGCTTAATGCTATCCGAAGCCGCTTTGATACGAATGGCGTATTTATTAGTTTGTTTTGCAATGCGCCTAACAAAACTTAATTCATAACCACCATTGGTATTTGGCACCACATCGTCAATGTTATCAATTAAATTATAATAGGAAGCAGGGTCAGAAATACTCAACCCCATATTCACCACCGGTCCTTGACAGGTAAGGGAGGTAATAGACCCAATTTGTATCGCTAATGGATCTGGATTTTGATCACTAGGATAATCATCAGGATAATTAGGGTATTGATTGTCTAAATATCTGCCCGCCCAACCAGTATTCAAATATTGTGTGCTATCCGACCCACTCATCCAAATATCGGTGGCCCTAAAATGAGAGAAACTAGGCTGCGGGTATCCCACCGATTGAACAATATTTAATTTTCCCTCATTAAATAAATTTTGGAAGGCGGTCATCGCCGGATTTAAGCCAGTTGCATCATTGCCGGTTAATGATAAAATCTTTTTTTCCGGAATGGCGATATTGGTTCGCGCATTATAATATTTACTATAATCACCTACAGGAATAACGGTGTTTAATCCATCATTACCGCCACTTAATTGTATTATCACTAAAACACGATCATTGTTTACAGTAGCCAATAATTCGGGTTGAATAATAGGATGTTGTGTTAATATATGAATGGGATTGCCACCAATGACAGTAGGCGCCATAAGCGCAACACTATTTCTTATAAAATTGCGTCTTTTCATTTATTGCAATTGGTATTCGGGCAGGTTCATAATATATTTTAATAGGGCCTTGAGTCGCACATTCACAATATTAAAATTGATCGTTGTAGGACTCGCTTGATATGCATTCCAAGCATCTGTCCAGTAATGGTCGCTCATCTGACCACTTAATAAAATTTGCTTTTTTAAGTTTGCTTTTAACATTGCAGAAACATCCGTTGAAACTAAATTTGCAAACAGTGCATCCATTAATATATTGGGATCATTAGGCGTTGCGCAAATATATTTTGCAAAAGCGATGGTATCAATAATTACTTTTTTGCCATTTCTGGTATAGCCTGATTCCACCATTAAGTCGGTAAATTTATTTCGCTTAGGTAATGTATCTGCATTAATCCATAATTCATAAAACTCAGGTACTTGGTAATACGCCGGCCAGCCAGCGACATTCGGCGGATCCGACGGATTTTGACCTAGGTTAATCATTTGACTTACCATATTATTGTATAGAGAATAGGCATCTGCATAATCGGTAACCATATTAGGGAAACTCACATTATATTCTCGCAAACAACCTACTACATGCTCAATGGGACTTTTAATTTGACATCCAATATACAAGGAATCATAAAAATGTTCGCTTTGAAAAAGTTTTTCAAGTACTGGCTTAATTTCAAAATTATTTTTTATGAATATTTCGGCAAGCGGTGCAATGATATTATTTTCAACTTTATCATCAATATGGTAGTAAACAAAAAACTGATAAATTCTTCTACAAATAAATTTAGCAACCTCCGGTCGTTCAAAAATCATACTAATCAAGTCATCCGTTTCTGAAGCGCCAGCCGCCGCTGTTTTACCAGCAATAATTTTATTATTATAGTAAGATGAAAACTGCTTGTTGGTACTGTCGTGTTTTGTTGCATCAAAATACACACTAAAGGCACTGTTAATGCGCCACCCGGTTAAAACTTTTGCTGCGGCTTTAACATCAGCTTCCGTATATTTTACATCCGCATGTTTTCCTAAAGTAAATAATTCTTGTAATTCTCTTGCGTAGTTTTCGTCAGGCGCGGTGTTGGTATTTAAGTATCCATTTAGGTAACGCAACATTCCTGCATCGATGGTTATTAATTTAATGAGTTGTTTAAAATTACCCAAGCAATTTTTTCGAAGGGTGTCGTGATGACTAAAAACATAATTACCATAGGAAACAATATCAGCTTCAATACTAAAATGGTTCGCCCAAAAAAGGCAAAGCTTTTCGGTGATGTTTTTTTCCTGATTCACCATTGACCCTACCTGCCACTTTTTAAAAGTGGAACGGCGATAGCTATTGAGTGTACCATCGGCAGTTATATTATTAATCCATGTACTGCCCATTGGAACGATTGGGTCAATTACTGTTAATGTGTTATAATCATTGAGTGGTGGACTGGGGTAATTAGTATTAGGAGACAACAGCTCACTGACTGATTTCGCCATGCCCTTATTAAGGAAATAGTCTATTTCGTTTGACTTTGCCCCAAAAAGCACCCTTTTTAAAAGGTGTTTGGTGGTAAATTTGGTCCAGGCCCCTTTATATGGGGTTAATCCTAAACTGCTTGAAATGGGGGTTGCAGGCATAACTGAATTAATATTCGTAGCTAATTTACAAATTTTTGGCATTTTCCGCTATAAAAAGTAAACTTTTTTCTAACTAATAAACGAAATTTAGAAAAATCTCTAAAGGCAATCGCTAATCATGGTATTAAATCCATTTGATATTACCTTTAAGCATAATTTAATTTAAATTTTTTTTAATATGTTCAAGCAGTTTATCATCGTAACCCTTTGTTTAGTAAGTGTGACTAATTTATTATACAGCCAAAAAGCAGCTCAATTTATTAATGAATCTGAAACCGAGCGGATTGAAAAGTATTTGTCTTCAGATGAATTAGCGGGGAGACAAATTTATACGCCGGGTATTGAAAAGGCAGCCAAATATATTGCCAATGAGTTTAAACAAAATGGTTTAGCTACTTTTAAAAACAGCGATAGTCATTTGCAAAGCTTTTCAAGAATTAGTACAAAATTTATTTCTGCATCAGGGATTTTTGATGGCAATAATATAGACACAAAAAATATCATCGCTATTACTTCCGAAGCCAATTTAGATATTAATGAAAAAAGCGGGTATGAGGTTGTAAAAATTGCGAAGGAGGATAATTTATTTTTAACCGTTAGAAAATACATGACTAACAATAAAAATTATATAATATTAGTAGATGAATCCTTGGGGGCAAATTTTGGAAGATTGGTGCAATTTAAATCTGGCTTGAGTGAGCAACAAAAATCAATATTTATTGTATTAACAAATCAAACACCCATACAATATAAATTACAAGCAACGCATAAAATTGATAAATTATCACTGTCAAATGTTGTTGGTATTATTCCTGGTAAATCATTACCTAATGAATATGTAATTTTTTCAGGACACTATGATCACTTAGGGGTGAATGGAAAAAGAGCGGTTAATGGCGATTCTATTTATAATGGTGCTAACGATGATGCTGCGGGTACCACTGCTATGATTATGTTATCAAAATATTATTCGGCATTAGCTAATAATGAGCGCACATTAGTGTTTGCTGCGTTTACTGCCGAAGAGTCGGGCGGGTTCGGCGCACAATATTTTTCAAAACAATTTGACCCATTACAGGTTAAAGCAATGTTTAATATTGAAATGATTGGTACCGAAAGTAAGTGGGGAAAAAATAGTGCATACATAACAGGGTATGAAAAAACAGATATGGGTGCGATTCTTCAAAAGAATTTAGAAGGAACTGACTTTAATTTTTACCCTGACCCTTATACGGATCAAAATTTATTTTACAGATCAGACAATGCAACATTGGCGCGCTTAGGTGTGCCAGCGCATACCATCAGTACTTCCAAAATGGATAATGAACCTAATTATCATAAACCAAGTGATGAATTTTCAACTTTGGATATTGCAAATATGACACAAATTATAAAAGCCATTGCTAAAAGTGCGCAATCTATTATTTCAGGAAAGGATACACCAACAAGAGTGGATATTACACAATTAAAATAATACTTACAGGACCAGTTGAAAATAAAATATGAATTTTTAGTTTGACCATGTTGATCAACAATATTTTAACTAGCAAATCAATAAATTTAAATTCCCGGATCCAAAATATTTTAAATATGAAAGCATTAAAAAAAGGAATAAAGTTATTTGTCATTTTTATTTTCACCGCCATTTTTACGAATGCACAGGATGCATCTTATTTTCCAGCTGCAAATAATTGGGAGAGAAAATCACCTACATTTTTTAAAATTGATACTAATAAAATTAAGGAGGCTATTCAATTCTCAACGCAGCATGAATCTAAGTTTCCGAGGAATGCGAGAATTACACAAGCTATGCAGTATGCGAAAGAGCCATTTGGGGACCCTGTGGGTCCAATGATGGATCGAGGCGGATTGAGCGGTTTGATTATATATAAGGGGTATATCATTGCTGAGTGGGGTGATCCTACTATTGTTGAAACTTGTAATAGTGTCACTAAAAGCTGGGTATCAAGCATTGTTGGACTTGCCCTTGATAAGGGGTTAATTTCTTCCATTGATGATAAGGTAAATAACTATATGCCTCCCATCCAACCTTATACTACTTTGATGAATACGAATCAAAGTCCAATTGCAATCAAAGATTTTATTCAACCTTTTGCTTCCCCACATAATAAAAAAATTAGTTGGGATCATTTACTTCGACAAACCAGTGATTGGGAAGGTGAATTGTGGGGCAAACCGGATTGGGCAGATAGACCGTCTGAAAATTCAGCAGAATGGCTAACACGAAAAAGAAATGAGCCCGGTACAAGTTATAAATATAATGATACCCGTGTAAATGCATTAGCACTTGCAATGACTGCTGTATGGCATAAACCACTTCCTGAAGTGCTTAGAGAAAATATCATGCAACCTATTGGTGCAAGTAATACTTGGTCATGGGCAGGCTATGAAACTTCCTGGATAGTGTTAGATGGCAAGCCAGTTCAGTCGGTGAGTGGCGGGGGCCACTTTGGTGGCGGTATGTTTATCAATGCCTATGATATGGCAAGGTTTGGGTTGTTGACTTTACACAAGGGAAATTGGCAAGGTAAACAGTTGTTGTCTTCCGGCTGGTTTAAAAAAGCGACCACCCCCACATCGGTGAATCCAGAATATGGGTTCATGAATTATTTTTTAAATACAGATAAAAAATTATATCCATCAGCACCCGCTTCTGCCTATGCGCACATGGGTAATGGAACTAATATCATTTATGTGGACGAAGTGAATGATTTAGTAGTGGTAGTAAGATGGATTGAGGGTGATTCGATTGATGAGTTCTTAAAAAAATTATTAGCTGCATTACCCGCTAAAAAATAGATTACTTTATAAATATATAAAATGAGCTTACCTATTATTTTTGGCATCATTGCCCTAGTTATCATTATTATCAGACGCAATCAAAGACGTAATCGAGATTAGGCGTTTATTTTTTTGAAACCAGTGCTGAAAATTGTGCTGGCAGATTGGTGGTAATATATTCCACGCCTTGTGCGATTAATTTATTTAGGTCCTCCACTTGATTTACGGTCCAACTTCCAATTAATAAATTATTCTGCTTTGCAGCCGCACTTATTTGCGGGTCACTAATAAAATTACTGAAATGGTAGTTGATGCCATTAAATTTTTCGTTTACAATTTCACTTATGCTTTTATTGTTTTCAAGATAAAGTACAATCGCATTGGGTTGTATTCTTTTGATGGTTTTAACGACCTCAAAGCCGAAACTGATGTAAATTATTTTTTCCGCGATGCCTAATCTTTCAGCGAGGGCAAGGGTTTCAATCGTTGTTTTTTGTGAGATATCGGCGCCTGTTAACGCCTCTTTAATTTCGCAAATCATTAAAGTAGGTGGATTGTTGCGTGTTCCAGTAATAAAATAATTTTCAAGCGTGGGTAAATTTTCGCCATTACTTAATTTATTTTTATTTAAATCAGCGTAATTGCGAAGTTCGATCGTGTCGCCAAAATATACAGGATCATGATTCACTACTAATATACCATCCTTGGTTCGTCGAACGTCAAACTCACTACCATAACACTTTAATTCAAGTGCTTTTTGTAAGGAGGCGATTGAATTCTCGGGCAATTCAAATTCTTTCCACGCACCTCGATGCGCAATGATTTGAGTTTGTTTTTGCGACATAGCGGGTTGTATTGAAATTAAACAAATAGCGATGATATAAAATGACTTCATAAAAATTGATTAAAGTAGATGATAATTATATTGCTTCAAACTCGCCCTTATCCTTATTCTTCTGCACCTTGTTTGCTTCAAAAATTTTCCCATTCATAGCGATATAAACCCCCTTCGGTAATACTTGTACAAAGGCCAATGCACTGCCAAGATTAAATAATCCATCAGAGCTGCCAAATTTATACGGTATCATTGCACCCGTTAATACTATCGTTTTATTGTTGCAGTGTTTAGCAAGGTAGCTTGCAGTTAAGGTCATGGTATCCGTTCCATGGGTAATAAAAATTTTATCTGAGCTAGTTTTTAAACATGCTTCAGCAATTTGATGTCGATCCTCATCTGTAAAGTCTAAACTATCCTTCATCATTAAGGTAGTGATGGCCAAGTCAAGTTTACTACGGCCTAATTGTAGCATTTCGTGCAAATGTGTTTCTTTGAAATATAAGCTACCATTAAGCTCATTATATTCTTTGTCAAAAGTGCCGCCGGTGATAAAAACTTGAATAGGCATAACGCAGTCAATTATTTTTGATGAAAACTGTTTCCAATAAATGCTAAAGCATCAATGACCCCTGTACGCCAATAAGTCCAATTGTGTGCACCGTCACGAACACGATACTCATGGGGTACTTTTTTATTCGTCATTGCAATATGTAAATTTGCATTACCAATTGATAAGCGATCGTCATCACCGCAGTCAATCCAATATTTTACAGATGACAGTTCTTCCACGGATTTGGTTTCAATGATTTTAAGTGGACTATTTTGATTCCAAGCTGCATTAATACGATCCGTTCCTTTTACATTTTTTTTATCTGCCGTCGCAAATAATGAATTATACATATCATCTGAAGCCAGGCTGATATCAGTGTCATTCCATACAACCGCACTCAATGGGGCCGCGGCTGCGAAAAGTTTAGGATATTTCAATCCATATATTAAAGCTCCATATCCCCCCATTGATAATCCTGCAATACCTCTAAATCTTTTTTCTGACTTGACTTTATAGGTTTTTTCAATATGTGGAATTAATTCTTTTATAAAAAAATCCTCATAAGGCAATGAGCCATCTGCCGCGTTGATATAAAAACTTTTAAAGCCATCAGGAGTTACAATAATCATTGGTGGGATAGTTCCATCTATGATTGCTTTATCAGCAAGCCTATTGATTTCGCCAAACTGAATCCAACCATCATCCGCATCGCCATAACCATGTAGTAAATAGGTTACAGGATAGGAGCGCTCGCTTGTATGATAGTCGGAGGGCAGATAAATAGAGTAGTGTAAGTCGCGATTCAATATTTTACTGGCAATCACTTGCTTTTCCTTAACAATCCCTTGTCCAAATAACAGCACTACAATAGATACGTTTAAAATGAGTAGGAGAAATTTTTTCATAAAATAGTTTTCTATTGATTAGTCTGTTTAATCTTAGTATATAAAGTTGCCACTTCAATCCAATTAAATTTACGCTATAAGTTTGGTTTCATCCACATATCCTGACGGTCCATTTTGATATTATCCGAGACTGCTTTATTTTGAAATAAAGTTGCCTTAGTTTGGGGTGCATTCCCGCTGGCACTAAATGGTTGAAAGGCAACAGGGCTAATATATAATAAAGCCTTATTTAAAACAGTTTCATAAGGGTCACCGAGTTGCTTATAGGGTAATACATTATCCGTAATAGCAATATTGGGTAAAAATCCATTTTTGGTACCGTAATTGGATTCGTCTTTTGCATTTGCAGTTTTAAAGGTAATCGGTTGCAAGCCATAGTTCCATCTATTCTTGCTAGCCGTTAATGTAAAGGAGCCTACATTTTTTCCATAAGTATGTTCTCCCACCAATATCACATCCATAAATGGCTTTAAATTATTAATCACTAATTCACTCGCCGATGCGGAGCTGTTGGATATTAAGAAGAATACCCTAGTTAATGTACCTAAATTATTATTTTCAAATTTAAAGTTGGTATTAAATGCACTACTCCCACTTGATTTATTTAATTCCTCTGTATAAGTAGCATTGTACACTTTTTTATTCATGACCGTTCCTACTCTTGCTGCCAAATCTTTTACAATTAAATTAGTCATTAAATCAGATGAGCTAACATATCCACCTCCATTATATCTTAAATCAATGACTAGTTCATTTACACCACCTGATTTAAATCGTCCAAAAACATTTCTTAAGCTATCATCAAAGCTGGATAAAAATTGTATGTATGCGATATAGCCTACTTTTTTACCACCCCATTTTATAATGGTGTCTTTTAAAATTGGGTTGGTTTGTAATTCAACTTTTGTCAATGATGCACTTACCCCCGTGCTTGCAAATACACCAGCAGCATAGGATCCAAGCCCTAATTTTAAACTTTCATTTTGTAATATAGAAGCATAATTACTTGGTGTAATCGTTTTATCATCCACCTTTAAAATAATATCACCTCTTTTTAATCCTGCTTTTTCCGCGGGGCTACCTTTCAAAACATAAGCAATGACAAAAGCGATATTGGCTTGTGTGTTATCGGTATAAAAAATAGAATATTTAATACCTAACACCGTATTAATTCCATTTAATTGATTTGCTAAATTACTAGCACTACTATCAATCCATGAAAATCGATCTGAATTTCCATAGTCATATAAAATACTATAAAAATATTTCATAGGATTATCTTTCAAATTCGTTGCTGAAATTTTGGGCATATTTGTGTTCCACAAATAATAATAATTCATGCTATTGTAAATCCATGTATTCACATCTTCAGATGCAGTGCCGGCATTATTAACAGGTACGTCTTTTTTACAAGCCATTAGCAACAATACAAATACAAATGGGGTTAATATTTTTTTCATAATTGAAACACTTTATCAATTGTAAATTTAAATAAATTAAGGACACAAATGTGCTCCTTTTTATTTTCATGTTTGAAGCAGCTTATTTTAACTTAATTTTGATATTAATTCATGTAGCATATGCCCAATAAAAGGAGCTCCTCCAAATTATTACTATTTCTTGTGTCGCTTACCATGGTTTTATCCTATTCAAATGTGAAGGGCCAAAAATCCACTACACCTAATTATATTGAATCTATCAATGAATGGCATAAGCTCAGGGAGGCCTTTTTAAAATCACCCAAGGGTTGGTTGAATTTAGAAGGGTTGTTTTGGTTGCATAAAGGAGTGAACACCTTTGGTGTTAGTAAGAATAATGATTGTGTTTATGAAAACCCCAATCCTTCTAATGCGTTTTTCCCCGATCATTTAGGGAATTTTATTTTTGAAGGGGATAGTGTCATGTGGGAGAGCCTTGATAAATATATGGTTAAGGTAAATAATCAAGACATGCCCCTAAAATCAAAGGTTTGTATTTTTAATGCGAACGGCCTTAGTTCAGACATGAGCTGGATAATGTCAGGCGCTTCATTTACCTGGACCATTATTAAAAGGGAAGATAAAATTGGGGTACGATTCCGGAATTTAAAATCGGTCAATGTTTCATCTTTTAAGGGGATAGCTCATTTTCCAATCAATGAAAAGTTTAAAATTAAAGCCTTCCTACAACCGCCTATTGAAACGTATTTGATGATATCAAATGTTTTGGGTCAGCAAGTGGCTTCTAAAAATGCAGGTAAGCTTCAATTTACATATCAAGGCAAACCCTATAGCTTGGATGTAATTGACGAAGGAGAGGAGCAACTTTTTATCACTTTTGGGGATGCTACTTCGGGTGCAACCACTTATAGTGCAGGCCGCTTTATTTATATCAATAAGCCAGATGCTAAAGGAAATACTTTTATTGATTTTAATCAAGCCTTTAATCCGCCTTGTGCATTTACTAAATTTGCGACCTGCCCCTTGCCACCCCCACAAAATAGGTTGCCTTTCGCAATTACCGCAGGCGAAAAAAATTATGGACATCACTAATCAGTCCATTAACTTTGAAATAATATGAATAGTCCAATACCATTTACCCACTATAAAATTGCGATCATCGGCTTGGGCTATGTAGGCCTACCTTTAGCAGTGGCTTTTGGTGAAAAATATCAAGTGGTTGGATTTGATATTCATTCAGAACGTATTGCCAATTTAAAAAAAGGAATAGATACTACATTGGAATGTACCTCCCAGGAAATAGCCAATGCCCATCAGCTCTTTTTTACAGATGACTTAACGCAAATTAAGGATTGTACTATTTTTATTATCACGGTTCCAACACCCGTTACAAAAGACAAACAACCCGACTTAAATTTATTGTTGACTGCTTCAAAAATGGTTGGAGGGGTAATAAAAAAAGGAGATATCATTATTTATGAAAGCACGGTGTATCCTGGTTGTACAGAAGAGGATTGCGTTCCTATTTTGGAAGAATTCAGCAGTTTAAAATATAATCAAGATTTTTATTGTGGCTATTCACCCGAGCGGATTAATCCAGGCGATAAAGTGCACACACTTACAAAAATTATAAAAGTGACTTCTGGTTCAACGCCTGAAGTAGCAACCATCGTTGACAATTTATATGCAAGTATTATTACTGCAGGTACCCATAAAGCGTCAAGTATAAAAGTAGCGGAAGCGTCAAAGTCCATTGAAAATGCACAACGAGATATTAATATATCATTTGTAAATGAATTGGCATTAATTTTTGATAAAATGGACATTGACACGCATGAAGTGTTAGCAGCTGCTGCGACCAAGTGGAATTTTTTACCATTTAAGCCAGGCTTAGTAGGGGGACATTGTATTGGTGTTGATCCTTATTACTTAGCACATAAAGCAAGCAGTTTAGGCTATCATCCACAAGTGATATTATCAGGCAGACATGTGAATGACCAGATGAGTTCGTTTGTTTCTGAAAAAATAATCAAGCTATTAGTAAAAAATAATTTTAAAGTGCAAGGCGCTAAAGTTTTATTATTAGGTGTGACTTTTAAAGAAAACTGTCCCGATATTCGTAACTCCCAAACCTTTGAAATTTATACTGCGCTAAAAAATAATGATGTGGACGTTTTTGCTTTTGACCCATTTGCCAATGCAAAAGAAGTATTGGACATCCATCAAATTAATTTAGTCACTTCACTTGATACCTATGATGCTATTGTATTGACAGTGGCGCATGATTTTTTTAAGTCATTCAACTATGCAAGTTTAAAATCATCTCCTAATTCGGTGATTTACGATACAAAGGGAATACTTGATCAAAATATCGTCACCGCTCGTTTATAATAATTATTTATTGTGGGTGATAAACGCTTTCCGCATTTTTCAGCACTTCATTTTTATCCAAGGTCATCTTTTTTAACTGTTGCGCTTGGTATAATGGGCGTTGATCAGCAAAGTGTTTATTTCCTTTAATGGAACTTGCGCCAAAAGTATTCACTGTTTCAATTAAGGGTAGTCCGCCATTTTTAGGAAACTTTACAAATCCTATATACGCATCACCACTCACCATTTTACGCTTACCTACAGTGCCATAAGCTTGACCTTGCACGGCAGCTAATACATCGGGCATCCCTCCTTGTGGCCATTCTTCATCACCACGCACTAACTTTTGCATATCACCTAAAGTAACATCTAATCGATTAAAATTTTTCATTAAATAATCATGCGCATACTGAAAAGTAGCTACCGCTTCGTCCATACTAAGCTTGTCACTTTTAGCTTCATCACTATTTTTGCGACCACCCATTAATTTAGGGATGGAATAGTAAGCCAAATTATAAATCAAAGCGCCATTACTTTCAGCAACTGCATTGTGGTCCCATTTTTTTAAACTAACAATCAATGGGGCTAGTTGTGGGTACTTGGATTCATCTACCATAAATAAAGTATCCGAAGTATATCCGTAAGGGTATAAAATTGGATTTGGCAATTGACGATCAAATTTGATTCTCTTTAAATCGGCGTAACTAATTTTATCAAGTTGATCAATTAAATCCTTAGCGCGTCGGCTTCTGTTATTATGTGTAAGTTCATAGCCATCATTTACATCAAACTTTGCGCGATTTAAATTTTCATTTTCGGCAGTAGCTAAAAATGGCGAGTGGTTGGTGTTAAATAAATAACCACTTGTCGGATTTAAATATTGTGGTAATTCATTAAGGGGTTTAAACTTAGTCCAAAGCGTTGCCATGGTATTCCCGGGAACCGTTGAATTCCAATGATAGCTGGTATCGGGATTACGGTAAGGCATCTTGCTATTTGAAATATAAAATATAGTATCGTTTTTATCCGCATACACAATATTAAACATGGCCAAATGATTTTGATTTAAAGCAGCTTTGAACTGTGTATAGTTTTGTGCTTTATTCATTGCATACCATTGTTGCAAGGCACCTGCATCCATTAAGGAAGGCAATCTTATTGAAAAATATTGTCCTGATGGTGTTGCAGCAGTAGGGCCATATATCGAAGTATAGGCTGTTTTATAGATCGGAATGGGTACCCCTTTAACACTTAATTTTATTCTTCTCTTTTCTAATTTCAGCCAGTTGCCGTCTACTTTATATTTTCCCGGATGTTGCTTATCAGTTTGAAGTTGATACATGTCAATTTTATCCTGCATGTTTACTGTATGCGCCCAAGCAATATTTGGTGTAGCACCATGAAAAATTAATGGGGCTCCTGGGAACAAACCACCTAAAATATTCCAACCTGTTTCACTTTGTAAATGTGCTTCATAAAAAGCAGTAGCGCCTTCGATGGGTTGATGCGCATTAATCACCAACATATTTTCACCCGACGCTGATTTGCTTGCATTGACTGCAAATGCATTACTACCTTCCCCTGTAAAAATGGGTAGTGCTGGAACAGAACCATTTAATATTTTTGGTAAGGCTTTGTCAACCCCACAAAATACGGCTACTGAAAAAACACCTGCAGATAAATAATCCTCTACGGTAACTGGAAAAACATGTTTGTTGAGTAATTCTGAAGGATGCGCTTTTGCATAAGCGTGTAATCCTGCCAAATAGCCTTTGATTAAATCGATGAATGCAGGTTCCATTTGACCTATTTGGGCTTTAACAATTGCTTTTGTATTTAGCAAACCCACTACATAATCAACAGAAGCCCCTTTTTTGCCAAGATAAGTAGCCAATTTTCCCTTACCAGTTAAGATCAATGTTTGAATGGTGTTAAAATCATCTTCCGCATGCGCCCAAGCCAATCCATAAGCTACTTCAGGATCTGTAGGTGCAAAAATATGCGGCACACCAAAACTATCTCTAGCAATGGTTATTTTATCTGTTCTTAAGACCGGGTCGGCAGTTTTTTGTGCATGGGCTGATTGCATCAGCAATAAAGACAAGGAAAGGAGGATGATTTTCATATTTATAGTATAGGTATAATGAATAATTATTTTACGAATAGTTTAGGAACGACTTTAATTTAAAAGGAATGATGTAATTTATAAAAACTATCTAAATTTGTGCAACTTATTATATGAATTAAACTATTAACAATGATTGAGTCTAAAAGGTTCGGCTCTAAAAAAGCCTTGGTTGATATTGATGAAACGATTTGCTTTTATAGTGACAAACGTGCATATGAATTAGCGGAGCCTAATTTTGAAAATATTGCAAAAATTAATCAACTGTTTGCGCAGGGTTGGCATATAACTTATTGGACTGGTAGGGGCGAAAGTTCAAAGCGGGATTTACGTGCGTTAACACTTGCCCAACTCAATCAATGGGGTTGTCAATTTAATGAGTTAATTACAGGCTATTGCCCTAATGGTGGGCCCACCAAGCCTAATTTTGATTTGGTCATTGATGATAAAGCAAAAAGAATCGAAGAACTATAAGGAGGCATTAATCGCTTCCTGCTTATTCTTTTTTGCAAATGGAAGATAAAACACCCAAAAGTGTAAAACAGCAACTGCTTCTAAAACGATTATATAATAAGGCCATTCGCCAATTAAAAACGGGTTTTCTACTTCCGGTTTTGCAGATAGGTACATATAATTTGCGCCTACTAAATAGTTTACTATACCAACACCAATGGCTACTAATTGCGTGTACCCAAACATTCTAATCCAAGATTTTGGACGCGGCCTAAAATTTAAATGTAAAATCATATAGGCGACGACTAACAACATGCCTGCATGGTTAATAAAGTAGGCGTAAAAATTATAGCCATCCATCCCTACCGTAAATTCCGGAGTTAGCAAAGCGTGAATCCCACCTGCCAATCCCCAATAGTAAACGCATTCGGCGACCCATTGCTTGTAATTTATTAATAGTGCAATACATAAAAAATAACTAATACTACATAAGTGTACCGGTAGGTTTTGCTGTAAGTTCCAATAACCTTGTTGATAGACATTATAATTTTCAACAATAAAATTGATTGAAAAAAATAAAGCAATAAAAGTGGCGTAGGTTTTAGGATTCACTTTTTTAAAATGAAATGGCACGCGAACCACAATAGTGATGATTAAAATAATCATGACCATGCATTCCCACCAAAAAGGGGTGAATGGTTCCATAATAGCAGGCGGATGATATTTACCAAGCGTAATCATGAACATTAAGTTACATTATTTTTTATAAACGCTATAATTTTTGCGCCCTAGTGAAGTCTCTTATACAAAAAGCCCTGAATTCATTGACTAAATTCAGGGCTTGGCGAATAGGCGAAAATAAAAGCCTGCTGATACATTTTTATAATTCTCTAATCCAAATATTTCGATAACTAATCGGGTTACCATTATCACCATGATCCTGGAATAATAAAGGAAGTTTAGAATCATGCTTTTTATACACTGGAACCGTTGCATAATCTGTAGGCCCCAAAATAGCAACATTGTTTTGAACGAGCACGCCATTATGTATAACAGTTAAACGACCTGGTGATTCCATATCACCATTTTCTTTAAAGATGGGTGCTGTAAAAATGATATCATAGGTTTGCCACTCACCTGGTTTACGACTTGCATTCACTAATGGCGCATATTGCTTATAAACTGCAGCAGCTTGCCCATTGGAGTAGGTAACATTATCATAGGAGTCCAAAACTTGCACCTCATACTTACCCATAAAGTACACGCCACTATTACCTCTTGCTTGACCACTGTTTTTTACTTCTGCAGGTGTTCTAAATTCTACATGTAATTGACAGTTGCCAAATGCCTTTTTGGTAATTAAATCACCGGCTCCTTTAATATCAGTAACCGTTCCTTCTGGATCTAATCGCCATTTGGCTGGACTACCATCTTTTCTTTGAAAAGCGGATAAATCTTTGCCATTAAATAAAACGATTGCATCCGATGGCGCATCTGAGTTATTAGTACCTGCAGTAATAATAGGTACAGGCACCCAAGATTCTAATTTTTCAGGTGTAATACCGCCATTATTTTTTTTGAGTGGAGTTTGCGCATTTGCATTAAAACAAAAAATATAAAAGGCGAATAGGCCAAAACTTACTTTTTTCATATCGTATCTGATTATTTGATACCTCAATTTAAGGAAAAGGTTTAACTATTACTTTGAAAATTGTACATTCCCTTTAATTAAGCCTCTGCAAGTACTTGCGCCACATTTACAATGAAAGGGTTCCATGGTATGGTCTAAGAATTGCGCATAATCTAAAGTAAGCTCTTCTCCTTTTTTAACCTCCTTATTTGTGATGACATTTAATCCAACATAGGAGCAGTTGGCTTCA
The DNA here is from genome assembly GCA_964201225.1 of Chitinophagales bacterium. Lineage (GTDB taxonomy): Bacteria > Bacteroidota > Bacteroidia > Chitinophagales > Chitinophagaceae > Sediminibacterium. The sequence goes on along the minus strand of CAXNDZ010000001.1, from coordinate 8,588 downwards.
CAATGATGATTTTGTGGCGACCATGCTTCTGGTTGTAGGTCCCATAAAATATACACTTCCTTTCCAATGGGGTAAGCATAACGTCTAAAATTTAATTTTTCGCGTTCATCCCAATTTTCATCAACATATTTTTTGGTAACAATGCGTTGCGCTTTTTCCTCCCCTTTAAATAACATTGTATTTTTTGGAAGATCGTACTTCGCGTACATGCCATACCCTGAAATCGCATTTCCTTTGATAACAAATAGTTTCTCCTTTTTTTGAAAACGCGCTAAGCCATCAATAATAATGCGTTCTAAAAATCCTCTTTGGCCAGCACCATCATGCATTAATATATAGTCAGCGGAACCTTCAAGCCCTTCTGCATAAAAAACAGAACAAGTAAAATTAATTTCTAAAAAATAAATCTCGCCTTTTGCGTCCATTCTAAAATCCATACGCGCATAGCCCACACCATTAAAGGACATAAAAACTTGCTCGCCGATACTTTGTAATTTTTTTGCTAATGCAGGATCCTTCACCGGAATATTTGCATTAGGGTGTAATTCAGAAGTTTTTAATGCATAAGTTTTAAATGCAAAACCGGCTGGGAAAATATATTCAACTGGTGTGAAGCTCGTACAAGTTTTTCCATCAGGATTCCCGCAAACGAGTACGGTAAATTCACGGCCATCAATATATTCTTCTACCAAAGCGGAGCCGAATTCATTTAATATATTTTTAACCTTTATTGTTAAATCTGCTATATTATTTGCTTTAGAAGCGTTGTCCACACCTAAGCTATCACCGGCTTTCGCTGGTTTTACAAAAAGCGGGAAATTTAAATTGCCAGGAAGCAATGAAAGGTCGGCTTCGGACTCAATTAAAATATGTGCTGGCGTTTTTACATCCTCGCAAAAAGCCAAATACTTCATGATGGTTTTAGACGGGTCGTATAAATTGACCGAAGGTCCAGTGTATGGAAGTTCCAATAAATCCAAACTCATAATCACATCAATCGATGGTACTTTCCATTCCAAGTAGCCTTCACATAAATTAATATATATATCGTAATTATTTTCCTTGAGTTGTTTGAGTTGCTGGTAGGTAGTGAGTTTATTTAAAAAAACGTGATCTATTTTTGCTTCAGGTAATATGGCCGATAAATCTCGTTTGGGATCATAGTTTTGATAATCCACGCCCGAGGTACTATAGTCGGGTTGCAATACACAAATTTTTAAATTTTTGAAACTATCTGGGTTATTTAAAATGGGGAGGGGGCGCATAAATTTATTTTTTTCGTCTGGCAAATGCATCATTAATAATATGTATTATTAATTCAGTAAAGCTTTGATTTGCGAATCTTAAAATTGCGCCAATGGAAGTATAATTTTCGTCCTCACTAATTCCACATTGTGCATTTACTTCTAAAACATAGGGCTGTCCTGTGTTTGCATCCACGCGAACATCTACTCTTGTATAACCCTTTCCATTCACTGCCGCATAGGCATCCCATGAGACTTGTTGAATGGCTAACTTTATTTCATCAGGGCTGGATTGGTATTGATAAAAATTTTCATCTTCGGGCATGGGTGTTTCCTCTTCATAAATTTCCCACAAACGATCAAAGGATAATATTTTTTCTTTCTCAGGAAGTGATGCATGAAATACTCTTTCTACGGGTGGATATATTTTTGCATATTCGGGCTGATGATGTGAACCCACAATCATTACAGTATATTCAGGCCCTTGTATAAATGATTCTGCAACTATTCCATCGGTTGATAAATTCCAACCCCGATATCCTTCAAACATTTTATCCAATTGTAATTGCAAATCAGTAGGATTGTCAACTACATTTTTAATCCCCAATCCCAAGCTACCACCTGACACTGCAGGTTTTACGATTAAGGGGCTACCTAAATTATTTATTAAATCAATCGGCTTTACGGGTTCATTTATTTTTATTGCTTCCCACTTTGGTGTCGGCACGCCTGCTTGATCAAATGCAATTTTCATTGGAATTTTAGAAGTAGTAATGTCATAAAAATAATCGTCCGCCCCCGTGTACACTAGTTGTTTTTCTTCTAATGCTTTTATAACGGATAATCCTGGGGCACCATTAATTTCATCACCATCACATAAATTTAATACCACTGGGAAAAACACACCCTTTTGACGCTCGTTGGCAATTTCTTGTACAATGTTTTTATAAGTATCTAAAGTAACAGGTTGCCATTTCCAGGGTAAATCAAGTTCGGCAAATACACGGGTGTATTCGGCAATACTTTGACTAAAGTCATAGTAGTATGATAAATTAGGATCTGGGTTATCTAATGCCGGAGCAAGTACCCAAACTTTCAAATGTCCCACTGGAACAAAAGGATAAAATAGGTTACGCAAGGATGGTTATAATAGTAATGTGGTTAGTAATTATCAATGAAGTTATAAAATATATAATACTGACAAATTAATAAGGGTATTAATTTAAGCGCTTATAAATCCTATGTTTTTTAGAAGCTATGACAGGGGTATAGAAAACACTTGAATAGGGGTAATTATAATCAATTTTATTGCCTTTGATACGGAAACATAAGTTTGTTTATCAATGAATTAGCCTGTTTCTGTTGCTTTATGCTATTGTCAACAGTTAAATCATTTTATGCAAAGTCAAGTTATCATTTGTGACCAACAAACCCTGTATGCATTGGGATGCGGCGCACTCATTAATGAGCATCCCCAATTTAATGGGTATAAGATTATACGCAACCTGCCTATGTTACATGAAATCATGTCTGAGGATCATCCCAGTTATGATTTTCCAAAGGTACTTGTGCTAGATAGTGGCATGTTAAACTTTAGTAACCCATTAACTTATCAAACAATTCATCTTATCAAAAAAAGAATCCCTATTATGGTGTTATTTAATGAGGAGGACGAAGTGCATTTGTATAACTTAATCGATAATGGTTTTTCGGTGATTGTGTCCAGGCATATTTCTGAAAAAGAATGGGTCAAAGCATTATTGATGGCACAACAGGACAAGGTATATTTTTGCAAAACCATTGCAGACAAAGTTTTTGCATTAATGAATCAGATGGAAAAAATTAAGCAGATTGAACTCATGCAACAATTAACCATTTATGATAAATACATATTAGTCAGAATTTGTCAAGAAGCATCTAGTAAGGAAATTGCTAACGAAGTGGGTCATAGCAAACGAACTATTGAAGGACACCGAACAAAATTGATGCAGCAGTTTGATGTTAAAAATTTAGCAGGCCTTGTTAAAATAGCTTTTTTAACAAAATTGTATGACCACTATTTAATGAATCCTGGTTTATATGATGTTACCTTATGTGCTAAAACATCCGCTTTATAAAAATGAATGGTTTTAAATTGACCATCAATAAATCCTTGGGCTTGGTCTGTAAAATGATTCGAATTTGAAAATCTACTTTGACCACCCGTGATGATTGTCTTTGCAACAACGATTTTTCCAAAAGAAACAGCAGCAACAAAGCTATTCCCATTATAGCCATACCTTTTTATTGTGCCATCATATCGCTTACTATCAAAGGATGGGAGCGATCCCCATTTGGAAGAAGCTTGAGACACTCCCCAGCTTGGGGCCTGATCATCCATCATTTTTCCAGGGTTGGTCCGTTGGTAGCGATTAATTTCGCCCCAAGGCATTTCCCATGTTCCATACATTTTTTCAAGTTGTTCCAAAGTGGTTTTTAATAATTCCTTCTTTTTTTGTGTACTTACCTCTTTCACCATACGCTCATATTTTTTTATGATTTGAGTGCCTTCTTCTTCGGTAGTTGCAGCGGGTATTTCCAAACTCCATTTAGTTGCCCACTCAATAGCGATGGTGGTAGCAATGGAATTCACATCTGCTTTATGATCCCAGTTGTTTAAATAGTTAATCGCTTTGGAAAGCGAAGGGGTAAGTGTATCTTTTTTCATCTCCGCTAAAAAGGATGGTAGCAAAATATCAAAGGCTGATAAATGTTTGTTGTATCCAAGCTGGATTAATTCATCTATATCAATTTTTTCTATTTGCTCTAATAATTTTACCGCAGTTATACCACGACCGTTTTCACCATCTGGCGCCATATATGAAGGGTAGTTACTTGCTTTTGGACTAGCTTTCCCTGCCATAGTAAAAGGAGTTGCGTTGCAATTTTGCAACCACCCATTTGTAGGATTTATGCCTTGAACAATTTCGTTTAATGAATGTACGCCCAGCCAGTCGGTATTTTTAATACTACCGTCTACGGTTAAACTATAATTATATTGCAGACTTCTTTTTGGGATAAAATTCCCATGCCAATAAGCAATATTTCCATCTGCATCCGCATATACGGTATTGTTGCTGTTGTTGGATAATAAGGATAATGCAGTTTGATATTCTTTCAAATTGCTTGCTTTTGTTCTAGTCCAACATTCAATCAAAGCATTTAAGGAACGATTATTTTCCTTTAAGCTTAACCATTTATCTTGTCGACTTCCCATTATGGGTCCATGCCCAGATGCATAAGTTGTAAAATTTTTGGTTCGCCTTTCCCCATTTTCAAGATAACTAACTGGGATTTGTTTTTTTTGTAACGGGATCGTTTTTTTATCCAATTCATAAAACCATGCCTCATTTTTTTTTGATACTTTTTCTTCAAAAACGTCTGCTACATCAGCATAACCAGTAGTGTGCATCCATCCACAATGCTCATTGAAGCCCTGATAAATAAACATTTGTCCCCAAGTAACAGCACCGTATACGTTTAATCCTTGTTCACTTGACATGTGCATTTCTGATCTGAAATAAAAAGGAACATGTGGATTAATATACAATAAGGCGGTTCCATTTTTGCTATGTTTGGGAGCGATAGCGAATCCATTGGATCCCTTTAAAGTTTTTTCCTCCATATCATAAGGGGAGAGGTCGTTTTCATCGAGTTGCGATGTTGTAATATCTTCTGAAATACTAACTACACTTTTATTAACACCATAAAACTGTTTTACATCCTTTACTTTAATGCCACCCGTTCGAGTCGGGGAAACACTTCCATCTGTCCACATTAAATGATACCAGGGTTTGAAGTAATTAATTACTTTTGGTTTGACCTCAGGGTGTTTGTATAAATAATAATTTAATCCGTCCGCATGTGCAACAAGTAATGCTTTAAACCAGGCAGGAGCGTTATTAAAATCTTTAATAGCATCGCTGCTGTCTTGAATTAGTCGCATCATTAAGTCATCATAAATTGCATTAGCTCCTTTTATTTCAGCGGTTCTCCCTAACATTTCTAAATAATTCAGTTCAATTTGCTCAAAATTTTCCTCGCATTGCGCATACATCAAACCAAAAACGGCATCGGCATCTGTTTTACCGTAAATGTGTGGGATGCCCCATTCATCTCTAATAATAGTTACTTGGTTTGCCTGTTTTTCCCATCTCACTTTTTCAAGTGCGGTAAATTTCTGGGCATTAGAAATGCTTGGTTGAATAGCATTACCCACCATGACCAATATTAAAATTAGATAAAGCTTTTTCATATTTTATAGTCTCCTAATTTTTAATAAAATTGGCCCCTTTTTACTAAATAGTAAATTAATTAAAATAATAGCGCATTAAATACCCCAAGATTTTATACGTGCTAAATCTATTTTAGCAGCTTCAAGTGGTGTCTTATCTTGATAGGATTCTTGCTCCACAATATAATGATGTGCACCACCAATTTTTTTAGCAAGCAATGCGATTGCCTTAGGATTCACAACGCCATCACCGAGGATAGTGCTCTCATAACCATCACCCATCTCGCCTTTCGCAACTTTGATTTCATCTTTTACATGTAAGGATGGGAAACGGCCCGGGTACTTATTTATCCAATCGTCTCCTCTTGCACCAGCGCCGTACATATTACCAAAGTCAAGTTGTTGCACTACTAATGAAGGATCCGTATGTTTTAAAATTAAATCATAAATTAATTCACCATTTACTTTTTCTTTAAATTCAAAATCATGATTATGGTAGCCAAATTTCATTCCTTGTTTTTTACACAACTCGCCACACTTATTAAATAATTCTACTTGAAACATAAATGCGTCAAATGATTTTCTAACTTTTGAATCAATGGAAGGACTAATCACATAAGTTTGACCAAGTGTAGCAGCATCATCAATGGTATATTTCCAAGCATCCGTAAAATCATTTTTTGCTTTATCAAAATGATTTAAATCCATAACGGTGTGGCCACTTGGCATATGCAATCCTAAGGAGTCCAATACTTTTTTAAATTCAGTAGCCGTCCAACCATAAAATTTTCTATCAATATAATTGGCGTGCTCCACATGCTCATAGCCCATTTTTGCCAATTCGGTTAAAGTAACTAGTGGATTTTTTCCCATATCCGCACGAACAGAATATAATTGTATACCAATTAAGTTTTTAGTTTTCGCAATGGTGTCATTTTTTGACCATAACACACTTGGCTTTAAACTTGCCCCTGCTAATACCAAGGAAGCGTTTTGAATAAATTTTCGTCTTGAATTTTGCATATTGCCTATTTTTAGAAATTAAATTTACAATAAAATAAGTACAGTTAAATCATCGTTTATATAATTCAGGGTGTGCGTTTTGGTTAATTATGGATGGCGCCATTTAAGTTTTTTAGTGAAGTGTTTCACTTGTTATTGCTAGGATCCAAAATAGCGGTACCCGCCGTTCATCCCAAACCCTATATTTTGGTTAAACTATCCCCCAAAATAAGCATCAAAAGGCAGTTGCGATCTTGACAATGTAGCTTTGAATGGTAGTAAAATAGGGTGTAAAAGCCGAATTGTAATTTGAAATTACCGCTTATCCAAAAATGAGCTGTTTTATATAAAAAATGGGCCCTTAAAAGCCCTCAAAACCCATATTTACGAATTGTGTCGTAATTTTACAAAATGAATAAAATAATCAAGATGAAAGGATTTTTGTTAACGTTGTTTTTAGGGATGAGTTTGTTGGGTATGGCGCAAACGTTTACCATTGAGGGAACCGTAGTGGATAGTGTAAGCAAGCGAAACTTGGCTTCTGCAACCATTTCAATTGTAAAAGCAAAGGATTCTTCATTAGTGAGCTTCGCAAGAAGTAATGAGCAAGGATTTTTTTCAGTTAAATCAGTTCCAGTCGGAAGCTATTTAATATCCATTTCCTATGTTGGTTTTATACAACAATGGATTGCCTTTAAAACTGGCAAAAATGCCAAAATAGATTTAGCGAACATATATATGCTGGATGCAAGCAGTTTGTCAACAGTGACCGTTACTGCACGTAGGCCTCCAGTGGTGATCAATGGAGACTCTATTGAGTTTAATGCTGAAAATTTTAAAACAGCTCCAAATGCTGTGGTAGAGGATTTATTAAAAAAGATGCCAGGTATTGAGGTGGATAAATCAGGTGCCATTACAGTGAATGGTAAAACAGTCACTAAGGTATTTGTGAATGGAAAAGAGTTTTTTACAGGTGATCCTAAAATGGCTACGCGTAATTTACCTGCGGATGCAATTGACAAAATTCAGGTATATGATCGCAAATCCGATCAATCCATGTTTACAGGTATTGATGATGGTAGTGAGGAAACTGCAATTAACTTAAAGGTTAAAAAGGACAGAAACCAATCTAATTTTGGAAAATTAACAGGCGGTGGCGGTGTCCCAGAACGTTTTGATTTAAGAGGCAATTTAAATAGAATCAATAATGATGAGCAGTTCTCTATTATTGGTTCTGGTAATAATATTAATCGCCAGGATTTTTCAGCCCGTGACTTTTCAAGCTTCTCTGGCGGTGGCGGTGGTGGCCGTCCTGGCGGTGGTGGTGGTGGCGTTTCCATCTCCTTTGGCGGAGGCGGTGGTGGTGGTGGCGGTGGTGGCGAAGGCGTTGCAACAACCATTTCAGGTGGCGGTAATTACTCCAATGTATTTAATGATAAAAGAACTGATTTTAATGCGAACCTATCCTTGAGTGATATTGATCGTTTTAATAAAAGTAATTCCTATACACAAAATTTAACGCCAGGGAATTTATTTAACCGATCTGATAATTCAATAAGCAATTCCAAAAGTAAACAACAAAGTCTTGGAAGTACTATTGACCATAAAGTTTCTGAATCATTTTCCTATAAGTTAACGCCTAGTATTGGTATTTCTAATGGTTCATCAGAAAGCGAGTCAAGTTCTGAAACTTTTTTGCCAAACGGAACAAAAACTAATAGTAATGCAACAACGTCATCAAATGCAACGGATGCAACTAATTTTAATAATACCTTGTTGTTAAAGAAAAAGTTTGCAAAAAAAGGACGTACTATTTCATCCACGATTACTAATGGATTTAATACGTCTAATTCAAGTGGCCTTCAATATACAACACAAGAATTTTTTAGTGGAGGGCTCAAGGTTAGAGATTCAATTTTAGACCAACGAAATTTACGTAAAGGAAATACAACTACTTATTCGGCAAATGTGATTTATACTGAGCCATTAGGTAAAAGATCCTTATTAGAAATGAATGCTTACTTAAGTCAAAGCATTGGCAGCAGTAGTAGAAAGGTATATGATAAAAC